>JASGFT010000095.1:0-19182 GCA_047605425.1 Burkholderiaceae bacterium | reverse complement strand
GGCCGTGTCGTCGGGGCGACTGGGAGGACCGGAACGACCGGGACGACCGGGGCAACAAGAGTGGTCGGAGCGGTCGGACCGGGCGAAGCGATCAATGCGGCCAGGCCGCCTGCAGCGCCTGCTCGACCCGTTCGATCGCGATGACGGTCACGCCTTCGAATGGCTTCTTCGGCGCGTTGGCCCGGGGCATGATGATCGTCGAGAAGCCGAGCTTGGCCGCCTCGCGCAGGCGTTCCTGGCCGCGGGGCGCCGGACGCACCTCGCCCGCCAGGCCGACCTCGCCGAACACCGCGAGCCCCCTGGGCAGCGGCCGGTCCTTCAGCGACGAGACGATCGCCAGCAGCACGGCCAGGTCGGCGGCCGGTTCGGCGACGCGCACGCCGCCGACGGCGTTGATGAAAACGTCCTGATCGAAGCAGCCGATGCCGGCATGGCGGTGCAGCACAGCCAGCAGCATCGCCAGGCGGTTCTGCTCCAGGCCGACCGACAGGCGCCGCGGGCTGGCGCCGTTGGCCTGGTCGACGAGCGCCTGCACCTCGACCAGCAGCGGCCGCGTGCCCTCCTGCGTGACCAGCACGCACGAGCCGGCCACCGGCCGGTCGTGCTGCGACAGGAACAGCGCCGACGGGTTGGAGACGCCGCGCAGGCCGCGATCGGTCATCGCGAACACGCCGATCTCGTTGACCGCGCCGAAGCGGTTCTTGAAGGCCCGGATCAGCCGGTGCGACGAGTGCGCGTCGCCCTCGAAGTACAGCACCGCATCGACGATGTGCTCGAGCACGCGGGGGCCGGCCAGCGTCCCCTCCTTGGTCACGTGGCCGATCATCACGATCGTCGTGCCCTGCTGCTTGGACAGGCGGGTCAGCCGCGCCGCGCACTCGCGCACCTGGGCGACCGAGCCCGGCGCCGACTGCAGCGAATCGGCGTACAGCGTCTGGATCGAATCGATGACGACGACCGCGGGCCGGCGCGATTCGAGCACCTGCACGATCCGCTCGAGCTGGATCTCGGCCAGCACCGGCAGCTTCAGGTCGCCGAGCCCCAGCCGCCGCGCCCGCAGCGCGATCTGCGCGGCCGACTCCTCGCCGCTGACGTACAGGACGCTGGCATCGACCGCCGTCAGGTGGGCTAGCGCCTGCAGCAGCAGCGTCGATTTGCCGATGCCCGGATCGCCGCCGATCAGCACGACCGAGCCGTCGACCAGGCCGCCGCCGAGCACGCGGTCGAACTCCTCGGAGCCGGTGTGCAGGCGGCTGACGTCCTGGGCCGTCACCTGGTCGAGCGAGACCAGCGCCTGCGCGGGCGCCAGCGACTCGAAGCGGCGATTGCCGGCGCCGGGCGCTTCGGCGACGGTCTCGCCCAGCGTGTTCCAGGCGCCGCAGTGCGGGCACTGGCCCTGCCACTTGACGCTGGCGCCGCCGCACTCGCTGCAGACGTATTGGGAGCGGGCGCGGGCCATCAGCGCTCGACGATGACGGGCACGCGCGGCGCCAGCGCGCACATCAGCTCGTAGCCGACCGTGCCGGCCGCCTGCGCGACCTCGTCGATCGGCAAGCGATCGCCCCACAACTGCACCGGGCTGCCGACCCGCGCGTCGGGCGCCTCGCTCAGGTCGACCATCAGCATGTCCATCGCCACGCGGCCGGCCAGCCGCGCCCGCCGGCCGGCGACGACGACCGGCGTGCCGACCGGCGCGTGCCGCGGATAGCCGTCGGCATAGCCGCAGGCGACGACGCCGGCCCGCATCGGCGCGGCGGCCGTGAACAGCGACCCGTAGCCGATGCTCTCGCCAGCCGACAGCGCCTGGATCGCGATCAGTTCGGATTCGAGCCGCATCGCCGGCAGCAGGCCGAGGCCGGCGGCATCGCGCGACGCGAACGGCGTCGCGCCGTACAGCATGACGCCGGGGCGCACCCAGTCGCCGTGCGTGGCCGGGTGGTCGATGATCGCCGCCGAATTGCTCGCCGAGCGCGGCCCGGACAAACCCTGACAGGCGGCGACGAAGGCCGGCCAGGCCTCGTCGATGCCGCCGGGCACGTCGGCGTTGGCGAAATGCGTCATCAGGCCGACCGAGCCGACCTGCGCGGCCAGCGGCCCGCCGGCCAGCGCCGCGTGGGCGTCGCGCAGCGCCGGCGCGCGCATGCCGAGCCGGTTCATGCCGGAATTGAACTTGAGCAGCACGTCCAGGCGCTGCGCGTCGTCGCGGGCCGGGTGCCCGGCCAGCCAGTCCAGGTGCTCGGGCCGGTGCAGCGCCAGCGTCAGCCCCAGTCGTCGGGCCTGCGCGACGTCGGCCGGCTCGAACGGCCCTTCGAGCATCAGGATCGGCCGCCGCCATCCGGCCTCGCGCAGCCGCCGCGCCGCGTCGAACTCCAGCAGCGCCAGCCCGTGCGCATGGTCGAAGGCTTCGATCGCGTTCGACAGCCCATGCCCGTAAGCATTGGCCTTGACCACGGCCCACACCCTGGCGGCGGGCGCGAGTTCGCGAACGCGGCGCAGGTTGTGCCGCAATGCGGGAATCGAAATGCAGGCGCGGAGAGGACGACCCATGCGGACGACCGAGGCAGGTCAGTAAAAGCGGAAAGCGCGGGTGAAAAGCGTCCCGTCACTATACCCTGCCAGCCACGGGCTTCATGGTATAAAGCGCTCGCACCGGCGAAGGCTTGTCTGCGCAGGCGCCGCTCCGCGATCGTCGACGTCCGGGGCGCCATCCGGCCCGACTTGCCCGATTCATACCCGATCGATGAAACCTGGCTTCTACACGGTGATGGCGGCGCAGTTCTTCTCGTCGCTCGCCGACAACGCGCTGTTGATCGCAGCGATCCAGTTGCTCGTGGAGCTGCATGCGCCGGACTGGATCAAGCCGATGCTCAAGCTGTTCTTCACCGTGTCGTACGTGGTGCTGGCGCCGTTCGTCGGCGCGTTCGCCGACTCGATGCCCAAGGGCCGCGTGATGTTCGTGACCAACACGATCAAGATCGCCGGCTGCCTGTTGATGTTCTTCACCGTCCATCCGCTGCTCGCGTACGCGGTCGTCGGCTTCGGCGCGGCCGCCTATTCACCGGCCAAGTACGGCATCCTGACCGAGATGCTGCCGCCCGAGAAATTGGTCGCCGCCAACGGCTGGATCGAAGGCACGACTGTCACGTCGATCATCCTGGGCACGGTGCTGGGCGGCGCGCTGATCAGCCCCAAGGTGTCCTCGTACCTGCTCGGCGTCGACCTGCCCGTCATCGACCTGGGCGTCGATTCGGCGGCCGAGTCGGCGATCCTCGTGATCCTCGTGATGTACGTGATCGCCGCGCTGTTCAACCTGCGGATCCCCGACACCGGCGCGCGCTACCCGCATCAGCAGGTCAACCCGTTCAAGCTGATCACCGAGTTCGCGCGCTGCTTCCGCGTGCTGTGGCGCGACAAGCTGGGCCAGATCTCGCTGGCCGTCACCACGCTGCTGTGGGGGGTTGGCGCGACGCTGCAGTTCATCGTCCTCGACTGGGCCAAGCGCACGCTGCACATGCCGCTGTCGCGCGCCGCGGTGCTGCAGGGCGTAGTCGCGATCGGGCTGGCGCTCGGCGCGGTGCTGGCCGCGCGCTGGATCCCGCTGCGGCGCTCGCTGCGCGTGCTGCCGTTCGGCATCGCGATGGGCCTGGTCGTGCCGATGATGACGCTGGTGACGACGTTGGAGTTCGCCTATCCGCTGCTGATCGTCATCGGCGGCATGGCCGGCTTCTTCCTGGTGCCGATGAACGCGCTGCTACAGCATCGTGGCCACGTGCTGATGAGCGCCGGCCACTCGATCGCCGTGCAGAACTTCAACGAGAACATCAGCGTGCTGCTGATGTTGGCGCTGTACGCGGGCCTCGTGAAGCTGGACCTGGCCGTCAACACGGTGATCGTGCTGTTCGGCGCGTTCGTCGCGCTGTCGATCATGGCGGTGATCCGCCTGCACATGCGCAACCAGCGCGAGTTCGACTCCGAGTCGCTGATCGGCGAGAGCCACTCGCCGCACGGCTGACAGGCCGACAGGCCGACAGGCCGACAGGCCGACAGGCCGACAGGCCGACAGGCCGAGCCGGGCGCGGACCGCCGCGGGACCTTTCCTCGTCGACTCCCCTCGTCGACTCCCCTCGTCGGTCCCCACTCGTCAGGCCGTCGTGCCGCGATCCGGCGCGGCCGCCACGTCGCGACCCGGATCGGCGCGCAGCGCCATCTGCAGGTCTCGCCAGGCCTTGGCCTTTTCCGGCAGGTCGCGCAGCAGGTAGGCAGGATGGTAGGTGACGATCGCCGGCACCCGCCGGCCGTTGACGGCGATGTGGTGGACCTGCCCGCGCAGCCGGCCCACGCTGGTGTCGACGCCGAGCATCGTCGAGGCGGCGAACTTGCCCATCAGCACGATCAGGTCCGGGTCGAGCAAAGCCATCTGCCGGCGAAGGTACGGCGAGCAACTGGCGACCTCGGCCGCTTCGGGGTTGCGATTGCGCGGCGGCCGGCACTTGAGCACGTTGGCGATGAACACGTGCTGCTGCCGGGATAGGCCGATCGACGCCAGCATGCTGTCCAGCAGGCGGCCGGCCTGGCCGACGAAGGGCTCGCCCTGCGCGTCCTCCTCGGCGCCCGGCGCTTCACCGATGATCATCCAACGCGCGCGGTGCGGGCCGACGCCGAACACCGTCTGCCGGCGGTTCTCGCACAACCCGCAGGCGCGGCAGCCCGCCACGCGCCGTTCGAGCGCCTCCCAGTCCAGCGTATCGATCGCGTCGCGCGACAGAGGTGACGGGAGCAACGGCGCGGCGCCGGCCGCCGCCGCGAGGCGCCGCGGTCCGGCGTCGCCAGCGGGTACCGTGGTCCTCGAGGCTTCGGCCGGGGCCGCGGGCTCGATCGCCACGGTCGCCACGTCCATCGTCGTGTCCGACGACGATGCCCTCGTGTCCTCTGGCGAAGCTGCGCCGATGTCCTGCGGCGAAGCTGCGCCGATGTCCTGCGGCGAAGCTGCGCCGATGTCCTCTGGCGAAGCTGTGCCAATCCCCGCCGGCGAAGCTACGCTGATCTGCGCCGGCGAGCTCGCCGGCTCGCCGATAGCGGCATCGTCGCGCTGCGCCGCGCGGCGCAGCCGCCAGACCGGACCGAGCCCCAGCGCGTCGAACGCGCGTCGCTGCGATTCATTCATGGTCGAACCGCCGCAGCAGTACGAGCGCGTCCTCGCGCGTGTTGCCGAACGCCGGATAGTAGCGGCGACGAACGCCGATCTGCCGGAAGCCGAGCGAGTCGTACAGCGCCCGGGCGACCTGGTTCGAAGGCCGGACCTCCAGCATCATGGCCGGCGCTCCCCTGCCCGACACGTTGGCCATCAGCCAGCGCATGATCGCCCGGCCGTAACCCCGCCCCTGCATCGGCGCCGCGACGCTGACGTTCAGCAGATGGACCTCGTCGGGCAGCCACATGACGATCGCATAGCCGTGCATCGCCTGCTCGCGCGAGAACGTCCAGGCGTCGTAGCCGGCGTTCAGCGCGTCGCCGAAATTGCCCAGCGTCCACGGGAAATCGTAGATCGAGCGTTCGATGCGCGCGACGTCGGACAGATCCGCCGGCGTCATCCGCCGCACGTCGAAGATGGGCAAGGGTCGCGGCCGGGATAGCGGCTCGCCGCCCGCCGAGCGTTGCGGCATGTCGGTCATCGCCGCTCCCGCGAGGCGGCGACCGGCGACGGATCCCGCTCGGACCGCGACCGGTTCGCCGCGCGCAGACGGGCCTGCTCGCTCGCGTCGAGCGCGACCTTGTCGCGGACATACAGCGGCGCCGCCCGCTCGGCCGGCACCGCCCGGCCGCGGCGCCACAGGCGCTCGGCCTCGACCGCGATCCGGTCGGCCGACGGCCATGCCAACGGCTCGCGGCGAGCGTCCGTCTCCTCAGCCCACGCGCGCAGCGCGTCGGATCGCTCGAAGCCGTTGCCGAGCAGCAGCACCGGCCAGCCGCCGCCTGGCATCGCGGCCAGCCGGGCACGGCGCGCGTCGAAGGCCCGCGACGCATCGCCGGCCGGGCCGACGCGGATATCCAGCGCCGGCTCGGCCGCCGGATCGGCGTCCGCCGGAACGATCGTCCAGTACAACTCCTGCATCCGCGCGTCGACCGCGATCCAGCGCTCGCACGGCCCGACCCCGGGCGACGGCTCGGCCGGCACCGCGATCGCCGCCAGCGACGAGACCGGCAGCAGCGGGCGATCGAGCGCGAACCCCAGCCCCTGCGCGACGCCGCAACCCACGCGCAGCCCGGTGAAAGCGCCCGGACCGGCGTCGAACGCGATCGCGTCGAGTTGCCGCTTGGACGCGCCGGCCTGGCCGAGCGCCTCGCGCACCAGGCCGAGCACCCGGCCGGACTGCCCCGGTTCCGGACGCGAATCGATGACGAAGCCATTGGCCTCCCCGCGCCGGCGCCGCAGCACGGCGACCGAACATCGCTCGGTCGATGTGCCGATCGCCAGCAGCGTGAGGTCGGGAGCATGGAGGTCGGTCGCCGCGTCGAATCGTCGCGCGACGGGCACGGAGCTGGAAGCGTTCACCCGGAGGATTCTACCAATCGGACCGGCGCGCCGCGGCCTCGCGCCACGCGGATGGCCGCGCCGGCCGGGGACGGATATCCGCCCCCGGCGCGATGCGGCGCCGGCGAACGGGTCAGCGGGCGATGCGATTGACGTCGCGAAGCTGTCGGCGCAACTCGAGGCGCTCGTCGGGTGACAAACGGGCCGGACCCGGTGGCGGGCCGTGCCGATCCCAGCCGGCGTCGCCGCCAGGCGCCCAGGCCCGGGCCGGATCGCGCGGACCGCCCGACGCCATCGCCGGCGGGCCGAACGCCGGTCCGGGGCCCCCGAAATGCCGGGGTCCGGGACCGCCGATCTGGCCGTCGGGGCCGAAACGCGGTTCCCGCCGATGCCAGGGCTGGTCGCGCAGCTCGCCGCGCAGCCGCTCGCGCTCGTCGGGAGCGAGCCGCGTGCCCGGGCCGGCCGCGTGCCGCGCCGGGGCGGCGCCGATCAGCACGAGCGCCAGCGAGACGAGGGCCAGCGCCCGGATCCCCACTCTGCGCGCCCGCCCCGTCCGGCCGCTCTCTGCCAGGCCGCTCTCTGCCAGACCACTCCCTGCCTGGCCACTCCCTGCCAGGCCGCTCCTTGCCCGGCCGCTCCCTGCCCGGCCGCTCCTTGCCTGGCCGCGCCCTGCCCGGCCGCGCGGCGGCACGCCCGCGCTCGGCCACGGCTCGGCGCGCGCCGACGCCGCGGCGAAGCGGCGCGGGTCGATCGAGGCGCGAGCGAACGGCGATGCGGCCACGGGCGGAGGACTCCTGCGAAAGATCGAATCGGTTCCCGTCATGCGGAAGCGCCGGTCTCGCCGGCATGCGGGGCATGCGAGCACGCGAAAGACGCGATTCGGCCAACGGTATGCATCAACATTCTAGAAACCTTCGAACGGCGGGCCAACCGACCTCGGGTAAGCCTTTGTAACAGCACGTAACCTTCGGGAGACGCCCGTCCGGTCGCGCTGCCCGCGCGGCGAACTCGGCGGTATGATGCCCTCATGCAAAGCGCCACCAAGCACGTCCTCGTCGTCGACGACGATCCCAAGCTGCGCGACCTGCTGCGCCGCTACCTGACCGAGAACCAGTTCGAGGTCAGTCTGGCGCAGGACGGCGTGTCGATGAACCGCCTGCTGCAGCGCGAGCCGTTCGACCTGATCGTGCTGGACCTGATGATGCCCGGCGAGGACGGGCTGTCGATCGTGCGCCGGCTGCGCGCGGCCAACGACCAGACGCCGGTCATCATGCTGACGGCCAAGGGCGATGACGTCGATCGCATCGTCGGCCTGGAGATGGGCGCCGACGACTACCTGGCCAAGCCGTTCAATCCGCGCGAGCTGCTGGCGCGGATGAACGCCGTGCTGCGGCGCCGGCAGGCGCCGGAGACGCCCGGCGCGCCGTCGCGCGAGAGCGGCGAGGTCACGTTCGGCGAGTTCACGCTGAACCTGGGCACCCGCACGCTGTCGCGCAACGGTCAGGACCTGCCGCTGACCAGCGGCGAGTTCGCGGTGCTGAAGGTCTTCGCCCAGCACCCGAAGGTCGCGCTGTCGCGCGAGAAGCTGATGGTGCTGGCCCGCGGCCGCGAGTACGGGGCCTACGACCGCAGCCTCGACGTGCAGATCTCGCGGCTGCGCAAGATCATCGAGCGCGACCCGCAACATCCGCGCTACCTGCAGACGGTCTGGGGCGTCGGCTACGTGTTCATTCCGGACGGCAACTGACCGACGTCGCCCCCGGTCATGCGGGTCAGCCTGTTCTGGCGCAGCTTCCTGCTGATCGCGCCGATGATCGCGATCAACGCGCTGATGACGCTGCAGTTGCTGCGCCAGTTCGACCAGTCGCCTCCCGAGCAGCAACTGGCCTGGGAGATCGCGTCGGTCGTCAACCTGACGCGCACCGCGCTGGTCAACACGCCGTCCGAACGGCGGCAGTTGCTGTTGCGCGAGCTGGCCAACGAGGAAGGCGTGCGGATCCTGCCGCTCGAGGACAAGGACGTCATCGAGCCGCTGCGCGAATCCGAACCGGACGAGGCCACGCTGGCCGTCGCGGTCGAGGCGCGGCTGCAGACGCTGCTCGGGCCGACCACGCGGCTGGCCGGCAAGGTCGACGGCCAGACGGGGCTGTGGGTCAGTTTCGAGATCGACGACGACCCGTACTGGCTGATCATGGATCGCGAGCGCTTCGACCGACAGGTGGGCCCGAACTGGGCGCTGATCGCGCTGATCGGACTGGCGATCTCGATCCTCGTCGCGCTGTTCGTCAGCAATCTGGTCAACCGGCCGATGGCGCGGCTGGCCGCGGCGATCGAGCGGCTCAGCCGCGGCGATCGGCCAGCGCTGCTGCCCGAGGACGCGCCGACCGAGATCGCCGACGTCAATCGGCGGTTCAACCGGATGGCCCGCGACCTGGCCGAACTCGAGTCCGACCGGACGACGGCGCTGGCCGGCGTCTCGCACGACGTGCGCACGCCGCTGGCGAGGCTGCGGCTCGAGATCGAGATGAGCGGGCTGCCGCAGGCCGAGCGCGACTCGATGAACGAGGACATCGATCGGATCGACCAGATCGTCGGCAAGTTCCTCGAGTACGGCCGCGCCGGCCATGGCGCGCAGAGCGGCGTCCGCCCGGGCCAGCGCAGCGAATGGGTCGCGCTGGACGCGCTGATGACGCAGATCGAGTCCAGCCACCGCGCGCCGGTGGCGGCCGGGCGACTGCGGCTGCGGGGCCGGCTGGTGCCGCCCGACGTCCGCTGGCGCGGCGATCCGCTGGACCTGCTGCGGGTGTTCGGCAACCTGATCGAGAACGCCTGCCGCTACGGGCGAACGCCCGGCGGCGCGCTGGCCGAGGTCGACTACACGATCGAGCGCGACCGGCACGGCATCCGCGTGCGCGTGCGCGACCACGGGCCGGGCGTGCCGAGCGAGCAGTTCGAACGCCTGCTGCGGCCGTTCTCGCGGCTCGACCCGGAGCGCAACGCCAACGGCGGCTCGGGCCTCGGGCTGGCGATCGTCAACCGGATCGCGCAGCGCTACGGCGGACAATGCACGCTGGCGCACGCGGACGGCGGCGGCCTGCTCGTCGAGCTGACGCTGAAGGACGACTGAGGCCCGCGACGATCAGCCGGCGCGCGCCGCCAGCAGCACGACCGTGTGCGCGACGATGCCCTCGCGCCGCCCGACGAAACCCAGCAGCTCGCTGGTCTTGCCCTTGACGTTGACCTGCGCCGGCTCGCAGCCCAGCGCCTCGGCGATGTTGCGCTGCATCGCCGCGACGTGCGGCGCCAGCCGCGGCGCCTGCGCGATCACCGTCGCGTCGACGTTCACGACCCGCCAGCCGGCCCGGGCGACCCGGGCCATCGCCTCGCGCAGCAGCACCAGGCTGTCGGCGCCGCGATACGCGGGATCCGTGTCGGGAAACAGGCGGCCGATGTCGCCCAGGCCGGCGGCGCCGAGCAGCGCGTCGGTGACCGCGTGCAGCAGCACGTCGGCGTCCGAATGGCCGAGCAGGCCTTCGGCGTGCGGAATCGCCACGCCGCCGATGATCAGCGGCCGGCCGGGAACCAGCGCGTGCACGTCGTAGCCCTGGCCGACGCGCAGCCCGGGAAGAACGGTCGCCACACCGGCCGCCGCTACGTCAGAGGACGGGGATCGGGGTTCGCTCATCGAAGTTCCTCGCCAGGCTCGTCGGACCGCGCCGCCAGCACCGCCGCCATGCGCTGCAGGTCGTCGGCCGAGGTCACCTTGAAGTTGTCGCGACCGCCTTCGATCAGTCGCGGCGCCAGCCCCGCGGCCTCGATCGCGGCCGCCTCGTCGGTCACGTCGGGAAAGCGCGCCAGCGCATCGAACAGCTTGCCGAAACGGAACATCTGCGGCGTCTGAGCGAGCCACAGCCCGTCGCGCGGCACCGTCCGCGCGACCCTGCCACCGGCATCGGCGCGCTTGACCGTGTCGACGACCGGCAGCGCCAGCAGCCCGCCGACCGGATCGTCGAGCAGGGCATCGCGCAAGCGCCGCAGCACGTCGCCGCGCAGGCCGGGGCGGGCCGCGTCGTGCACGAGCACCCAGTCGTCGTCGGCCGGCGCGAATCGCGCGCGCAGCGCCGCCAGCCCGTTGAAGACCGAATCGCGGCGCGAGGCGCCGCCGACCGGCGCGACGATCAGCCGACCGTCCCGGCGGGCGGGCTCGTAGCGCGCGACCGCTTCGTCGACGCGCGGATCGCCGGCGGCGACGACGACCGCGGTCGCGGCGATCCAGTCGGCCGCCACGAACGGCGCCAGCGTCCAGTCGAGCATCATCCGGCCCGCCAGCGGCAGGTACTGCTTGGGCAGCGGCGCGCCGAGCCGCGTCCCGGCGCCGCCGGCCGGCAGCAGCGCGAAGACGCGCGAGGCTACGGACGGAAGCGCAACGGCGGCGCGAGCGGCGGGATCGGTCATCGCGAGCGGGTCGAATCCAGTTGGACGAAAGGCGAACGGCGCGGCGAACGGCGCGGCCGATGCGCGGCAAGAGCCGGCGTCGCCGCGGCAACATGGCGCGCACCTCGCGGCCTGGCGCGCGCCAGGCACCGGGACGGCCGGACGCGGGACACCGGACGCGGGACACATACGGCGGCCGGACGCGGGGCGCATACAATAGCAGACTCCCCCGCGCCGTCCTGCCTGGTTGCCGTTGAACACCGCCGTCTGCTCCGCCCTGCCCCTCGATCACGTTTTCGCGAGCCTTTCGCCGCCGCGCCCCGGCAGCGTCTTCGCGCTGCCCGAATGCTTCGGCGCCGCCGACGCGCTGACCCTCGCCCGCCTGGCGCGGCGCGCGGGCCGGCCGCTGGTCGTGCTGACCGCGCACGCGGCCGACGCGCAGCGCCTGCACCGCGAGGTCCGCTACTTCGACCAGTCGCTGCGCGTGCTGCTGCTGCCCGATTGGGAAACGCTGCCGTACGACACGTTCTCGCCGCACCAGGACCTGGTATCCGAGCGCCTGGCCAGCCTGTACGCGCTGCAGCGGCGCGAGTGCGACGTGCTGGTGTGCACGGCGACCACCGCGCTGTACCGGCTGGCGCCGCCGGCGTTCCTGGCCGCCAACACCTTCTTCTTCGACAAGCAGCAGACGCTGGACGAGGCGAAGTTCCGCGCGCAGCTCACGCTGGCCGGCTACGAGCACGTCAGCCAGGTCGTCAAGCCCGGCGAATACTCGGTCCGCGGCGGGCTGATCGACCTGTATCCGATGGGCGCCGCGCTGCCGCTGCGGCTCGACCTGCTCGGCGACGAGATCGAATCGATCCGCACCTTCGATCCGGACACGCAGCGCAGCCTGTATCCGGTCGACCGCGTGCGGCTGCTGCCGGGCCGCGAGTTTCCGCTCGACGAGGCGGCGCGGACCGCGTTTCGCGGCCGCTGGCGCGAACGCTTCGAGGGCGACCCGTCGAAGGCGACGATCTACCGCGACATCGGCAACGGCATTCCGTCGGCCGGTATCGAGTACTACCTGCCGCTGTTCTTCGACACCCCCGGCACGCTGTTCGACTACCTGGCCGACGACGCGATCATCGTCTCGCACGGCGACCTCGACGCCGAGGTCGGCCGCCATTCGCGCGAGGCCGAGCAGCGCTACAAGTTCCTGTCGCACGACCGCGAGCGCCCGCTGCTTCGGCCCGAAGAGATCCTGCTGCGGCCGGACGCGTTCTTCACGATGGCGCGCGCGTTCGGCCGCTGGGCGATCCGCCACCGCAGCCACGAATCGACGTCCGAGGCGCTGCCGGACGACGAGGCGGCGAACACGGCGAATGCCGCGAACGCCGCCGACGCGGCGCGCGCGCGCATCGCCTCGGCGCTGCCGCCGCTGACGGTCAATCGCCGCCACGACAACCCGATCCAGTTGCTCGACGATTACCTGCACGGCGCGCCCGGCCGCAAGCTGATCGTCGCCGAATCGGCCGGCCGCCGCGAGACGCTGAGCCAGCTCTTCGCCGAGCATCGGCTGAGCCTGCCGCAGATCGACGGCTGGGACGACTTCCTCGCCTGCGACGAGGAGATCGCGCTGGGCATCGGTCCGCTCGGCGAAGGCTTCCTGATCGGCGACGCGTCGCTGTCGGTGATCACCGAGGCCGAACTGTTCGGCGCGCGCGGCCCGCAGCGCCGCCGCGGCCGGCGCGAGCAGCAGACCAACGTCGACGCGATCATCCGCGACCTGTCCGAACTGAGGATCGGCGATCCGGTCGTGCACGCGCAGCACGGCATCGGCCGCTACCAGGGGCTGGTCACGCTGGACCTGGGCGACGGCGCCAACGAGTACCTGCACCTGACGTACGCGAGCGACGCGACGCTGTACGTGCCGGTCGCGCAACTGCACCAGATCGGCCGCTACAGCGGCGCGCACGCCGACGACGCGCCGCTGCACCAGCTCGGCTCGGGCCAGTGGGAAAAAGCCAAGCGCCGCGCCGCGCAGCAGGCGCGCGACAGCGCCGCCGAGCTGCTGAACCTGTACGCGCGCCGCGCCGCTCGCGTCGGCCACGCGTTCAGCTTCCAGCCCGGCGACTACGAGGTCTTCGCCGAGGGCTTCGGCTTCGAGGAGACGCCCGACCAGCTCGCGGCGATCCACGCGGTCGTCCAGGACATGGTGTCGGGCAAGCCGATGGACCGGCTGGTCTGCGGCGACGTGGGCTTCGGCAAGACCGAGGTCGCGCTGCGCGCGGCCTTCGTCGCGGTCCTGGGCGGCAAGCAGGTCGCCGTGCTGGCGCCGACGACGCTGCTGGCCGAGCAGCATTTCCAGACATTCAGCGACCGCTTCGCGAACTGGCCGGTGCGCCTGGCCGAGCTGTCGCGCTTCCGCTCGGGCAAGGAGGTCAAGACCGCGATCGAAGGGCTGAACGACGGCACCGTCGACATCGTCATCGGCACGCACAAGCTGCTGTCGGGCGACGTGCGCTTCAAACGGCTGGGCCTGGTCATCATCGACGAGGAGCACCGTTTCGGCGTGCGCCAGAAGGAGGCGCTCAAGGCGCTGCGCGCCGAGGTCGACGTGCTGACGCTGACTGCCACGCCGATCCCGCGCACGCTGGCGATGAGCCTCGAGGGCATCCGCGACTTCTCGGTGATCGCCACCGCGCCGCAAAAGCGCCTGGCGATCAAGACCTTCGTGCGGCGGGAGTCCGAGGGCACGATCCGCGAGGCGCTGCTGCGCGAGCTCAAGCGCGGCGGCCAGGTCTACTTCCTGCACAACGAGGTCGAGACGATCGAGAATCGGCGCCAGAAGCTCGAGAAGCTCGTTCCCGAGGCGCGGATCATCGTCGCCCACGGCCAGCTGCCCGAGCGCGAGCTCGAGCGCGTGATGCGCGAGTTCCACCAGCAGCGCTACAACGTGCTGCTGTGCACGACGATCATCGAGACCGGCATCGACATCCCGACGGCCAACACGATCGTCATCCACCGCGCCGACCGCTTCGGCCTCGCGCAGTTGCACCAGTTGCGCGGCCGCGTCGGCCGCTCGCACCACCAGGCTTACGCGTACCTGCTGACACCCGACGAGGCGGCGATGACGCGCGACGCGCTCAAGCGGCTCGAGGCGATCCAGATGATGGAGGAGCTGGGCTCGGGCTTCTACCTGGCGATGCACGACCTGGAGATCCGCGGCGCGGGCCAGGTGCTCGGCGAGTCGCAGTCCGGCGACATGCTCGAGGTCGGCTTCGCGATGTACACCGAGATGCTCGACGAGGCGGTGCGCGCGCTCCAGCGCGCCGCTGGCGGCGACCACCGAGATCAACCTGCACATTCCGGCGCTGCTGCCCGACGACTATTGCGGCGACGTGCACGAGCGGCTGACGCTGTACAAGCGGCTGGCCAACTGCCAGGACGCCGACTCGCTCTCCGTCATGCAGGAAGAGCTGATCGACCGCTTCGGCAAGCTGCCCGAGCCGGCGCGCTCGCTGATCGAAACGCACCGGCTGCGGCTGCTCGCGCAACCGCTGGGCATCATCAAGATCGACGCCGCCGCCGAGGTGATCGTGCTGCAATTCTCGCCAACCACGGCCATCACGCCGGATCGTGTCATCAAATTCCTGCAATCTCGCAAGGATGCGCGGATGGGCGGCCCGGATCGGCTGCGTGTGACGACGCAGACGCCCGACCTGAGCAGCCGCGTCCAGCGGATCCGCGAGTTTCTGTCGCGACTGGCCGCCTGAGCGACTACCGTTTCTTTGATTTTTACCGCAATACCATGTCATCGTTCGCCATCACCGCCGATTGTGCGCCGATCACCGCCGAGGCGCCCGGCCGCGTCACCCTGAGCCACCCGCAGCGCCTGCCCGACGAAGCGGTGCGAGCTCTGACCGGCACGCTCGGCGCCCCGCCGGTGCGGGCGGACGCCACGACCGCCCATTGGCATCCGGACCGCGTCGAGCTGGCGCCGCTGCGGGCGCTGGCCGACCGGCTCGAGGTCGACCTGGCGGTGACCGACCGCCACCGGCGCCTCGACGATTTCCGGCTGATCGCTTTCGACATGGATTCGACGCTGATCACGATCGAATGCATCGACGAGATCGCCGATTTCGCGGGCCTGAAGGACCGGGTCGCCGCGATCACCGAAGCGACGATGCGCGGCGAGATCAAGGACTTCGCCGAAAGCCTGCGCCGCCGCGTCGCGCTGCTGCGCGGCTTGCCGCAGGCCGTGCTGGCGACCGTCTACGCGCAGCGGCTGACGCTATCGCCGGGCGTCGAGGCCTTGCTCGACGGCATCCGCGCCGCCGGCCTGCGCACGCTGCTGGTGTCCGGCGGCTTCACGTTCTTCACCGATCGGCTGCGCGAGCGCCTGGACCTCGATTTCGCGCTAGCCAACGAGCTGGAGATCGTCGACGGCAAGCTGACCGGGCGCGTGCTCGGCGACATCGTCGACGCCGAGCGCAAGCGCCGGACGGTCGCCGAACGCTGCGCGGCGATCGGCGCCTCGCCGTCGCAAGCGATCGTCGTCGGCGACGGCGCCAACGACCTGCCGATGATGTCGATCGCCGGCGTCTCGGTCGCTTACCGCGCCAAGCCACTGGTGCGCGCGCAGACCGATGCCGCGCTGAATCACGGCGGTCTCGATGCGATCCTTCGATTCTTTGACTGAGAGCCCGTGAGCGACGGATCGACGAGCCCGATCCACGCGACGACACCTGGGAGACAGACGATCATCGACGACAAAGCCCCTCCGTCCTCCGATTCATCGGATCCTCCGAACGGGCCCGGAACGGCGTCCGCCCCGCCCGCCGGCCATCAGCGAACGGACCGGTTCGACTGGCCGACGCGCGAGAACGTCGAAGCGGCATCCGACGACGACGACGTCCGCGAGGCGGTGACGCCGGCCGGCCCGGTGACCGACTATGCCGATACGCAGGCGGCCGCGAGCGCGGCCGAGGTCGAGCGCATCGTCGAGACGCTCGGCACGCAAGCCGGCGCGGCCGCCGCGGCGGCCGCCGCCCCTGCCGCGACCACGCCCCCCGCCGCGACCGCTGCCTCGACTGCGACCGCTTCCTCCGCGGCAACCGCTTCCCCAACTGCGACCGCTCCCCCAACCGCCGCTTCCCCTCCGGCCGCCTCCCCTCCGGCCTCCACCGCCTCCGTGGCCGCCGCCACGTTCTCGGACAGCGGCCCGGCCGAGGCGCGCGACGCCGACCTGACGACCGCCAGCCCGATCGCCCCGGCCGCCCCGCTCGTCGAAGCCCGCGATGCGTCGGCAATGGACACCCGCGATTCGGGTGAGCTGCAGCCCGGCCTCCCGCCGCCGGAAGGCGCCGAACCGACGCTGCCGGCGCTGCCCGCCTACCTGCATCGCAGCGACACCGGCTGGAGCGTGTTCAAGCGCATCGTCGCCGCCAAGACGCGGCAGCTCGGCGCCCGACTGAGCCGCCACATCACCGACCGCACGCTGCGGATCGGCATCTCGGCGCGGATCTTCCATCCGCAACCGGGCGGCAAGGGCCTGCAGAGCAAGACGCTGCAGTATCTCGAGGAATCGATCGCGCACTGGGTCATGACGCGCAACGCGCTGGTGTTCATGGTGCCCACGGTCAACCAGGAAGGGGCGATCCATCCGAGCGACATCCGGATGCGCGACTATGCGCGCACGCTCGACGGCCTGGTCCTGCAAGGCGGCGCCGACGTCAGCCCGATGTCCTACTCGGAGTCCGCGACCCGGCCCGAATGGATCGGCGACCGCGTCCGCGATCTGTACGAGCTCGAACTGCTGCAGGCGTTCATCGACGCCGGCAAGCCGGTGCTGGGCATCTGTCGCGGCTGCCAGTTGATCAACGTCGCGTTCGGCGGCACGCTGCACCAGGACATCGCCAACGAGATCCCGACGGCGATCCCGCACGTCAACGACCGCTACGACGCCAACTGGCATCCGATCGTGTTTCCCGAGGGCTCGACGTTCCCGTCGCTGTTCGACGGCCTGCAAGGCGGGATGGTCAACTCGATCCATCACCAGTCGGTCAAACGGCTCGGGCGCGACCTGAGCATCGAAGCCGTCTCGCCCGACGACGACATCGTCGAGGCGATCCGGCTGCGCCGCGCGCCCTTCGTCGTCGGCCTGCAATGGCATCCGGAGTTCCACGGCGCCGACACGACGTCCAGCCTGCTCAACTGCACGCCGATCCTCGACCAGTTCCTGCGCGCGGCGCGGGAAACGCGGTTTTGAGTTTGGACAGCGTTCCGCGCGACGACCGCCGCGATCGACGGATCGCCTGGTCCGGCCTGTTCGCGATGGCCTGCGCGATGGGCATCGGCCGCTTCGCGTACACGCCGGTGCTGCCGCACCTGCAGGCCGACGCCGCGTTGTCGACCGCGATGGCCGGCTACATCGCGTCGGCCAACTTCATCGGCTATCTGATCGGCGCGGTCCTGGGTTCGTTCGGCTATTTTCGCCCGCGCCGCTTCGGCTGGGCGATGACCGGCGTCGTCGCCAGCATCGTCACGACCGCCGCGATGGGCTGGACCGGCGATCCGCTGGTCTGGTCGCTGCTGCGCCTGGTCAGCGGCATCGCCAGCGCGTTCGTGCTGATCTTCGGCGTCAGCCTGGTGCTCGAGCACCTGAACCGCGTCGAGCGGCCGATGTGGGCCGCGCTGGTCTTCACCGGCGTCGGGCTGGGCATCGCCGGCTCGGCCCTCCTCGTCGACGCGTGCACGCGCATCGGCGCTTCGTCGTCGTCGATGTGGCAGGCGCTGGCCGTGGCCGCGCTCGGGCTGGGCGTCGCCGCGATCCGCTGGATGCCGTCGCCGAGCTCGGGCCCGGCGGCGACCCGCGCCGCGCCGCCCGAACCGCTGTCGCCGCTGACCCGCCGCACGCTGCGGCTGGCGACGATCGCCTACGGCGGCCTGGGCTTCGGCTACGTGATCAGCGCGACCTTCATCGTCGTCATCACCCGCCAGTTGCAACTGGGCCAGTGGGCCGAGACGTTGGTCTGGGTGGTCACCGGCCTGTCGGCGATTCCGTCCAACGTACTGTGGCTGCGCTGCGCGCAGCGCTGGGGCTTCTTCAAGGCGCTGATGGCCGCGTACGCGGTCGAGGCCGCCGGCGTCGTGCTGATCTCGCTGTCCACCGGCATGGTGGGCCTGCTGGCCGGCGCGGTGATGCTCGGCTCGACGTTCATGGCGCTGACCGTGCTGATCCTCGGCCTCGGGCGCCAGCTCGCGCCGACGCACCTGCACCGGATCACCGGCACGACCGCTGCCGCGTTCGCGATCGGGCAGATCGCCGGACCGGCCGTTGCCGGCGCGATCGCCGAGCGCAGCGGCTCGTTCGTGCTGCCGTCGCTGCTCGCCGGCGCCGTGCTGCTGGCGGCGATCATCCTGACCGCGATCGCCGAGCGCCGCTACCGGGCCGGCGAGCCTGGCCGCGCCGCATAGCGCTGGTCGAGCGCGTCGAACCGCGCCTTGTCGACGAGCCGCTGCCGTTCGGCGAACGGCGCGACGAGTGCAGGGTTTTCATCGAGCAGACCCGTGTCATGCAGCTCCGCCAGCGCGGCTTGCATACCGCGCACCGCGCCCTGCAGCGCCGCGTTCGCATACAGCACCACGCCGTAGCCGAGGTGCGCCAGTTCCTCGCGCGAGCGCGTCGGCGTCTTGCCGCCGATCACGATGTTGATGAGTTGCGGTACATCGAATAGCGCGGGCAGCCGCTCGACGTCCTCGGCGGTGTCCATCGCTTCGATGAACAATACGTCGGCACCGGCTTCCGCGTAACGATGCGCGCGCTCGATCGCGTCACCGATGCCATGCACCGCAGCGGCGTCCGTCCGCGCGATGATCTGCAGGTTCGGATCCTCGCGCGCGTCAACCGCCGCCTTCAACTTGCCAATCATCTCCGACTCGGAAATCACCTCCTTGCCGGCGAAATGACCGCATTTTTTCGGCAACACCTGGTCTTCGAGCTGGATCGCATCCGCCCCGCAGCGCTCCAGCGTGCGGACCGTATGCCGCACGTTCAGCGCGTTGCCGAAGCCCGTATCGGCATCGACCATCAGCGGCAATTCGACCGCATCACGCACGCGCGCGGTGTGCTCGGCCAGTTCGCCCAACCCGACGAAACCGAGATCCGGCAGGCCGAGCGACATGTTGGTGACGCCCGCACCGCTCAGATACAGCGCACTGAAGCCTATATC
>JASGFT010000094.1:0-19220 GCA_047605425.1 Burkholderiaceae bacterium | reverse complement strand
CTTCCGCGACGAGGACCTGCGCGCCGACCGCCAGCCCGAGTTCACGCAGATCGATTGCGAGACCTCGTTCCTGAGCGAGGTCGAGATCCGCGGCATCTTCGAGGAACTGATCCGCACGGTGTTCCGCCAGGTCATCGACATCGAGCTGCCCGAGCGCTTCCCGACGATGGAATACGCGGAGGCGATGAGCCTGTACGGCTCGGACAAGCCGGACCTGCGCGTGAAGCTGCGGTTCACCGAACTGACCGAGGTGATGAAGCGCGTCGAGTTCAAGGTGTTCGCCAGCGCGGCCAACATGACCGGCGGCCGGGTCGTCGGCCTGCGCGTGCCGGGCGGCGCCGAGCTGACGCGCAGCGAGATCGACGGCTACACGCAGTTCGTCGGCATCTACGGCGCCAAGGGCCTGGCGTACATCAAGGTCAACGACGTCACCAAGGGGCGCGAAGGCCTGCAGTCGCCGATCGTCAAGAACATCGATGACGAGGCGCTGGCCAAGGTCGTCGAGCTGACCGGCGCGCGCGACGGCGACCTGATCTTCTTCGGGGCCGACAAGGCCAAGGTCGTCAACGATGCGATCGGCGCGCTGCGCGTGCGGATCGGGCATTCGGAGTTCGGCCGCCGCAACGGCCTGTTCGAGGCCGGCTGGAAGGCGCTGTGGGTCGTCGACTTCCCGATGTTCGAGTACGACGAGGACAACGGGCGCTGGAGCGCGGTCCACCACCCGTTCACGTCGCCGAAGGACGGCCACGAAGACCTGATGAGCAGCGATCCGGGGCGCTGCCTGGCCAAGGCCTACGACATGGTGCTCAACGGCTGGGAGATCGGCGGCGGCTCGGTGCGGATCCACCGCGAGGAGGTGCAGAGCAAGGTGTTCCGTGCGCTGAACATCGGCCCGACGAGGCGCGCGCCAAGTTCGGCTTCCTGCTCGATGCGCTGCAGTACGGCGCGCCGCCGCACGGCGGCATCGCGTTCGGCCTGGATCGCATCGTGACGATGATGACCGGCGCCGAATCGATCCGCGACGTCATCGCGTTCCCGAAGACGCAGCGCGCGCAGGACTTGCTGACGCATGCGCCGAGCGAGGTCGACGACAAGCAGCTTCGCGAGCTGCACATCCGCTTGCGCAACGTCGAGGCCAAGGCCTGATGTCGTCGCCGGCGGCGCGCGCTCCGATGCGGCGCGCCGCCCGCGGGGGCTTGACGGACGAGCGATCGCCACGATCTTCAGCGGCATGGGCAACAAGATTCCCGAATCCGTGCTGGTCGTCATCCACACGCCCGATGCGCGCGTGCTGCTGCTCGAGCGCGCCGATCACCCGGGGTTCTGGCAATCGGTGACGGGCAGCAAGGACAGCGCCGGCGAGTCGCTGCTCGACACTTGCCGTCGCGAGGTCGCCGAGGAGACCGGGCTGGACGTCGATGCCGGCCGGCTCAGCGACTGGCGGGTCACGAACCGGTACGAGATCTATCCGCATTGGCGGCATCGCTATCCGGACGGCGTCACGCATAATACCGAGCACGTGTTCGGGCTGATGCTCGCCGATGCGCAGCCCGTCCGCCTGTCCGCGCGCGAGCATCTGCAATACGCGTGGCTGCCCTGGCGCGAGGCCGCCGAACGCTGCTTCTCGATGAGCAACGTCGAGGCGATCCGCCGGTTGCCGACGCGTCTCGGGTTGTCGTGATGATGAATGACAAGACGATGATCGGGCGGCTGCGCGCCTCGCGCGCGCAGCGCACCCTGCATGCGCTGCCCCGCAAGCCCGAACCCTGCTCGGCGATCGACCCGCGCACGATCCGCGTGGCGACGTACAACATCCACAAGGGAGTGCTGCGCGAATACTTCGGGCTCAAGCGGATCCCGCGGATCCACGAGCTGCGGATGCGCCTGCACGAGCTCGAGGCCGACCTGATCTTCCTGCAGGAGGTGCAGGGGCGGCACGCGCACAACGAGCGCCGCTACGACCAGTGGCCGCTCGACTCGCAGGAGCTGTTCCTGGCGCGCTCGCCGACGCTGGCGCACACGTTCGAGTCGGTGTACGGGCAGAACGCCACCTACCTGCACGGCCATCACGGCAACGCGCTGTTGTCGCGCTTCCGGATCATGCGCCACGAGCAGCGCGACATCTCGGACCACGCGCTCGAAAAGCGCGGGCTGCTGCACTGCGTGACCCGCATCGGCGATCGCGACGTGCATTGCTTCGTCGTGCATTTCGGCCTGTTCGCCGGCAGCCGCCAGCGCCAGCTCGACGCGATGATCGAGTGGATCGACGAGGAGGTGCCGTCGACGGCGCCGCTGATCATCGCCGGCGATTTCAACGACTGGCGCGAGAAGCTGTCCGACTCCCTGTGCCATTCGCTCGGCATGGTCGAGGTGTTCGACGCGATCAAGGCGCCGCGCCGCGTCCAGCAGCGGATGGCCAACTTCGTGCACGAGCGGTTGCCCGGCCTCGGTCACCGCAGCGCCGAGCGCGAGGCGCTGCGCGTCGCCCGCTCGGTGCGCGCGGCGCGCACGTTTCCGGCGCTGGTGCCGTGGCTGCGGATGGACCGCATCTACCAGCGCGGTTTCGACGTCGAGTACGTGCGCGTGCTGCGCGGCCCGACCTGGGCGCGGCTGTCGGACCATAGTCCGCTGGTGGCGGATCTGCGCCTGCGCTGAGCCGCTTCCGCGGAGCGCGATCGGTCGATTGGCGGCCCGCGGTCAACGGTGCGATCATCAATCATCAATGATTCATGGAGACACCATGCCGCAGATCTGCGCGTCGCCGGCGCTGGCCGGCCTGCGGGTCATCGATCTGACCCGCGTGCGGGCCGGGCCCACCTGCGTCCGGATGCTGGCCGATTTCGGCGCCGACGTGATCCGGATCGAGCCGCCGCCCGGCGTCGATCCGAACGAGGCGATGTTCGCCGGCAACCGGCTCGGCGGCGACTTCCAGAACCTGAACCGCAACAAGCGCGCGCTGTCGCTGAACCTGAAGATGCCCGAAGGCCTGGCGGTGCTCGAGCGGCTGGTGAGCACGGCCGACGTCGTCGTCGAGAACTGGCGGCCCGACGTGAAGTTCCGGCTCGGCATCGACTACGAGTCGCTGAAGGCGATCAACCCGCGGATCATCCTGGCCAGCATCTCGGGCTTCGGGCAGGACGGTCCGTACGCGGCGCGGCCGGGCTTCGACCAGATCGTGCAGGGGATGGGCGGGTTGATGTCGGTGACCGGCCATCCGGATTCCGGGCCGCTGCGCGCCGGCATCGCGGTCGCCGATTCCAGCACCGGCCTGTACGCGGCGATCGGCATCCTGATCGCGCTGCGCGAGCGCGATCGCTCGGGCGTCGGCCAGTGGGTGCACGCGTCGCTGCTGCATTCGCAGATCGCGATGATGGATTTCCAGGTCGCGCGCTACCTGAACGAGGGCGAGGTGCCGCGTCCGGCCGGTAACGATCATCCGACCAGCGCGCCGATGGGTCTGTTCCACGGCTCGGACGGCGCGTTCAACCTCGGCGCGTCGGGGCAGGGGATGTGGAAGCGCCTGTGCGGCGTCATCGGTCGCGAGGACTGGCTGGCCGATCCGCAGTACGCCGACGAGCGCCGCCGCGTCCAGCATCGCGCGCGCCTGAACGCCGAGCTCGAACAGGTGTTCGCGACGCGCACGGTCGCCGAGTGGGTCGATGCGCTGAACGGCGCGGGCGTGCCCTGCGGTCCGGTCTACGACGTGCCGCAACTCGTCGAGGACGAACAGGTCCGCCACCTGGAGGTCGTCGCGCCGACGCGGACCACCGACGGGACGCCGATCCGCGTGATCTCGCAACCGGTCACGCTGTCGCGCACGCCGGCGTCGGTCGTGACGGCCGCGCCGGGCTGGGGCGAGCAGACCGACGAGATCCTGCAGGAGACCGGCTACACGGCCGAAGAAATAGCGCGCTTGCGCGAGCAGCGGATCGTTTGATCGGATGATCGTCCGGGCGGAGCCGCCGCGCGTCGCGTCGGGTACCGCCCGTATTCCGAACCGGATCGAACAAGCATGAAAGAGACATCGATGCGCAAATGGCTGATTCCGGCGCTGGGCATGATCCTGGCCCTGCATGGCGCGGCGGCGGCCGCCCAGTCCTGGCCGACGAAGCCGATCCGGCTGGTCATCGGCTTTCCTCCCGGTGGCGGCGCCGACACGGTGGCCCGGCCGGTCGCCGATGCGCTGTCGCAGGAGCTGGGGCAGCCGGTCATCGTCGACAACAAGCCCGGCGGCGGCACGACGATCGCTGCGACGACGGTCGCCACCGCGGCGCCCGACGGCTATACGCTGTACATGTCGAACGCGTCGCTGTACGGCAGCCTGCAGGCGATCTACCAGGACTTCAAGCACCCGATCGACGACTACCGGCCGGTCGCGCTGTGGGTGACCGGGCCGATGCTGCTGACCGTTTCGGCCGGCCTGGGCATCGACAGCGTGCAGCAGTTGATCGCGCGCGCGAAGGCCGAACCGGGCAAGCTGAACTACGCGTCGTCCGGGGTCGGCGGCGGCACGCACCTGCCCGGCCTGCTGTTCAACCGGCTGGCCGGCGTCGACATCGAGCACGTGCCGTACAAGGGCGGAGCGCCGGCGCTGGCCGGGGTGGCCAGCGGCGAGACGCAGATGAGCTTCGCGACGCCGCCGTCGGCGCTGCCGCTGGCCAAGGCCGGCAGGCTCAAGGTGCTGGCGGTGACGACCGGCAAGCGCTCGCCGCTGTTCCCGGACCTGCCGACGATCGCCGAGGCGGGTGTCGCCGGTTATGACTACGGCTTCTGGTACGGCCTGTTCGCGCCGGCCGGCACGCCGGACGAGGTCGTGCGGCGCCTGTTCGAGGCCTCGAACAAGGTGCTGGCGCAGCCCGCGCTGAAGGAGAGGCTGGCCGCGTCGGGCAACGAGGTCGCCACGCTCGAATCGCCGGCGGCGTTCGCGGCCTGGGCGGCCCGGTCCGGCAAGACCGAGCTGGAGCTGACGAAGGCATCCGGGGCCGCGGCGCAATGACCCGGTTCCGACGCTTGCCTTCTCTTTTCTTTCCCGCGCCCCCTTACCGACTGAGCGAACAGGAGCAGCGATGCCCGAACTGATCATCCAGCGCGACGGCCCGATCGGCCGCGTGATCTTCTCGAACCCGGCCAAGTTCAACGCGATGTCGCGCGACATGTGGGAGGGCGTGCCCAAGGCGCTGGCCGCCTTCGATGCCGACCCGCAGGTGCGCGTGATCGTGCTCGAGGGCGACGGCGACAAGGCCTTCGTGTCCGGCGCCGACATCTCGCAGTTCGAGTCGCAGCGCTCGGATCCGCAGGCGCAGGCTCGCTACAACGCCGCGGTCGAGGCCGCCTACCTCGCGCCGATCGCCTGCAGCAAACCGGTGGTCGCCAAGATCCGCGGCATCTGCATGGGCGGCGGCCTGGGCCTGGCGGCCGCCTGCGATCTGCGCCTGTGCCGCGACGACGCGCGTTTCCGGATGCCGGCCGGGCGGCTGGGCCTCGGCTACAACGTGGCCGGCGTCGGCCGTTTCCTGTCGGTGATCGGCCTGCAGAACACGCTGGACATCTTCTTCTCGGCGCGGATCTTCGACGCCGCCGATGCGCTGAGGATGGGGTTCGCGAGCAAGGTCGCGCCGCGCGAGCGGTTCGACGCGATGGTCGACGAGTGGTGCCAGGCGACGGCCGACAACGCGCCGCTGACGCTGCGGGCGCTCAAGCTCACCGTCGACGCGCTGGTCCGCGACCCGGAGCAGCGCGACATGGATTCGGTCGCGGCGGCGATCGCCGCCTGCTTCGCGAGCCAGGACTATCGCGAGGGCGCGGCCGCGTTCATGGAGAAGCGCAAGCCGCGGTTCCAGGGTACTTAGTGCCAGGCTCGCCCGAATGAGACGGGACCGTGGGCTCGACCTTGTCGTGAACAGACGCTAAGCCCGGCGGCGCGAACGCGTCCTGGTCAGCGTGACGACGGTCTGGCTGCCGTAGCCCTGGAACGGCAGCAGCACGCAGGGCATGTCGGGTAGCGCCTGCTCGAGCTTTTCGAGAAAGCGCGCGCGCTTTCGCGGGTCGGCGGCGCGTTGGTAGTCGGCGTCCGGCATCAGCGCCCGCGCCCAGGTGCCCGCGTACGGGTCGCCGCTCGCCAGCCGGCCCAGCACCGAAGGGCGCGTCCGTCGCATCTTCAGGCGCTCGGCGCCGAACAGCCGGGCCGTGGTCTCCTCGTTCAGGCAGTACGCGAGCACGTCGATGCGGTACCAGCGGTGCACGCCGGTCGTGTCGGCCTCGGCGGGGATCATCGCGCCCCGGTCGTAGCGGCCGAGCAGCGCCGGTTCGCCGTCGTCGTCCAGCCGCGCATCGAGACCGACGCCGCCCTGCACGATGATGTCGCGCGAGGTGCCGCCGATCGACTCGATCGTCGCCGACAGGTCCGAGTGGTTCAGCAGCAGCCAGGTCCGATGGCCGATAGTCGCCAGGTCGGCGGCGAAGATCAGCGTCGGATTCGAGCTCAGTACCAGATCCACGGGCGGTCGCGCGTCGGACGCGTCGTTCGGCGGCTCGGCACCGGACCGGGGCCGCCCGGATCGTTCGGGCGGCCGGCCGGCGTCGCGTTCGCGAAGAGCCTCAGGGCCAAGGCGACCAGTATCGCAAGCCCGGCCCCGCGGCGGCGGCCGCAGCGGCCGATCAGCCGACGGACGCGTCCGCCGGCGTCGCGGCCGGCGCCGGTCGTTGCGCCCGCGCCTTGCGCTCGGGCAGCGACGACAGCCACGCGCAGATCAGCGCGGCCGCGTACGGGATCGCCTGCAGCACCAGGATCCACATCCACAGCGCCGATTCGATGTGGTTGGGCTTGCGCGAGATGAACATCGCGGCCAGGCAGGACATCAGGCCGACGAACAGGAACGCCTCTTCGCGCACCGCGGCGAACGCGCTCGGCGCCTTCTTCTTCGGCGCGGGCTTGCCGGCCGCCGGCGCGGGCGCCGGCATCGGCCCGAGCACGTGGCCGTCGGGCTCGACCTCCATGTTCTGGCCGCTGGCCGTGATGCCGACCGGCTGCGAGGTCTCGTGCGGCTTCGTGCCCTTGGTCGTCACCTCGAACACGCTGCGCTTTTGCGTCAGGCCCGCGAACACGCCGGTCGCGATCGCGTGCGACAGGCCCATGCCGGCCAGCGCCGCGCCCAGGATGTCCAGCAGCGAGCACTTGACGCGCTGCACGTACAGGATCGGCCCGAACATCGCCTTGCACGCGAAGAACCCGAACAGCGGCAGCATGAACAGCATGATCGGCAGGCTGAACAGCCAGGGCGCGGCGACGATGCCGATCGTCCAGAGCATCGCGCCGAACGCGAACACCAGGTGCAGCGCGTCGCCGAACCACGACAGCCAGCCGGTCAGGAAGTGGAAGCGCTGCCCGGGCGTCAGCGCGCCGCCGCCGCGCCACAGCGTGCGCCAGTGGTGCTTGAGGATCTGCATCGCCCCCTGCGCCCAGCGCTTGCGCTGGCGCTTGAACGCGCCGAAATCGTCGGGCGTCAGCCCTTCGCCTTGGATGCGGTCGATGTAGACGGTCTTGTAGCCGGCCTTCATCAGGCGCAGGCCCAGCTCGGCGTCCTCGCAGATCGTCCACTCGGACCATTTGCCCAGCGTCATCAGCGGCTCGGCCTTGATCAGCGTCATCGTGCCGTGCTGAATGATCGCGTCGCGCTCGTTGCGGTGGTGCATGCCGATCCGGAAGAAGCCGTCGTATTCCCAGCTCATCATCTGCCGGAACACGTGCGCGCCCCATTCGCGGTGCGCCTGCGGCGCCTGCACGACGGCGACCTTCGGATCCTCGAAGTACGCGACGGCCGTCGACAGCCAGTCGCGCTTGACCACGTAGTCGGCATCGACGACGCCGACCACCTCGGCGCGCGGGTCGGTCTTCTCGAGCGCGAAGTTCAGCGCGCCGGCCTTGTAGCCGGGCCAGCTCGGCAGGTGGAAGAAGCGGAAGTTGTCCGGCAGCTTGGCCATGTAGGCCTCGACCGGCTTCCACAGGTTCTCGTCCTTCGTGTTGTTGTCGATGACCAGCACTTCAAAGCGGCCGTAGTCGAGGCGGCGCAGGCTCTCGATCGTCTCGATCACCATCTGCGGCTGCTCGTTGCAGCAGGCCAGGTGGATCGAGACGAAGGGCTCGCGCTGACCGGGCTTCAGCGGCAACGGCGGAAACTCGCGGCGCAGGTTGCCCGGCACCAGCATCTCGGCGAACTCGAAACCGTTGGACAGCAGGATCGCCGCCATCATCAACAGCGTCGGCGCCAGCACGACCAGCGCGGTCCAGTCGACCGGCCGCAGGTAATAGTCGAGCGGCAGCGCGAACAGCCAGACGACCAGCGAGGCGATCGCCTGGATGAACACGCAGAACAGGATCCGCGAGAACAGCCGCTGGTACCAGAACTTGGCCAGGAACCAGATCATCGGCAGGAACGCGACGATCGACGCGATGATCGCCTTGGTCATCCAGTTGGCGTCCGATTGCACCGGCCCGGAGAAGTCGAACTTGGGCGTGCGGTCGGCGTAATAGATGCCCCAGTACGCGCCGACGCGGCCTTCGTTCGCGGTCTTCCACGGCTGGTCGATCGCTTCCATGATGAAGTAATCGAGGTGCTTGCCCTGCGAGCGGCCGAGGAAGTCGCGGATGAACTTGGCCTGGATCTCGGGCGAGGTCTTCGCGCCGTCGAAGCGGTCGCCCTGGCTGGGCCAGCCGATCTCGCCGATCAGGATGTGCTTGTTCGGAAACGCCTTGCGCACCTGCTCGAGCCGGTCGAACGAATAGTCGAGCGCCATGTCGCTGGGCAGCCCTTCCCAGTAGGGCAGCAGGTGCACGGTAATGAAGTCGACGTGCTTGACCAGCTCGGGGTAACGCAGCCAGACGTGCCAGGGCTCGGCCGTCGAGACCGGCACCTTGACCGACGCGCGGATCTCGTCGAGGTAGCTGATCATCTCGTCCGGCGTCAGGTTGCCGGTCAGGATCTGCTCGTTGCCGGCGATCACTCGCTCGATCGGTCCGCGCTTGCGCGTGGCGGCCTTGATGGCCTCGATCTCGCGCCGGTTGTTGACCTCGTTCTGGTCGAGCCAGACGCCGGCCGTGATCCGCAAGCCGTAGTCGGCGGCGACTTTCGGCAGATCGGGGAACTCCGCCGAGCTGTACGTGCGGATCCGGCGCGTCTGGCGGCTGAGCAGCTCGAGATCCTTCTCGATCTCCTTCATCGTCGGATAGCGCTGCTCGAGCGGGTTGTCCCAACGCTGGAACGCGTTGTAGCACAGCCCCGCCAGCGTGCCGCCGTATTCGGCCGCGTGCCCCGGCGGATGCAGGCCGCGCCAGATGCCGACGTTGGCCAGCGCGACGGCCAGCGCCAGCCAGAAGGCGATCCAGCGCAACTGTCCGACCGGCGGCGGACGCGTGGCGTCCGGACGGCCCGCTGGCCTCAATGCCTTGTCCTCGGCGACGAACGGCGCGTGCGGGGAGTCGACCGGCGCCGGCTCGACGGCTTCGGCGCTTGGCGAAGAATCAGGGTTCATGCGTCAGGGATCAAACGGAAAACGGGACCACGTTGCGCGCGGGCGCTGGCGACCTCGATCGGGGGCGCTGCGAAACCAGCAGCGAGTTTACGCAACAAATCGACGGTGTATCGGCAGGACTTGATGGACAATGAGGGCCGCTGCCAACCGGCGAATCCAAGAAGGCCCATGCAAGCGCACCGCATCCCGGACAGTCCCAGAACGTTCGCTAGTCGACTCGACCCCTTTGTCCTGACGCTGTTCGCGGTCATCGCGGTGCTGGCCGCCGGGTGGTGGGCCTGGCAGGGCCGCGAGGTCGATCTGCCCGAGGTTCGCGACGCGCGACTGCAGTGCGCATCGTACGCGCCTTACCGGCTGCCTGGCGAGACGCCGTACGATCCGTCGATGAAGGTTTCCGAGGCGCGCTTGCGCGAGGACCTGAAGATCGTCTCGGCGATGACCGGCTGCGTGCGCACGTACTCGATCGCGCAGGGCCTGGACGCGGTGCCGCGGATCGCGAAGGAACTCGGCATGAAGGTGCTGGTCGGCGCCTGGCTGGGCCGCGATCGCGCCGAGAACGAGCGCGAGCTGAGCCGCGCGATCGAGCTGGCCAACACGTATCCGGACACTGTACGGGCGCTGATCGTCGGCAACGAGGTGCTGCTGCGGCGCGAGCTGCCCGAATCCGAACTGGCCGCCAACCTGCGGCGCGCCAGCGAGGCGACCCGCGTGCCGGTCACCTACGCCGACGTCTGGGAGTTCTGGACCGAGCACCCGGGACTGGTCGACGCGGTGTCGTTCCTGACGATCCACATCCTGCCGTACTGGGAGGACGAGCCGGTGGGCATCAGCGCGGCGATCGCGCACGTGCACGACACCGTCGAGCGGATGAAGTCGATGGCCAAGGGCAAGGAGATCCTGATCGGCGAGACCGGCTGGCCCAGCGGCGGCCGCCAGCGCCGCGAGGCCGTGCCCGGCCGCGTCGAGCAGGCGCGCTTCGTGCGCGAGTTCGCGCTGATGGCCGAGAACGAGGGCTGGCGCTACAACGTCATCGAGGCCTTCGACCAGCCGTGGAAGCGGCGGCTCGAAGGCGCGATGGGCGGCTATTGGGGCCTGTTCGACAGCGACGGCGCGCAGAAGTTCCCGTGGAACGGGCCGGTCGCCGAGGTCGCCGACTGGGTGCCGGGCCTGGTCGCGGCGGCGGTCGGCGGCCTGCTGTTCGCCGCGTTCGGCCGCAAGCGGCGGCACGGGCCGTTCGGCACCACGGTGCTGCTGCTGACCGGCATCGCCACCGGCGCGGTGATGCTCGCTCAGGCCCGCTACATGCTGCAGTGGAACCGCGACGTCCTCGAATGGGGCGCCAGCGGCCTGTACGCGCTGATCGCGTTCGCGACGATCCTGCTCGGCGCCGAGCGGCTGGCCGGCCGCCGCAACGACGTGCTGCCCGCGGTCGCCGTCGTGCTGGCCACGCGCCTGGGCCGCTCGCTGGCGCCGGGCCAGCGGCTGGCAGAGCGGGCCGACGCGGCCGAACCGGCCCGGACCGACCTGCTGCTGGTCGTGCTGCGCTTCGCGATGCTGTTCGGCGCCGCGTTCATGATGACGCTGATGATCTTCGATGCCCGCTATCGCGGCTTTCCGACGATGCTGTACGTGTTGCCGGCGGCGTTGCTGCTGATCAACGTGATCGTCGGCGAGCGCGCGCCGGCGCGCCGGCTCGAGGAGTCGATGCTCGCGGCGATCGTCGCGATCGGCGTCGTCTGGATGACGGTGACCGAGCGGCCCGAGAACCTGCAGGCGATGGTGTTCGGCGTCGTGATGCTGGTGATGGCCGGCTGCGCGACGAATTTCAGGTTCGGGCTGGGGATCGCGTCGGACCCCGAACGCGAGCGCTCAGCGCGCCGGCCGGCATAGCGCCAGCATCGAGGCCAGCAGCCCGAACGCCGCGCTGTCGTAGCTGTACAGCACGATGCCCAGGCAGCCGAACACCAGGCCCGCATGGCCGATCGCGCCGCGCCGCGTCAGCAGCGCGAGCGCGCCGAGGACCAGCGCGATCCAGCCGAGCTGCTGATGCTGGAACGTCATCAGCAGCGTCGTGCGCGCCGCGCACCAGCCTTGCCAGCGCGCGACGTCGCAGGCGTGGCCGATCGCCGGCGGTTCGACCGCGAAATGGCGCAGCGCCAGCGCCAAGGCCAGCGACAACGCCAGCGTCATTGCCACCGACGGCCACGCCTGCGACGTCGCGCGCTGGCCCCAGGCGTCGAACGCCGCGCTCAATGCCGCTGCCCGCTGGCACCGGCCGGCGTGCGCGCCGGCGAGAAATAGTCGTACAACGAGAACGCCGATTCGATCATCTCGTCGACGGCTTCCTTGCGCTGCTCGTCGGTCATCGTCCGGCGGATCTCGCCGCTGTCCTCGTCGAACTCGCCGGCCAGCGCCTCGATCGGCTCGAACACGCCGTCCAGCTCGACGCTGTCGTCGACGGCCTTCCAGCTATCGGGCTGCAGGCTCATCGCCCGCAGGAAGCCGATCGCCCACAGGTTGCCGCCCGGCGCGCCGTCGTCGTCGTGCATCAGGATAGGCGCGAAGCCCTCGCCGGCGCGCAGCGCGGCATCGACCGAATCGAGATGGCGCTGCAGCAGCTCGTGCAGCTCGTCGGCCTGCGCCGACGACGCGAACTGCGGCTCGATGCCCGGCTCCAGGCCGAGCACTTCGGGCACGACCTCGGTCACCGGCAGGCGGTCGGCGCTGCAGGCCAGCGCGGTGAAGAAGCCGTCGAGCTCTTCGAGCAGCATCGCCGTATCGGGGCTGACCGCTTCGAACAGCGCGTCCAGCCGGGCCAGATCGTCGTCGTCCAGCGCTTGTGAGGGGTCGAAGTGGTTCTTTGGCATGGCGCGCAGAGGGGGTACCGCCGAAGGAGGGGGATGAAGCCGGAGGCTTTGTCGCGATTATAGTCGCCGGCCGCATCGGCCGGACGGGCGAGATCGTCGAAACGCCGGGTCGCCAGCCCGGCCGGGTCCGGGTGTCGGCCGATGGCCCAAAGGGCTGGGTCGCCGCCGACCTGTTCCGCGAGGGAGGGGGCCGCGGGCGTCGCGGCATCAGGACGATCGCTCCGGCATAGCCGCCACGCGCCGCTTGAGCTCGGTCTTGAGCACCTTGCCGTAAGCGTTCTTCGGCAGCTCGTCGACGAACAGGTAGCGTTTCGGGCGCTTGAACCGCGCGATCCGGTCCAAGCACCACTGGTCGAGCGCGTCGGCATCGAGGCCGGCGCGCCGCGCGACGACGACCGCGACGAGCTCTTCGCCCCATTCCGGATGCGGCACGCCCAGCACGCCGGCCTCGGCGACGTCCTGGTGCTCGAGCAGCACGTCCTCGACCTCGCGCGGATAGATGTTCGAGCCGCCCGAGATCACCAGATCCTTCGAGCGGTCCTTGAGCGTCAGCAGCCCGTCCTCGTCCAGGCAGCCCAGGTCGCCGGTCAGCAGCCAGCCGTCGCGCAGCGCGGCTTCGCTGGCGGCCGGGTCGCGCCAGTAGCCGAGCATCCGCGCGTCGCTGCGCGTGGCCACTTCGCCGATCTGCCCGGGCGGCAGCGGTTCGCCGGCCTCGTCGACGATGCGCACCTGCACGCCGGTGCGCGGGTAGCCGCACGAACCGACCAGTGCCTCGGCCCGTTCCGGCGCCAGCGCATCGCTGCCGCTTGCCAGCAGCGCGGCGTGGTGGCGCTTGTCCAGGCCGGCGATCGTCATCGGGCTTTCGCCCTGTCCGTACAGCTGGTACAGCCGCGGCCCGAAGCAATCGAGCGCGCGGCGCAGGTCGGTCACGTACATCGGCGCGCCGCCGTAGATGACGGTCTTCAGGTTGGTCAGCAGCGATCGCGGATCGCTGGCGCTGCGGTCGTCGTTGACCAGGCGCACGAGCATCGTCGGCGCCGCGAAGAACGAGACGTTCGGGTGCTGCGCGATCGCCTCGAACATCGCGTCGCACGAGAAATGGTCGAGGATCAGGTTGTGCGAGCCGCGGCCGACGTGCGGCAGCGCGTACAGGCCCGAGCCGTGCGACAGCGGCGCCGCGTGCACGATCGTATCGTCGGTGTCGAGCGGGTCGATGTCCGCGTAGTAGGCCTGCGTCATGAACATCAGGTTGCGGTGCGACAGCATCGCGCCCTTCGAGCGGCCCGTCGTGCCGCTCGTGTAGAACAGCCAGGCCGGTTCGTCGGCATCGACGTCGGCGAGCGGGGCCGGCGGCATCGCCGCCTGCTCGTCGAGCAGCGCCGCGTCGGCGTGCCGCAGTCCGCAGGCGCCGAGCGCGCCGCGCCCGGCCGCGCGGCCGTCTTCGTCCAGCGCCCGCAATGCGTCGTGCTGCTCGCGCGAGGCCAGGCACAGGCGGGCGTCGGCGTCGGCCAGCAGCGCCGCGAACTCGCGCGCGTGCAGCCTGGCGTTCATCGGCACCGCGCACAGGCCGGCGAACCAGCAGCCGAACAGAAGCTGCAGGAATCCGGGCTCGTTGTTCATCGCCAGCGCGATGCGTTCGCCCGGCTCGACGCCGGGCTGGGCCAGCAGCCAGCTCGCGGTGCCCGCGGCGCGGCGCGCGAACTCGCCGTAGGTCCAGCGCACGGCGCTCGGATCGTCGGCCTGCACGGTCGGGGGAAGGTGGACGGAGACCGCCGGCGCGTGCGGCACGCGGCAGGCGGTATTGGCGAGCAGGATCGCGATGTTGTTCATCGTGCAGGGTCCGATGCGGCGGCGCTGCGACGGCTTTGCGGCGCCAGCGCCTATGATAGGGCCCGCGCCAACCGGCACGCATCCGGTTCGCAATCGGTTCGCATTCTCGTAAACCGCCATCATGCATCGCCGCACACCCCCCTGGGGCGCCATCGAAGCCTTCATCGTCGCCGCGCGCGTCGGCAGCTTCAAGGACGCCGCCGACGAGCTGGGACTGAGCGCGTCGGCGTTCTCGCGCCGGATCCAGGCGCTCGAAAGCCACATCGGCGCCAAGCTGTTCGACCGCGGCGACGCGGTGCCGACGCTGACCGCCGCCGGGCGCCGCTACCTGTCCCGGCTCGAGCCCGGCTATTCGGCGATCCGCGCGGCCACCGACTGGATGGTGCCCGCGTCGGGGCGGCGGCCGCTGCGCGTCGGCGTGTCGCAGTCGTTCGCGACGAGCTGGCTGCTGCCGCGGCTCAAGGATTTCCAGACCCGCCATCCGACGATCGAGGTCACGCTGCACACGCGCGGGCGCATCGACCTCAGCGGCGGCTCGGCCGACATCGGCATCCTGACCGGCGACGGCCGCTGGCCGGGGTTGAAGACGCGCAAGCTGCTCGACCTGCGGGCGTTCATCGTCTGCGCGCCGACGATGCTCGACGACGGGCCGCGGCGGCTGGCGCGATTGCGCCGCGCGCCGCTGCTTCTGACGCTGTCGCCGTCGCACGTCTGGCAGAACTGGATCGACAAGACCGGCGACCAGGTCACCGAATCGACCGAGCGCATCTATTTCGACAGCATGCAGGTGATGTTCGAGGCCGCGGCGCAGGGCCTGGGCGTCGCGCTGGGCATGCGGCCGCTGGTCGATGCGTACCTGCGCGACGGCCGCCTGGTGGCGCCGCTCGAGCAGGCGGTCAGCCTGCCGGGCGGCTACTACGCGGCGGCGCTGCCGACGCTGCTTCGCGAGGCGCCGGTGCGGGCGTTCTGGCAATGGCTGATCGAGGCGACCTGATGCGCGATGGGCAAGGCGATCGGCCGGACGATGGGCGCCGGCGCGAGCGAGGCGCCGAACGGCGCGACGCGCGACCCGAGCGGGCGGGCGGCGGCCGGACCGGTTGCATTTCATGCAACTGGAATTGGACGCTTTGCGATTGAGCGCCCCGTCCGATTGCGCGACACTGCCCGGCATCGCCAGCGGGTCGCAGGCCCGCCGGCCGACTCGCCCCATCCAACGAGAGACAGGAGCCGCATCATGTTCGCCCCCCCGTCACCCCGCGCCGTCGAGCTCAGGGAACGCCTGATCGACTTCATGAACAAGCATGTCTATCCGCAGGAGCATGCGTACCACGAAGAGATCGAAACCAACCGGCGCGCCGGCAACGCGTGGCAGCCGACCCGGGTCATCGAGAGCCTCAAGCCCAAGGCGCGCGAGGCCGGCCTGTGGAACCTGTTCCTGCCCCAGTCCGAGCGCGTGCCCGAGGGCCTGTCCAACCTCGACTACGCGCCGCTGTGCGAGATCATGGGCCGCATCCACTGGGCGCCCGAGATCTTCAACTGCTCGGCGCCGGACACCGGCAACATGGAGACGCTCGAGCGCTACGCGTCCGAGCCGATCAAGCGCAAGTGGCTCGACCCGCTGCTGCGCGGCGAGATCCGCTCGGCGTTCGCGATGACCGAGCCGGCCGTCGCCTCGTCCGATGCGACCAACATCCAGTCGCGGATCCAGCGCGACGGCGACCACTACATCATCAACGGCCGCAAATGGTGGACCTCGGGCGCCGGCGATCCGCGCTGCGCCGTCTACATCTTCATGGGCAAGACCAACCCCGACGCCGGCCGCCACGAGCAGCAGTCGATGATCGTCGTTCCCGCCGACACGCCCGGGATCACCGTCGTGCGTCCGCTGTCGGTGTTCGGCTATGACGACGCGCCGCACGGCCACATGGAAGTGCTGTTCGAGAACGTCGAGGTGCCGGCCGACAACATCCTGCTCGGCGAAGGGCGCGGCTTCGAGATCGCCCAGGGCCGCCTCGGGCCGGGCCGCATCCACCACTGCATGCGCTCGATCGGCGTGGCCGAGCGCGCGCTCGAGTACATGTGCAAGCGGCTGAACGAGCGGGTCGCCTTCGGCCGCCCGATCTCCAGCCAGTCGGTCTGGCACGAGCGCATCGCCGAGTCGCGCTGCATGATCGACCAGGCCCGCCTGCTGACGCTGAAGGCCGCGCACATGATGGACACGGTCGGCAACAAGCATGCGCGCAGCGAGATCGCGATGATCAAGGTCATCGCGCCGAACATCGCTTGCAAGATCGTCGACTGGGCGATCCAGGCGCACGGCGGCGGCGGGGTCTGCCAGGACTTCCCGCTGGCCAGCATGTACGCGCACCAGCGCACGCTGCGGCTGGCCGACGGCCCGGACGAGGTGCACCGCAACGCGATCGCCAAGCTCGAGCTGGCGCGCCACATCGCGATCCCGGGCGGCGCCGACGCGGTCCAGATGCCGGTCACGCGCGGAAGCTGATCGTCAGCGCGGATACCGCTGCGATTGAGTGGGCAGCGCCCGGGGTACGTGCCGACCGTGCTCGGCCGGGGCGCTGTTCGCGTTGCTTCGACGTGTTGAATCGACCCATGCCGTCGCTTCAATGCGGCGGGCTACCTTTCCAGCCAGTTCTCTACATCGAGGCCACGGATGCGGCTGAGCTCGCGCGTGTTGCCCGTCACCAGCGTGAGGCCCAGCGCACAAGCGTGCGCGGCAATCAGCAGATCGTTCATGCCGATAGGCTGGCCCGCCGCTTCAAGCTCGGCGCGAATGCCGCCATATTTCGCGTCAGCCGGAATATCCAGCGGTAGCACCGGGATCGTTTCAAGGATGCCCTCTACCCTGGCAAGCAGCTTGGGCGAGCCCTTTTTTGCACAGCCGTAGCGCAGTTCGGCGGCAACGATGATGTTGGTGAATATTTCCTTCGGCCCAGCCCGCTCGATACGGCGCGCGGCAGGTCCGTCCGGATTGCGGATCACCTCGCTAAGGATGTTCGTATCGAGCAGATAGCCGCTCACAATATGTCCTCTGGCTGGGCGGGCCTGTCCTCAATGACAGGGAACTGATCCTCCGGCCCAAGCGGTGCTTCTTTCCGCCATTCGGCCAGCAGCTCGACGATGTTCGTTGGCCGGGTCACTGGCTCGATGATGAGCTTGTTGCCTTCGCGGCGGATCAGCACACGATCTCCCGGCAGCTCGAACTCCACAGGAATCCGCACCGCTTGGCTGCGGTTGTTGCGAAACAGCTTCGCTTCTTTGGGTTTCGATGACGTCGATAGGGCAGGCATGGCTTGTTTTATCATGTATATGCCAAATTGTATATGCCTAATTGTGCTGCGTCAATCGGTCCTGAAGCGTGAGAGGCAACACTGCCCCTCACAGGGGCGTCCGAGCAACAACTTTGCCTTGTGACTGGTCCACTTCCTTTCGTCCAGATACGAAGCATTGGCACGCAGAAAGCTCTTCAAAGCAAGCGGCGACTTCTTCTTGTAAGGGGCAAGTCGATTCTGAACGGCGCTCACGTTGAACTCGGCCTCAACAAGCAGGGCCTCGATTTCCTTGACTATGCGGGACCGCTCCGCGTCGCCCGTCGGAACTTTGGGAGGGAGCTCTTCCAGGGATTTTTTGATGGCATCCCGGAAGGTAATCTCCCAGTCGGTAGATCCAGTGCGATCGTATTCGAGGAAGGCGTCAAAGCAGACGCGCTCGAACTCCCGTAGATTGCCGGGCCAGCCATGGTACTTGAGCAAACGAAGTGCCTCGTCGTCGATGGGCGGTAAGAAGCTAGCGTCGAGTCGCTTCCCCAGTTCATCTTCGGCTGTCGCGATCTCCCCTTTGTTGATCTCGATCTCGATCTCGATCGCGGAGGCACTGCGCCAGCGGTGTAACCTTAACAGGCGAAAAAGTAGGTCGTTTGTCTTGCTGCCCTGAAGTCGCTCCTTAAGGGGAGGCAAAGTCATCCGGGCGCGAATACGGTAGGCCAGATCCTTGCGTAACAGACCCCTATCTAGCAGCGAAGCTTCGGATTCGTTGGTCGCCATGATGACGCGGACGCGAAACCGCTTGCGTGTCCCGCCCTGGGTACCTATGCGCTCCACCTCTACCGTATCGGATACACAACTGAGCAGGTCAAGCAGCTGAACCTGAAAATCCTTAGGTGCGGCTTGGATTTCGTCGAGGAACAGCGTGCCATTGTGGGCGAGCTCGAACCAACCTTTTTGATCTGCAATGGCGCCAGTAAACGAGCCCTTAAGGTAACCGCGTAGGCGCGACTCCAACAAGCTAAGTGAGACGGCGGCGATATTCTCGTGTACGAATTCCCCAGACCGCCTTAGCTGCGTTTTCAACTTCTGGTGCAGCGCACGCGCCATCTCGCTCTTGCCGGCCCCCGTCTCACCCACGAGCAACCGAGGCCCTTCCTTCGGCGCGTGATCATCGATCGGAACCGGCGTCAGTTGTGACATGACCTCGCGCATCAGGTCGTCGAACGCCTTATCCGATGTGTCAATGCCTTCGGTGTTGCTACCCGAGAGCAAGCGGATGAACGACACCGAGCCATTTTCAAGAGGGTTGCGGATCGTGCCCAATTTCCGAATGATGTCGACCACCGACAGCGACTGTTGGCTCGTCGATTCGCGGCTAGGCCCTAGGAAACCGATAGCCGAGCGACGATCCACGATGTCACACGCAATCTTCCACAGCGGCTCCAGCTTCCTCCTCACAGCCGTATCCAACTGCAGATCACGAATTAACTGGGGCTCAAAGGCCAGTAACTGGTCTACTAGCTCGGGCCACGTTCTGCCGCGCAGATTCTCGGGCTTCCCTGACAGGGCTTTCAAGCCTTCGATCGTCGATCGATTCGTTTGTGGAACCTGCCGCCACTCCTCTTGGCGTGCCCGATCGATCCATGCCGAGAGGAAAGCGGTGTTTGTCAAGATAGATGACGTGTCGAGCAAGAAGATCTCTATGCGGAAC
>JASGFT010000093.1:0-19475 GCA_047605425.1 Burkholderiaceae bacterium | reverse complement strand
GTTCTACTTCATCGAGATGAACACCCGCGTGCAGGTCGAGCACCCGGTGACCGAGCTGATCACCGGCATCGACATCGTGCAGGAGCAGATCCGGATCGCCGCCGGCGAGAAGCTGCGGTTCCGCCAGCGCGAGGTCGTGCTGCGCGGCCACGCGATCGAGTGCCGGATCAACGCCGAGGATCCGTTCAAGTTCACGCCGTCGCCGGGCCGGATCACCGGCTGGCACCCGCCGGGCGGTCCGGGCACGCGCGTCGATTCGCACGCGTATACGAACTACCTGGTGCCGCCCAACTACGATTCGATGATCGGCAAGGTCATCACGTACGGCGACACCCGCGAGCAGGCGCTGGCGCGGATGCGGATCGCGCTGTCCGAGATGGCGGTCGAAGGCATCCAGACCAACCTGCCGCTGCACCGCGAGTTGCTGGCCGACGCGCGCTTCATCGCCGGCGGAACGTCGATCCACTACCTGGAACAGCGACTGGCCGATCGGCCGGCCAATTGAGCGCGCCGCGGCGCCCGCGCCATCGGCGCACCGACGAGGACGGACCGACGACATGTGGCGGGAAGTGAGCTTTCTGGTCGACGGCGACGCCGTCGAGCGCTGGAGCGACGCGCTGCTCGAGGCCGGCGCGCTGTCGGTGCAGAGCGAGGACGCCGACGCCGATTCGCCGGACGAGCAGCCGCTGTTCGGCGAGCCCGGCCTGCCGACGCCCGCGACCTCGGGCTGGCGGCGCACGCGGCTGGCCGCCCTGCTGCGCGACGACCAGGACCCGGTCGCCGTGCTGTCGTCGGCGGCCGACCTGATCGGCGAGTCCACGCCGCTGGACCACGCGACCCGGCGTTTCGATGACCAGGACTGGGTGCGGCTGTCGCAGTCGCAGTTCGAGCCGATCCCGGTCGGCGAGCGGCTGCTGATCACGCCGTCGTGGCACGCGACCGATGAGGTGACCGATGGTGCGGCCAGCGCGGGCGCCGCCGGCGGCGGCCACTCCGGCGCGGGCCGGGTGGCGATCGTGCTCGATCCCGGGCTGGCCTTCGGCACCGGCAGCCATCCGACGACGCGGCTGTGCCTGCGCTGGCTCGAACGGCATCTGCGCGCCGGCGAATCGGTGATCGACTACGGCTGCGGCTCCGGCATCCTGGCGATCGCGGCCGCGCGGCTGGCGCCGTGCGCGTCGATCGTCGGCATCGACATCGACCCGCAGGCGCTGATCGCCGCGCGCGCCAATGCCGAGCGCAATCGCGCCGTCATGCGCGTGCAGGGCACCGACGCGCCGCTGCCCGAACCGGCCGACGTCGTGCTCGCCAACATCCTGGCGACGCCGCTCAAGCTGCTGGCGCCGCTGCTGCAATCGCTGGTCAGGCCCGGCGGCGCGCTGATCCTGGCCGGCCTGCTGAGCCGGCAGGCGGACGAGATCGCCGCGCTGTACGAGCAGGTGCCGCTGACGGCCTTCGCCGACGAGGATGGCTGGACTTGCCTGGCCGGACGCAAACCTCGATGATTGCCGCATGGCCCTAGCGACCACCTGCCCTCAGTGCAAGACCAGTTTCAAGGTCGTTCCCGATCAGTTGAAACTGCGGCGCGGGATGGTTCGCTGCGGCATGTGCCAAAACGTCTTCTCGGGCATCGACTTCCTGCGCTACGTCGACGAGGGCGCCAAGGGAACGTCGCCTCGCGACGCGCGGGCAGCCGCGCCGCGAACGCCGTCCGGGTCCACGGCATCGGGGTCCGTCGCATCGGGGCCTGCCGCATCGGGGCCTGCCGCGTTCGGGCCTGCCGCGTCCGGGTCCACGTTGTCCGGGGCGGCCGCATTCGGATCGCAGCCTCCCCCCATCGTCCCCGACATCGAGCCGACGACGGCCGCCGGCGCCCCACCCACCAGCGCGCGGCCCGACGACCCGGATGCCGCGTTCGGCCTTGCCGAAACGCTGAGCGCCCCGCCCTTCGGGTCGCCGAACCACGGCGCGTCGATGCCCGGTGCCTCGATGCCCGGTGCCTCGATGCCCGGCGCGACGACGCCGGGCCGCGACCCGCACGCGACGCCCGACCATGCCCCGGCCGATGCCGACCCGGCGTCCTGGCCGATGCTCGTGCCCGACGAGCCGCCGGCCGCCGCCGATCTCCCGTCCCCCGAGGACGATCTCGAACGCGCGCTGGACGCGCTCGAGCTGGTCGAACCGCCAGGCGACCCAGCGCCAGCCGGCCCGCTCGGCGCGGAAACGCAAGCGCGGGTCGAGCCGATCGAGCCGATCGAGCCGGGCGAGTCGGGCGACCCGGCCACGACCGCCACGACCGCCACGATGGCCACGCCAGCGCCGCTCGCAGACGATGCCGCCGACGATGCGATCGATTATTTCTCGACCAGCGCGCGCAGCCGGCGCGGCTTTTCGAGCCGGCTGGCGCCGATCGGCTGGGTCGCCTGCGTGCTGCTGGCGCTGCTGCTGCTGGCGCAACTCGGCTTCGGCGGCCGCAGCGTGATGGCCGGCGCGTTTCCGGGCGCGCAGGCCTGGCTGGCCGGGCGGCTCGCCGCGATGAACCTGAAGATCGCCGCGCCGCGCGACCTGGCGTCGCTGACGATCGAGTCGTTCGAGCTGCAGACCTCGTCCGTGCCCGGCGTGCTGACGATGTCGGCGCTGCTGCGCAATCGCGCCGATTACCCGGTGCAGTGGCCGGCGCTCGAACTGTCGCTGACCGACGGCACGGGCGCGCTGATCGTGCGCAAGGTCATCGAGCCCGCCGACTACCTGGCCACCGAGGACGACGCCGCGCAACCGGATGCCGTCGGCGAGCCGATCGGCGCGCGCGCCGAACGCCCGTTGAAGATGGCCTTCGAGGCGCGCGAGCTCGTGCCCTCGGGCTTCTCGGTCCACCTGTTCTATCCGTGACGGCCGCGGCGCGATCCGAAGGCTCGCCGCGCGCCGACCCGCCACCGTCTTTTCTCGTACCGGACAAGCAACCGATGACTTCCCGCATTCTCGTCAGTGGCTCGATCGCTTATGACAACATCATGGTGTTCGAAGGCCACTTCAAGGACCACATCCTGCCCGACCGCGTGCACATGCTCAGCGTGTCGTTCCTGACGCCGCAGATGAAGCGCGAGTTCGGCGGCTGCGCGGCCAACATCGCCTACAACGTGCACCTGCTCGGCGGGCAGGCGGCGATCCTGGGCGCGGTCGGCAAGGACGGCGACGACTATCTGGCGCGCCTGCGCGGCTTCGGCATCGACCTGGACGCGGTCGTGCGGCTCGACGACGCCTTCACCGCCCAGTGCTTCATCACGACCGACCTGGACGCCAACCAGATCAACGCCTTCCACCCGGGCGCGATGTCGTCGGCGCACCTGAGCGAGGTCGCGCGCGCCGGCCAGGCCGCGATCGGCATCGTCGGTCCCAACGGCTACGACGCGATGCTCGCGCATGCCGAAGGGTTTCGCGCCTGCGGCATCCCGTTCATCTTCGATCCGGGCCAGGGCCTGCCGATGTTCGACGGCGCGGCGATCCGCCGGATGATCGACGGCGCGGCCGCGATCACCGTCAACGACTACGAGGCCGGCCTGATGGCGGGCAAGCTCGGCTGCGACGAACGCGAGCTGCCGTCGCTGGCGCCGGTCGTCATCACTACCCGCGGCGCCGAGGGCTCGGACGTCTACGTCGACGGGATTCGCACGACGGTGCCGGCGGCGCCGATCCAGGCCGCGCACGATCCGACCGGCTGCGGCGACGCTTATCGCGGCGGCCTGCTGTACGGACGCGCGCAGGGATGGGACTGGATCAAGTCGGCGCGCCTGGGCAGCGTGATGGGCGCGATCAAGATCGAGCACCGCGGCCCGCAGAACCACCAGCCGCAGCGCGACGAGATCGCCCGCCGCTACCAGCAGGTGTTCGGCGAACCGCTGTTTTGATCCTGGTACCGGGATTGTCAAGAAGCGCAGTGCTGGTACGGCGGACCCCGCTGAACGTGTTGGCTCGCTACTTTGGCGGCGATACGGCATCCTGGCTCAATCTTCAGGCGATCTACGATCTGAAGACGCTGGCGACATGAGACGAGATCCTGTGCCGAGTGGAGCCGAGAGACGGCGGGTGCAGAGCAACCTGAAGCAGCGGTTGCGCTAAGCATCATGTCGCTCGCGCGCCAACGAGCCATGCCGGCTTCGTCAAAATGCCCTGATGGCCACCCAAATTCCCCACTTGTGGCCGCCTCAAACTCTCCCACCCTGAGCGTGCTTCGATGAGTAGTTGAGCGGGCCGGCGAAGCTGGCCAGTCAGGGCGGACGCAGTCTTAGGCGCGGCGCACACCTGGCGTAGGCCCGGCTGCACTCGCGCGGGGCACGGACGGCACCCCTGGTCGGTCACGCATCCCGACGCCTCAGGACGCATACGTAACGTCGATCCCGAGCGAGGCGAACTGTTCCGGCACGGCACTCTGCACGCCGTGGACGACGATGAGCTGAGCGATCTCGGAACTGGGCACGACGAGGTAGGTCGACGCCGCTCCGAGTTTCTCGGACGACGCCATCACGATGGTTTCCGCCGCGCACGCGTGGAATGCGCGCTTGACCCCCGCCTCCTGGAAGTCGCCCGTGCTCAGGCCCTCTTTAGGGTGGATACCGGTAACGCCCAGGAAGAACAGGTCCGCGCGCACGTGCTTGATCGACTCGACCGTGCTCGCACCGAACGTAACCATCGAATGCCGGAACAACTGACCGCCAATCAGGATGATGTCCAGCATCGGATGTCGGGCGAGCTCCAATGCGATCTCCGGACTGTGAGTCACGAACGTCGCGCGCAGGCCGTTGGGAAGCGCGCGGACGAGTTCCCGGGTAGTAGTGCCGCCGTCCAGGAAGACGACCTGACCGTTGTCGATCAGTCGCGCTCCCGCGCGGCCCAGGATCGCTTTTTCGCCTGGAGACACGCGCTCGCGTTGGGACACGGTTCCGAGCGCCGGCGATGCCGGCAGCGCTCCGCCGTGCACGCGCTGAAGCAGCCCCTCGCGCGCGAGATCGCGCAGGTCGCGGCGAATCGTGTCTTCCGAGACGCCCAGGTCGGCACTCAACGCACTGGCGGATACTTGTCCATCGGTCCGCAGTCGTTCCAGGATCAGTTGCTTCCGCCGGTCGGCTAACATGGTGTCATTCTGTGCCATTGTTGTGCTGCGTCCGGCCCTCGAGACGCGCTGCGTGTGGCGCCAGCGTGCATCGGATCGCGGGCCGTGGCGGCGGACGTCGCCGGGATCGATGCCGCATCGACCTCCCTTACGCGCCGTTCCGGCATAGGAAGTTTGCACCAAACGCGCGATTGCCCAGGGACCTAGCGGCTCGACGCAAGCGTCGGACGAGTTCGTTAGATTTCCAAGGCGCTCGCCAGACGCTCGGCGGTCTGCGGTGCGCGTCCGCGCGGTCCAGATCAACGGGCGCTTTCACTCCATAGTCCCCCTATCCAACGTGACGGCCGAGTACCGGCACTCGCACCTTCGCGCCGGCGTAGCGTCGGCATGCGGCTCAGGCGGGCCGAACAGCACGCGATGGCTCTATCGGCCCGGCGCGCGTTCACCCATTCAGGCTATTGCGTGTTTTTTCGGTATTTTGCATAGTTATGCCACATTCTTCACGTTTGACGAGAGTTTTTATGCAAATAGCGGAACAGCCCGGCGAGTACGTGCCAGAAGTGCGCATCATTAACGTGCGCACCCTATCCGACGATTGGTACGTGCTGAAGAAGACGGCATTTGCGATCCGGCGACGGGACGGCGCATGGCAGGAGCAGTCGCGTGAAACCTACGACCGCGGGAACGGGGCGACGCTGCTGCTCTACAACGCCGACCGCGAGACGGTGGTGCTGACGCGGCAGTTCAGATTCCCGGCCTTCGTCAACGGTTGCGCGACGGGAATGCTGATCGAGGCGTGTGCCGGCCTCCTGGACGGACAAGCGCCGGAGGATTGCATTCAGCGCGAGGTAGAAGAAGAAACCGGGTTCAGGGTGAGGCGCCCCAGGAAGGTCATGGAGGCCTACATGAGCCCGGGATCCGTCACCGAGCGGCTCTACTTCTTCGTTGCCGAATACGAGCCCTTCGATCGGACTTCGGAGGGCGGCGGCGATGCGAGAGAGGGAGAGGACATCGAAGTGCTCGAACTGCGCCTGGAGGAGGCACTCGAGATGATCCGGACCGGCGAGATTCAGGACGGGAAGACGATCATGCTTCTGCAAATGGCCGCACTCCGCGGCCTGAGAGCCCTGGCGACCGCCTAGATTCCAATCCGGAGAAGGCCATTCCAGACGTCGGGCGCCCGCTGGCCACGAGAGAAGCCGACGTGCTGCGTTGGGCGGCCGGAGGCAAGACCGCGGACGAGATCGCGTCGATCCTGGAGATCTCCACCAGGACGGTCAATTTCCACATCGGCAGGTCCATCGCGAAGATGAACGCGACGAACCGCACTGCCGCTGTCATCAAGGCCTCACTGTTCGGCTTGCTCTAGCCCGACTTTCTCAACTCGGGGCCGTGATTGACCCCAAGCGATTGATTTTATTGACAACGACCTTCCAGGGTCTTCACTACAGCGAAAGCGGCTCAGCAAGCGGCCGGAGCTATTTCGCTGCTGCAGGAAGAGCCCGCGGTGGCGCCGAGCGCATCGTCGCTCGCGCGCTAACGAGCCACGCCAGCCTCGTCAAAATGTCGCTATCGGACTTCTCGATCGGCCAAAACGTAGCAAAACAGCTACTCAAGTACGCTCGGGTTCCCGCACGCGGAACCACGCCGCGTACATCGCCGGCAGGCTCAGCAAGGTCAGCAGCGTGGCGACGATCAGTCCGCCCATGATCGCGACCGCCATCGGCCCCCAGAACACGCTGCGGCTCAGCGGGATCATCGCCAGGATCGCCGCGGCGGCCGTCAGCACGATCGGCCGCGCGCGGCGCACCGTCGCATCGACGATCGCCGTCCACACCGGATGGCCTTCGGCGATGTCCTGCTCGATCTGGTCGATCAGGATCACCGAGTTGCGCTGGATCATGCCGATCAGCGCGATCAGCCCCAGCAGCGCGACGAAACCGAATGGCCGTTGCAGCACGTGCAGCGCCAGCGCCGCGCCGATCAGGCCGAACGGACCGGTCAGGAACACGAGCAGCGAGCGCGAGAAGCTCTTGAGCTGCAGCATCAGCAGCGTGAACGTGACGAACAGCATCAACGGCATGCCGGCGGCGATCGAGTCCTGGCCCTTGCTCGACTCCTCCTGCGCGCCGGCCACGACGATCGCGAAGCCGGGCGGCAGCTTGGCGCGCAGCTCGGCCAGCTTCGGATCGATCTGGAACGTGACGGTCGGCCCCTGGATGCCGTCGACGACGTCGGCGTTGACGGTGACCGCGTAGTCGCGGTTCTCGCGCCAGATCACGCCGGGCTCGAAGGTCAGCACCGGCCGCGCGATCTGCGACAGCGGCACGCTGCGGCCGTTGCCGATCGACACGTTGACCTGCGACGCCGCCTCGATCGTCGCGCGCTCGTCGGGCGGGTTGCGCAGCACGATGTCGATCAGCCGGTCGCCGTCGCGGAACTGTCCGATCGGCACGCCGGCCGTCAGCACCGCGGTCGCCTGCGCCAGCGAGCGGCTGGTCACGCCCAGCGCGCGCGCCTTGTCCTGGTCGATCTGCAAGCGCACGGCGCGGATCGATTCGTTCCAGTTGTCGTTGACCGAGCGCGTGTTCGGATTGGCGGCGACGATCGTCTTGACCTCGTCGGCGATCCGCCGCACCGTCGTGATGTCCGGCCCGGCGATCCGGAACTGCACCGGGTAAGGCACCGGCGGCCCGTTCGGCAGCAGCTTGACGCGGCCGCGCACGCCCGGAAAGTCCTCGTCGAACAGCGCCAGCAGCCGCAGCCGCAGCGCGTCGCGCTGGTGCAGGTCGCGCGTCGAGATCACCATCTGCGCGACGTTGGTCTGCGGGAAGATCTGGTCCATCGGCAGGTAGAAGCGCGGCGCGCCGCTGCCGACGTAGGTGGTGACGCTGTCGACCTCGGGCTGCGCGCGCACCCATTTCTCGACGGCGATCGCCTCGCGCTCGGTATTGCCGAAGCTCGATCCCTCGGGCGTCCACAGGTCGACCAGCAGCTCTAGCCGCGACGAATCGGGAAAGAACTGCTGCTCGACGGTGGCCATGCCGGCCAGGCCGCCGGCGAAGGCCAGCAGCGTCGCGGCGATCGTCGTCCAGCGGTGGCGAACGCACCATTCGATGACGGCGCGCAGCCGACGGTAGGTCGGCGTGTCATAAGCGTCGTGGACGGCGCCGTGAGACCCGTGCCGCGCGGCCCCGTCGGCGAGGCCGGGCGTGCCGGGCGCGCTATCCGAGGCGCCATCCGAGGCGTTGCCCGAGGCGTCGTCCGCCGCGCCGGCGCGCCCCGCGTGCGCCGGCCGCCGCAGCAAGATGAAGCCGATGTACGGCGTGAAGATCACGGCGGCGATCCACGACAGCAGCAGCGCCATCGTCGTCACCGAGAAGATCGTGAACGTGTACTCGCCGGCCACCGACTTGGCGATCGCGATCGGCATGAACCCGACCGCGGTGATCAGCGTGCCGGTCAGCATCGGCATCGCCGTCACCTTGAACGCGAAGATCGCCGCGTCGAAGCGATCCAGCCCTTCCTCCATCTTGCGCACCATCATCTCGACGGCGATGATCGCGTCGTCGACCAGCAGGCCCAGCGCGATGATCAGCGCGCCCAGCGAGATCTTGTGCAGGTTGGTGTTGGTCAGGTACATGACCAGCATCGTCATCGCCAGCACCAGCGGAATCGTCAGCGCCACCACGAGCCCGGGCCGCACGTCGATGACGAAACCGATGCCGCCGGCGCGCTTGTGCAGGCCCAGCGTCACGAAGCTGACCGCCAGCACGATGACCAGCGCCTCGATCAGCACCTTGATGAACTCGTTGACCGACGAGGCGACCGCGCGCGGCTGGTCCTGGATCTTCTGCATCGTGATGCCGACCGGCAGCGCCGCCAGGATCCGCTGCTCGGCGTCCGCCAGGTTCCGGCCGAGCCGGATGATGTCGCCGCCCTTGGCCATCGAGACGCCGAGCACGATGACCTCGCTGCCGTTCTCGCGGATCTTGAACGTCGGCGGATCGACGTAGGCGCGGCTGACCGAGGCCACGTCGCCGAGCCGCAGCGTCACCGGATTGGCCGGCGAGCCGGCGCGGATCGGCAACTGCGCGAGATCCTCGACGCGGTCGAACTGGCCGGTCACGCGCACCTGCACGTTGTCGGCGTCGGTCGTCAGCACGCCGGCGGCCGACACGTCGTTCTGCGCGTTGATGCTGGCGATGACGCTGTTGATGTCCAGCCCCATCTGCGCGAGCCGACGATGGCTGACGTCGATGTAGACCTTTTCGTCCTGCACGCCGAACAGCTCGATCTTGGCGACGTCGCGAACCCTGAGCAGGTCCTGCCGGACCCGCTCGACGTGGTCCTTGAGCTCGGCGTACGAGAAGCCGTCGGACGTGAACGCGAACAGCACGCCGTAGACGTCGCCGAAGTCATCGTTGAAGAACGGCCCGACGACGCCGCTCGGCAATGTGCCGCGGATGTCGCCGATGTTCTTGCGCACCGTGTACCAGACGTTGCCGACCTCGCGCGGCGGCGACTCGCCCTTGAGCTCGAGCACCGTCAGCATCTCGCCGGGCTTCGTGTACGTGCGGATCCGGTCCGTGTACGGCGACTCCTGCAGTTTCTTCTCGATCTTGTCGGCGACCTGCTCGGCCATCTGCTCGGCGCTGGCGCCGGGCCAGAACGCGCGCACGACCATCGCCCGGAACGTGAACGGCGGATCCTCGTCCTGGCCCAGCTCGAAGAACGCGCCGAGCCCGGCGACCAGCAGCACGACGATCAGGTAGCGGACCAGCGGCTGATTCTTCAGCGCCCACTCGGACAGATTCGCGTTCATCGGCGGACCGTCAGCGAGCGGACGCGGAATCGGCCATCGGCACGACTTTCTGGCCCGGCTTGATCGTGTGCACGCCGGCGGTGATGACGACCTGTCCGGGCCGCAGGCCGTCGACGATGCGCAGCCCCGCGCCGACCGGCCCGCCGATGGCGACCGGCACCCGCTGCGCGACGCCGTCCTCGACGACCCATACGTAGGCCTGCCGCGGCGTGGCCGTGTCGCCGACGACCGCGGTCAGCGGCAGCACGATCTGGCTCGCGTCGCCGTGCCGGCCGATCAGGTGCGCGCTGGCGGTGAGCCCCAGCGAGGCGACGTTGCCCGGGTCCTCGAGCGCGGCCTTGATCGGATAAGTGCGCGTCGACGGATCGGCCAGCGGCGCGACGTCGCGCACGACCGCCTTGAGCCGCAGGTCGGGCGCCGACCACAGGCGCACCTCGATCGGCTCGCCCGGCTGCAGCACGCGCCCCTCCTGCTCGGGCAGCGAGAACACGACGTCCTTGTCCTGCCCGACGGCCACCCGCACGACCGGCGAGCCGACGGCGACGACCTGGCCGACCTCGGCCTCGATCGCGGTCACGACGCCGGCTCGATCGGCGACCAGCGTCGCGTAGCCGGCCTGGTTGACCTGCGTGCTCGCCTGCGCGATCGCCGCGTCCAGTTGCGCGCGCGCGGCCTTGAGCTGCGTCTGCGCCTGGTCGACCTGCGCGCCGCTGACGAAGTTCTGCGAGGCCAGCGCCTGCGTGCGCGTCAGCGCCACCTGCGCCAGCTCGAAGTTGGCCTGGGCCTGCGCGACCTGCGCCTTGGCGGCAGACGCCGACAGGCTCAGGTCGCGCGGATCGAGGCGCGCCAGCGGCTGCCCGACCTTGACCCGCGCGCCGGCATCGACGTAGCGCTCGATGATCTTGCCGGGCACGCGGAAGCCGAGCCGCGATTCGATGCGCGGCCGGATCTCGGCCGGGTAAGCGGTGTCGGTCCGCGCGGCCTGGGCGACGACGGTCATCGTGCGCACCGGCCGGACCGGCTCGGCCGTCACCGGCGGCGGCCGCTCGCAGGCGCCGAGCGACGCGACCAGCGCGAGCACGGCGGCGGCGCGCGACGCGATAGCGCCCCTGGCGCGAACCGTCGGCGAGGACATGACGGAGAGCTCGGATCGGCGACGAATCACCCGAGCAAAGCGATCGATGCGTGTCATCGGGCGAGCGGCGAGCAGACGGCGGGCATGGAGGAGGGCCTTCGGCGCGGAGTGCGCGGGCTGGCGTGGCAGGAAATGACCGATTGGTCAGCAACGTATCGGGAAGGTTCGGCGATGTCAATCGAACCGACGGCCATAAGCGCTTTCCAACTCGCATCCGATGCGTATTTAGCGTTGTTTCGCACGTTGCCGCGGCCGCCCGTCCCGAACCGGCACCGATCGTCGGACCAGGCGTCGCGAGGTCGCGATCGGCTCCGAGAATCGACGAACAACGTTGCGCCCTCCCGGCGCCGAATGCCGAGCACGACGATGACGCCCCATCCCACTCCGCCCGTCTGGCTGTTCCGACTCGGTCACTGGTTCCAATCCTGCTCGAGCGCGCACGCGACGATCGGCCTGTCGGCGCTGGCGATGGGCGGCGCCGGCGCGCTGGCCGCGCTGCTGGCGACGGGGCTCGCGGCGGACGGTCCGATCCTCGGGACCAGCGCGGCCGCGGCCCTGGCCGGCGGCGCGATCGGCGCGCCGCTGGGCTGGATGACGCACCGGCTGTTGCGCGACCTGACCGCGACGCGCAGCGAGCTGCTGGCGATGACCACGCACGACGCCGCCACGCAGACGATGAACCGGCGCTACTTCATGCGGCGCGCGCAGGAAGCGATCGACCGGGTCGGCGCGCAGGCCGGCGCGCCCGAGCTATGCGTCGTGCTGATCCGCGTCGAGCGCTTCGACGAGCTGGCCGACCGCCACGGCCGCGCGTTCGCCGACGACGTGCTGCGCGCGATCAGCGGCGCCTGCCTGCAGCAGTTGCGCGCGCACGACCTGTTCGCGCGGCACGGCGATGACGAGTTCGTCGGCCTGCTGCAAGCGTCGCACCCGAACCTGGCCGAGATCGCGCTCGCGCGGCTGCAGCGCGCGGTCGACGTGCTGCAACACGTCGATCATCGCGGCGCCACCGTGCCGGTGGCCGTCAGTTTCGGGATGGCGCGCGTCGACTACGATGCCCGCTCGCTCGAGCAGGCGCTGTCGCGCATCGGCCAGCGGGGTCAAGCCCGGCGCGCCGGCGACCGGCCCGCCGCCGGCGCCGATCACGCCGCGATCGCGCCCGAAGCGGCGGGCGCGGCGGCGCGGCGGCCGCTCAGGTCACATAAGGCGCCAGCTTGAAGACAGTCGTCTGCACCAGTCCGAGCAGCACGTAGATGATCAGCATCAGCACCATCGGCGACAGGTCGACGCCGCCGATCAGCGGAACGATCTTGCGGATCGGCGCGAGGAACGGCTGCGTCAACTGATTGATCGTCGGCGCGATCGGCGCGTGCGGATTGACCCACGACAGCACCGCCTGCAGGATCAGCAGGCCGATCATCAGGTACAGCACCCACTCGATCAGCATGCTGACCGCCATCAGCAGCACGAAGCCGGGCATCGGCGCGCGGCCGAGCAACAGCATGTAGACGATCGCGATGAACAGCGCCAGCAGCGCCGCGGCCAGCACGCTGGCCCAGTCGTTGTCGCGCGAGGGCGGCAGCACGCGCCGCAGCGGCTTGACGATCCAGTCGGTGACCGCGTTGACGAACTGGCTGATCGGGTTATGAGGCGACAGGTGGAACCGATACGCCAACGCGCGCAGAATGCAGGCGGTCGCCAGCAGTCCGCCGATCATCCTCAATATGTCGTCGATCATGAGCCCTCTTCCATGGAGACACGAGGCACCGGTTGACGACCGCACCCCGGCGTCGCGGAGCCGGAGACCGTCGCCGACGGCCTTCCGGAAAGTCCGGGCGATTCTCGCATAAAAGAAAATCCCGTATCGGGACTTCCGACACGGGATTCGGGCGATCGGCGATCCGCCGGCGAACGGCGGATCGCGATTTCAGGGCTTGTTGCCGGTCGGAAACGGCCAGGCCGCGGCCGGGTTCGGCGCGGGTGCCGGCATGCTGACCGCCTTGGACGCCGCCGCCGCCGACGCCGCGGGTTTCGCCGCTTTCTTCTTGGCCGCCTTCTTCGCCGCTTTCTTGGCGGCCGGCTTCTTCGCGGCGACTTTCTTGGCCGCTGCTTTCTTCACGGTGGCCTTCTTCGCCGCCGGCTTCTTGGCCGCGACTTTCTTGGCCGTCACCTTCTTGGCGGCGGCTTTCTTGGCCGCGGGCTTCTTGGCGGCGACCTTCTTGGCCGCTACCTTCTTGGCGACGGGCTTCTTGGCCGCGGCCTTCTTGGTGGCCGGCTTCTTGGCGGCGACCTTCTTGGCCGCGGACTTCTTCGCCACTACTTTCTTGGCAGCGACTTTCTTGGCCGCGGGCTTCTTGGCGGCGACTTTGCTGGCGGCCGCTTTCTTGGCCGCGACCTTCTTCACGGCCGGTTTCTTCGCGGCCGCTTTCTTCACAGCCGGTTTCTTGGCCGCTTTCTTGGCAGTGGTAGCCATCGCATCAACTCCTTAAGACAAGGTTGCGTACGTCGGAAACCCGTGCATCGCGGCAGGCATGGGCCGGCCGGAATCGACGTACGGGCTATTCATCGGCGCAAGCACAGGATTCGGCGGCCGCGAGGACGAGGCCTCGCGGCGTTCGGCGCCGACTGTTCCTACGCTAATGAATGGGGCACAAAGAAAACGCCGGTCCCGCGGATCACGGGCCGGCGCATCCTCGAATCGCACGACGGAGAAAGAAGGCGAGCCTGTCGACGGCACGCCGGCGGGCGTGGGCATCGGGCAATTGCTGCGCGAACGGGGCTCGGCGACTTCTCTCAATCCATCCTACCTTGTCGGCGGAAGCCGAAGGTCAATCCCAACTCAGCGTGCCACCGGTCTGATACTCGATGACGCGCGTTTCGAAGAAATTGCGTTCCTTCTTCAGGTCGATCATCTCGCTCATCCACGGGAAGGGATTCTCCTCCGCCGGGAACAAAGGATCCAGACCGATCTGCTGGGCTCGCCGGTTGGCGATGAAACGCAGATACGACTTGAACATCGACGCGTTCAGACCGAGCACGCCGCGCGGCATCGTGTCCTCCGCGTAGCGGTACTCGAGCTCGACGCCCTGCATGAACAGGCCGCGCACCTCCTCGCGGAACGCGGGCGTCCACAGGTGCGGGTTCTCGAGCTTCAACTGGTTGATCAGGTCGATGCCGAAATTGCAGTGCATCGACTCGTCGCGCAGGATGTACTGGTACTGCTCGGCCGCGCCGGTCATCTTGTTCTGCCGGCCCAGCGCCAGGATCTGCACGAAGCCGACGTAGAAGAACAGCCCTTCCATCAGGCACGCGAACACGATCAGCGACTTGAGCAGCTTCTGGTCGTTCTCGGGCGTGCCGGTGACGAAGTTCGGATCGGTCAGCGTCTCGATGAACGGGATCAGGAACTCGTCCTTCTGGCGGATCGAATCGATCTCGTGGTACGCGTTGAAGATCTCGCCTTCATCGAGGCCCAGCGATTCGACGATGTACTGGTACGCGTGCGTGTGGATCGCTTCCTCGAACGCCTGGCGCAACAGGAACTGCCGGCACTCGGGCGCCGTGATGTGGCGATACGTACCCAGCACGATGTTGTTGGCGGCCAGCGAATCGGCGGTAACGAAGAAGCCGAGGTTGCGACGAATCAGCCGGCGTTCGTCGTCGGTCAGGCCGTTGGGGTTCTTCCAGAGCGCGATGTCGCGGCTCATGTTGACCTCTTGCGGCATCCAGTGATTCGCGCACGAGGCCAGGTATTTTTCCCAGGCCCACTTGTACTTGAACGGCACGAGCTGGTTGACGTCGGCCGCGCCGTTGATGATCCGCTTGTCCTCGACGCGCACGCGCCGCGTGCTGGCCGCGGCGATCGCGCCGCTGTTGCGCGGCGCGCCCTGGGCGGGCGGCCGCGCGACCTCGTCGACGGCGATCGGCGCGATGCGCGCGCCGCCGGACACGACCGGAGCGGCGAACGCCGGCGACATGACGGCCGTCATCGGTGCGAAGTTTGCGGGCGCCAGCGAAGGCTTCGGGCTCATCGGTTTTGCCGGCAGCGCCGGCGTCACATCATCCCACGACAACATCTCAGATCCCGCCTCAATTCAGAGAGTTAACTGTTTGTCGCGCCGTGAGAATCCGCTGTTATCAACAAGTCGGATCTTACGGCGGCTGTATTCTGATCGCAACGATTACGAAACCGCGACTTGACAAGCGGTAGACGAAGTCGGCGTTCCCGCAACACTTTGGTTTGCCGAACGTCGCCCGCCGCTTGCCTCGCATCGCCGATCCGCGATCGTCTCCTTAGTGCCTCGTCGCGCCGCGCCTATTGGCACGCCTCGCAGTCGGGCTCGTCGCCATGGAAGGTGGTCGCCATCAACGGTTCTTCGCTTGCACGCGGCGAGCGCGACTGCGCCTGATACGAGAAGCCCGCGACGCTGCCTTCGGCGGCGACGGCGTTGAGCTGGCCGATCTTGTCCGTCGTCGACTTCTCGACGCTGGTGGCCGACAGCGTGCGCAGGTAATAGGACGTCTTCAGGCCGCGCAACCAGGCGAGCAGGTAGGTGTCGTGCAGCTTCTTGCCCGATGCGTTGCCCATGTAGATGTTCAGCGACTGCGCCTGGTCGATCCACTTCTGCCGGCGGCCCGCGCATTCGACGAGCCAGCCGGGCTCGATCTCGAACGCGGTCGCGTAGATCGCGCGCAGTTCGGCGGGGATCCGGTCGATCTTGGCCAGCGAGCCGTCGAAGAACTTCAGGTCGGCGATCATCACCTCGTCCCACAGGCCCAGCGCCTTCAGGTCGCGCACCAGGTATTCGTTGACGACCGTGAATTCGCCGGACAGGTTCGACTTGACGTAGACGTTCTGGAACGTCGGCTCGATGCACGCGGACACGCCGACGATGTTCGAGATCGTCGCCGTCGGCGCGATCGCCGTGCAGTTCGAGTTGCGCATGCCGACGGCCTTGATCCGTTCGCGCAGCGCGTCCCAGTCGAAGGTCGCCGACGCCTCGACGTCGACCAGCGGCATCTCGGATCCGTCGGGCAACGTCAGCGTGCCGCGCTGCTCGGCCAGCAGCGCGAGCGAATCCTGCGGCAGGATGCCGCGGTCCCACAACGAACCGCGGAAGCTCGCGTAGCGGCCGCGCTCCTCGGCCAGCTCGGTCGACGCCCAGTACGCGAAGTAGCAGACCGCTTCCATCGAACGATCGGCGAACTCGACCGCGTCCTCGCTGGCGAACGGCACGCGCATCAGGTGCAGGCAGTCCTGGAAGCCCATGATGCCCAGGCCGACCGGCCGGTGCTTGAGGTTCGCGTTGCGGGCCTTGCCGACCGCGTAGTAGTTGATGTCGACGACGTTGTCGAGCATCCGCATGCCGGTGCGCACGGTCGCGCGCAGCTTGTCGTGGTCCAGCACGTACGAGGTGCGACCGTCGGCGTCCGTCACCGGCTTCATGTGCGCGACCAGGTTGACCGAACCCAGGTTGCACACGGCGATCTCGCTGCCGCTGGTGTTCAGCGTGATCTCGGTGCACAGGTTCGAGCTGTGCACGACGCCGGCGTGCTGCTGCGGGCTGCGCAGGTTGCACGGATCCTTGAACGTGATCCACGGATGGCCGGTCTCGAACAGCATCGACAACATGCGGCGCCACAACTGCATGGCCGGCACCTTCTTGTACAGCTTGTGCTCGCCGGTCTCGACCTTGTGCTCGTAGCGCAGGTAGGCCTGCTCGAACGCCTTGCCGACCTTGTCGTGAAGGTCCGGGCAGTCGGACGGCGAGAACAGCGTCCACTCGGCGTTGGCCATCACGCGCTTCATGAACAGGTCCGGGATCCAGTTCGCGGTGTTCATGTCGTGCGTGCGGCGACGGTCGTCGCCGGTGTTCTTGCGCAGTTCGAGGAACTCCTCGATGTCCAGGTGCCAGGTCTCGAGGTACGCGCAGACCGCGCCCTTGCGCTTGCCGCCCTGGTTGACCGCGACGGCCGTGTCGTTGACGACCTTCAGGAACGGCACGACGCCCTGGCTCCTGCCGTTGGTGCCCTTGATGTGGCTGCCCAGCGCGCGCACCGGCGTCCAGTCGTTACCCAGGCCGCCGGCGAACTTGGACAGCAGCGCGTTGTCCTTGATCGCTTCGTAGATGCCGTCCAGGTCGTCCGAGACCGTCGTCAGGTAGCACGACGACAACTGCGAGCGCTGCGTGCCCGAGTTGAACAGCGCCGGCGTCGAGCTCATGAAGTCGAAGCGCGACAGCAGCTCGTAGAACTCGATCGCGCGCGCCTCGCGGTCGATCTCGTTCAGCGACAGCCCCATCGCCACGCGCATGAAGAAGACCTGCGGCAGCTCGATGCGCGTCTCGTCGACGTGCAGGAAGTAGCGGTCGTACAGCGTCTGCAGGCCCAGGTAGTCGAACTGCATGTCGCGCTCGGCGACCATCGCCGCGCCGAGCCGGCGCAGGTCGAACTGCTCGAGCCGCGTATCGAGCAGGCCCGCCTCGATGCCGCGCCGCACGTAGCCGGGAAAGTACTCGGCATATCGCTCGGCCATCGCCGCCTGGTCGACCTCCTCGCCGAGCACCTCCTTGCGGATCGTGTGCAGCAGCAGCCGCGCGGTGACCTTCGTGTACGACGGCTCCTTCTCGATCAGCGCGCGCGCCGACAGGATCGCCGACTTGAAGACTTCCTCGAGCGGCACGCCGTCGTACAGGTTCTTGACCGTCTCGTCGACGACGGCCTTCGCGTCGACCGCGTCGCCCAGGTCCGCGCACGCCGAATCGACCAGCGCCCGCAGCGCGCCCAGGTCGAGCGGCCGGGTGATGTCGCCGTCGACGACGTTCAGCGCCGGGTGCGCGTCGCCGGCCTGCGACTTGGCCTTGGCGGCGCGCTCCTGCGCGCGCTTCTCGCGGTACAGCACGTAGGCGCGGGCGACCTCATGCTCGCCCGAGCGCATCAGCGCCAGCTCGACCTGGTCCTGGATGTCCTCGATGTGGAAGGTGGCGCCGGCCGACTTGCCGCGCAGCAGCGCGATGACGACCGCGCCGGTCAGGCGCTCGACCAGTTCGCGCACGCGCGCCGAGGCCGCGCCCTGCCCGCCGTTGACGGCCAGGAACGCCTTGGTGACGGCCACCGTGATCTTGGCCGGCTCGAAGCCCACCACCGAGCCGTTGCGGCGGATCACCTTGAAGTCGGCATAGGACCGCGACCCGCCGCCGGATTCGTCCGCGCCGCCGGCGAGCGAGGGAGGATGAAATGCCTGGGGGTTCCGCGAACCCACCTGCTCTCCGATTCTTTGCATGGGACTTCCTTGTGTTCGGCTGGTTGGGGGGATCCGTGCGACGAACGGATCGATGCGCTGGAATCAAAGGGAAAACGTCCCCCCGGCGACCCATCGAGCGCAGGTCGATGTCGTCGCCGAACCACTACGGGTAGCGGGGTATCTGGTTCCGAGGCGCTAATTCTAGGGTCTTGGCCCCTCAGCGGCAAGTCGCCGGCGGGCTTGACGAGCACCCCGAAAAGGTGTCGTCCACCCCGCGCCGCCGCGAGCCCGGCACCCGGCTTTCCGAAGCGTCGCGGCGGCGAGCCAGCATTGACGCGGGCCGCGACGGAGTTCGCCTTTCGTCAAGCGCTCGCACGCAACACGGCGACGGACGCCGCGAACCGGTTCGTTGCGGCCAGCGACCGCCGCGCCGAGGCGCTCATCCAACGCAACCGCGGCCGAAAGACCCTGCGGCCGTCGCAAGGTTGCGACGCCGCGCGACCGACGAACGGCGGCCCCGCGGCGCCGCTCAGTCGAGCGCGACCGGACGGCGCAGGCCGCTGGCGGCGATCGCATCGAGATAGCGCGACCAGTCGAAGCACGGTCCCGGATCGACCTTGCGGCCGGGCGCGATGTCGCTGTGCCCGGCGACGTAGCGCAGCGGATGCGCGGCCGCCAGCCGCCGCGTGAGCCGCGCGAGCCGGCGGTATTGCGCCTGCGTGAAGCGATGCTCGCCATCGCCCTCGAGCTCGATGCCGATCGAGAAGTCGTTGCAGCGCTCGCGCCCCTCGAACGACGACGCGCCGGCGTGCCACGCGCGCCGGTCGGTATCGACGAACTGCAGCACGCGGCCGCCGCGGCGGATCAGGAAGTGCGCCGACACGCGCAGCCCCCGCAGCGGCGCGAACGCCGGGTGCGCGGCGCCGTCGAGGCGGTTCAGGAACAGGTCGACGACCGCGTCGCCGCTGAAGCGGCCCGGCGGCAGGCTGATGTAGTGGATCACCAGCAGGTCGACGACCGTCGCCTCGGGGCGCGCGTCCTCGTTCGGCGACGCGTGGCGGTGGCAGCCGCTCAGCCAGGGCATGCCGCGGTCCCGCCCCGCCGACCGTTCGTCGCCGCTGAAGCGGCCCGGCGGCAGGCTGATGTAGTGGATCACCAGCAGGTC
>JASGFT010000092.1:0-19967 GCA_047605425.1 Burkholderiaceae bacterium | reverse complement strand
TCGCCCTGCCGAAGCACCTGGCCCATGCGGCGCGGATGACGCCGCAGGCGCGGCTGCGCGCCTATCAACGGGCCAAGGCCGCCCGGGAAGCGCGACGGGGTCGCGCCGCGCAGGCCGAGCGCGAGCGCACATCGACCGGCATGCAGCCGATCGCGCCGCCGCGCATCGGCGCCCAACCGGCGATGGCTGCCGCACACCCGGCTCCGGCCGTAGACCCGGCCCAGTCCGAGCAACCAGCGGTCGACACCACGCGCATGTCGCGGTTCAACCCGATGCATCCGAGCCGCCAGCGGCGCACGCCGACGCGAGATGCGGCGGGGCGGCCCCGGACAGGCGCGCCGCGGCGGCGCTGAACGCGCATTTGCGTATCGGATATCGCTCCCGGCGGCGGATCATCCAGCGGCAGGCCGGCCTGAAGATCGATTGGCGCTGCAAGCCCGCGGCGCGGCCGTGCGCCGCCATCGCGCCGCCAACTGCGGTATCGTGATCGCCACGCTTCGACCGACGGCCCAGCCATGGACTTCAAGGACTACTACCAGGTACTCGGCGTCAAGCCGGATGCCTCCGCCGACGAGATCAAGAAAGCGTATCGCCGCCTGGCGCGCAAATACCATCCCGACGTCAGCGAGGAAAGCGATGCCGCGGCGCGCATGAGCGAGATCAACGAGGCCAACTCGACCTTGTCCGATCCCGAGCGTCGCGAAGCCTACGATGCGCTGGCCGCGGCCCACCGCGCCGGCGCCGGCGGCCCCTTCGAGCCCCCTCCGGACTGGGCTCGACGCTATGGCGGCGCGCGCCGCCGGGGCGGCGACGCGCACGCCGGATTCGCTGGCGGCGCCGGGCCCGTGAGCCACGGATTCGAAGACAGCGCCGAGGCCGACTACAGCGAGTTCTTCTCGTCGCTGTTCGGCCGGCGAGGCGCCCGCGCGTCGGCCGGCTCGGACGCGCAATATCGCTTCGACGGCGTCGATCAGCACGCTCCGCTCGCGGTCACGATCGCCGAGGCTTATCACGGCGGCGAGCGAACGATCCAGCTCGCCGACGGCGAAGGCCAGGTACGCACGCTGCAAGTGCGGATTCCGAAAGGCGTTCGCGAAGGCCAGCGGGTGCGGCTGGCCGGCCAGGGCGTGCCCGGCTTGAACGGCGGCAAGGCGGGTGACCTGTATCTGGAGATCCACCTCGAGCCCGCGTCCGGCCTGCGGGTCGACGGCGTCGATGTCCACCAACGACTGGCCGTCTCGCCGTGGGAAGCCGCGCTGGGCGGAAGCGTCACCGCCGACACGGTCGCCGGCCCGATCGAGATCAACGTGCCGCCCAACTCACAGGCTGGTCGGAAACTGCGCCTGCGCGGCAAGGGCTTGCCGGCGCGCGAGCCCGGCGACCTGTATCTGGAGCTGGCCGTCGTGCTGCCGCCGGCCGACAGCGACAAGGCTCGCGCGCTGTACGCGCAGATGGCCCGCGACCTCGCCTTCGATCCGCGCGCGAGCGACGCGTCGGTAGGCTGAACGGAGGACCCCGAGATGACGAATCCGAACCCGGCCGCCGAATCGGTCGTGCTGACCGTCTCCGAACTGGCGAGCGCCTGCCACGTGACCGAGGCATGGATCATCGAGCGCGTCGACACCGGCTTGATCGACGTCGATACGGCCGGCGGGCCCGCTCAGTGGCGCTTCGTCGATGCGCACCTGTCGCGCGTGCGCTGCATGGTGTCGATGGAGCGGCAGATGGATGCGAACCCGGAACTGGCCGCACTGGTCGCGGACCTGGTCGAGCAGGTCAGGCAGTTGCGGGGGCGGTTACGGGGCGTGGGTTGACGGGCAGTCGCCCGTATCCGGCCGTTCCCCCCGGATCAGCAGCGCGGTCAGGCGGACCCGAATCCGCTTGCCATTGAACGCCGTGACAAGTTTTCCGATTGATCGAGGTTTGACGGAGTGCAATGCGCCGACCGCCGCGATCGCTTCCGGCTGGACAGCGCCGGTTTGTCGGGACGCGTCCATTAAAGGCTGGCCAGTCGGCTCGTGTTGCGCTTTCCAAGCGCAGTGCACACGACGCGCTGTTTCCATGGCATCAGCGGATGCCTGGGTTCGAACGCGGTAGCAGCCGTATCGAAACGATTTGGAACAAACCTCGCTCCGCGAGCGCCAGCGATTCGCCACGTCGACGTCGTTGACACTGAAGATAAGCACCGCCCTCCCGGTGCAGTTCACCGCCACGATACGAGCCATTAGACTATCGCCGTCCGATGTCTAATGTCATAACTTTTGATCGCCTATTCGTTGCCCGCGACGAGCGCGTCATCTGTTATTTCATGACGGATCGCTAACCCTTTCATGAAATCGCCTGCACCGCTGATTCCTGATTCATGCAGGAAATCGGGATGGCGAACTTATCAATCTGACTTTAGTGAGAAACATCCTCAAATCCGAGGATGCACGCGGCTCGAGCGCAGCCGCCGCGATTGGAAAAAAAATATTGACCGGAAAACACCCACCCTGCGAGAGCCTTTGCACCCGGCGGTCGAGAGGTACGCGCCGTCCGGAATTTGTTCACACGCGATGGCAACTAATTTTGACAGGATATGGATCGACGGTCTCCGAGTTAATGCCATTCACGTGGTCGCGCTGCGGACTTGTATGAATTCTTTTCGAAAAAACCCTGTCGGAACTCGATGCGAGCGGTGGCGATGAATCGCGATGTCCCAGCGGTATTGCCTCGCCGCGAACCAGGCCGTGCGGAGTTCGCGCGTTTCATCGCGCCGCCCCCACTCGCGTCGGCGCGGATGGCCGTGCAGCCGCCGATCGAGAGCGAGCCGCTGACGCTCGAGTGCTGGCGTGCGTTGCGCGCGCATGGTCGCGCGATTCTCGGCGCCGTGGGCGCGGTCGCTGCGATCACCGGTGCGATCGTCTTCGCCATTGCGCCGTCCTATAGCGGAACGGCCACCGTCATGGTGGACCCCGGGCGCTCCAAGGTCTTGTCATCCGCGGACATCACCGAGTTGGCCACCCGTGAGTATTTTCAGACGCAAACCGAGCTGCTGCGCTCGCGGGAAGTGGCCGAGCGCGTGTTCGCGAAGTACGAGCTGGCATCGCTCCCGGAGTTCGCGCAGCGGGCATCGCCCTGGAGCCGGCTCCGAGCGATGCTCGGACTGGACGACGGCACCAGGAATAGCGACGTTGCGCCGACAGCGCCCACGCCCGATATGATTCGGGCGTTCCAGAAGAAGCTTAGCGTCGATCCGCTGCGCCAGACCAATCTGGTTCGAGTGTCCTTCGAGGCGCACGACCCCGAGCTTGCCGCGCGGATCGCCAATGGCATCGTCGACGCTTATTTTCAGGCCGATGTCGATACGCGCGAGGCCCTCAACGAGCGCTCGGCGAAGTGGATCGACCAGCGCCTGCACGAGTTGAAGACGAGGCTCGAGTCATCCGAGCATGCGCTGCAGGCCTATCGGAAGAGCCAGGGCCTGATAGATGGCCGTACGACGACGCTCAACGGAGCCGGCAAGAACCTCGAGAACGTCGCCCAGAAGCTGCTCGAGGCCCGCGTGCGTCGATCCGAGGCCGAGCAGTCGTACCGCGAGGCGATGGCCAATGGCGATCGCGCCGCTTCGGTTCCCGCCGTGGTGCGCGACCCTTCCGTGCAGCGCGCCAAGGAGCAGCTAGCCGCTGCCGAGACGCATGTCGCCCGGATGTCCGAGGAACTCGGCACTCGTCATCCCAAGCTCGCGTCGGCGCAGAACGAGCTCGCCGTCGCCCAGGCCAATCTGGCGCGCCAGGTGAAGGCGGTCGTGGAAAGCCTCGGCCGGGAGTACCGGGCCGCGGCGGCGATCGAGCAGTCGCTGGAGAAGGAGTCCGACGCTTCGAAGGCAACGATTCAGGAATTGAACCGCAAGGATATCGGGCAGTCCGAGCTCGAGCGCGAGGTGCAGGTCAATTCGCAGTTGTACAACACGTTCCTGGCCAAGCTCAAGGAGACCAACGCCACCGCCGAGGCGCAGCCGGTGGCCGCGCGAGTCGTCGATCGCGCGGTACCGGACCCTCAACCCGTGGCGCCAGCCAAGGTGCCGATCATCGCCGCCAGCAGCGCGTTCACGTTCTTTCTGGCACTCGGCCTGGCGGTGACACGCAAGCGGATGAATCATTCGCTGAAATCGACGGACGACGTGGAAAAGAAGCTGGCAACGCCCCTGCTGGCGGCCGTACCGCAAATGTCCGCCGCCGAAGCCGGTTCGCCAGGACAGGTGATGCTCGATGCGCCTCACGGCCGCTTCGCCGAGGCCATCCGCACCGCCTCGACCGGCATCCGGCTCGCCACCGTCGACGCGCGCCGCAAGATCATCGTCGTCACCTCCTCGTCGCCAGGCGACGGGAAATCGACGATCGCGGCCAACCTCGCGCTGGCCATGTCCTCGAACAGGAAAGTGCTGCTGATCGAGGCCGATCTCAGGCGCCCGGTCGTGGCTGACCTGATGAAGATCGGTCGACGCCGGCCCGGTTTGACCGATCTGGTCGCCGGCACGCATTCACCGGCTCAGTGCGTGGTCAGCGCCTCGGACAACCTGCACCTGCTGCTGGCGGGTTCCCGCTGCGCCAACGCGACGAGCCTGCTCGAATCGGATCGGTTCTCGGCCGTGCTCAATGAGCTGAGCAACGACCACGACGTCATCGTGATGGATACGCCTCCGGTTCACGCCGTCTCCGACGCGCTGGTGATCAGCACCCATGCGAGCGGAACCGTTTTCGTCATCAAGTCCGATCACACGGACGCCCGGCTGGCGCGCAACTGCCTGGACCGGCTCGATCAGGCCGGCGCCAACGTGCTGGGCGTGATTCTCAACCAGCACGATTTCGAGCGGGCCCGGCGGCTGTATGGCGAGCACTCCGTGCCCAGCGATTACGACTATGCGTCGTATCAGATCGGATGGTCCGATACGGCAGCTCCGCAGGCGCACGAGGCCGGAACAACCGCAACGCCGGCGAACGACGGCAGAGGCAGCACGACGCGATGAAGTTCCTCATTTACAGCCTGAACTTCTCGCCGGAGCCGACCGGCGTCGGCAAGTACTGCGGCGAGTTGGCCTACTGGCTCGCTGAACGAGGCCACGAGATCCAGGTCGTGACGGCGCAACCCTACTACCCGGAGTGGCGCGTCGCGGAGGGTTTTTCCGCCTGGCGCTATCGCCGCGAACGGATCGAGGTCGGCGCGGGCCGTCTCGACATCCTGCGCTGCCCGCTGTGGGTACCGCGACGTCCACGAACGCTGACCCGCGTGCTGCATCTGTTGTCATTCGCGATCAGCAGCGTCATCGGCCTGGCGGCCGTGGTGCGCAGCCGTCCCGACCTGATGCTCGTGTCGATGCCGACGATCCTGATCGCTCCGCAAGCCTGGCTGATGTCCCGGCTGATGCGCGTGCCGGCCTGGCTCCACGTGCAGGACTTCGAGGTGCGGGCGGCGCTCGAGCTGAATCTGATCGAGGCGACCGCGCGATGAGCCTCAGAAGCGTGCTGCTCGGCTTCGAATCGGCGGTGCTCCGCCGCTTCGATCGAACTTCGACGATCTCGACGCGCATGCTCGAGCGCCTTCTTTCCCTCGGCGTCGCCAGGGAGCGTTCGGCCATCATTCCCAACTGGATCGACCTGAAGTCCATTCAGCCCGCGTTGTCGGGGGCCGATGCCCGGGCGATGTTCGGTCTGCCGGCCGACGCGATCATCGTTCTGTACGCCGGCAACATCGGCGAAAAGCAGGGCCTCGAAGTGCTCGTCCAGGCCGCCAGAAGCCTGCGGGAACGCACCGACCTGCTGTTCTTGATCGCCGGCGCCGGCGCCGCGCTCGAGCGCATCCGCGCGCTCGCCGCCGACCTCGAGCATCTGCGTTGGCTGCCGGTTCAACCATTGGAGCACTTCGGCACCTTGCTGAGCCTTGCCGATCTGCACGTGCTGCCGCAGCGCGCGGGGGCCGAGGATCTGGTCATGCCATCGAAGCTGACCGGCATGCTCGCGAGCAGTCGGGCCGTGATCGGGACGGCATCGCCGGACAGCGAGCTCGGCATGGTTCTCGAGCGCTGCGGCTGCCGGGTGGATCCGGGGGACGCCGACGCGCTGGCGGGCGCGATCGTCAAGCTCGCGGAAGACGCCAAGGCGCGCGAGGCGCTCGGCCTGGCGGGCCGGCGCTACGCGGAAACGCATCTGGCGATCGAACCGATCCTGCTCGAGTTCGAACGCCAGGCCAGGAACCTCGTGGACGATCGGGTGCGCCAACGAAATCGCGCGTTCGGACGGCAGACGCGTAAAAGGAATCCGTGACGTTGGTTGCTTCTCAAAATTCCAACGCGGTCGGCGCTCTGCCGACACGCTGGCAGCGTAGTGATTTCTTCGGCTGGGTGGCCATCCAGCAAGGCGTCGGACGCGGGTTCGTTGCCGCCAAGCTGTTCGCTTGCGCCTCGCTGCTCGGCCCGGGCGCCATGGGCGCGGTGGGCATCGCGCTGCTGCTACTGTCGGTCGTCGAGCCGCTGACCGATGTCGGCATCGGACCGGCGATCATCCAGCGCGCCGAGCAACTCGATCCGCTGGAGGCCGGGGCGGCCTTCAGCCTGCTCGCGCTGCGCGGCCTGGCCCTGTCCATCGCGCTGTTCGTCCTCGCGCAACCGCTGGCCACGCTGGTCGGCGATGCCGGCTCGGCGCCCCTGGTCCAGGTCGCCGCCTTGCTGCCGCTGCTGCGCAACATCCAGAATCTCGGCCTGCTGATGCGCAGCAGGGAACGCGACTTCCGCTCGCTGGCTTGCGTGGATTCCCTGGCCAGCGGAATCGACTTCGGGTTGTCGGTGACCTGCGCGGCATTGGGCTGGGGCCCGGTCAGCATTCTCGCCGGGACGATCGCGGCGGAGGTCATACGCACCACGGCGAGCTGGACGGTGTTCCGCATCGCGCAGCCGCTGAATCGGCAGTTCTCCCGGATCACCGGCCTGATCAACTATGGAAAGTGGATCTGGGGGACGCAGATCCTGGTGATCCTCCTGAACAACCTCGACAAGGTGCTGGTCGCGCGCCTGCTCGGCACGACCGAGTTCGGCCTCTACCAGGCAGCCAGCAAGATCGCCCAGTACGCGATCTTCGACCCGATCTACTCGCTGGGGAACTATTGGTTCGCGACCATCGCCCGCCTGAACGACTCCCACCGCGGGATGGCACGGGCCTATGTCCGCCGGGTGCTGCGCTACGTCTGCCTGGCCTGCTCGGTGCTCGCCGGGCTGCTGATCGTCGCGGCGCCGTGGTTGCTGTCGCTCCTCGGGCACGAATGGCATGCGGCGGTACCGGTGCTGCGAATCTTCGCGGTGGCCATGTCGATCGGGGCGGCCATTCATGTGCTGGGTTCCTATCTGCGCGGAGTGGGCCAGCCGCGCCGCGTCACGCAGGTGGTGGCCTTCGAGCTGCTGGCCCTGCTGATCGCCGCGCCGATCGGTGCGTACTGGCTGGGCGCGATCGGCTTGGCCCTGGCGACGACCTTGTCGCTGATGGTGGCCTGCATCGGCTTGCTGCGAGCCGCGGCGTTGTGGAAGGACAGCGCGAAAGGCACTGGGGGATGAAGTAATGAAGCCCACGCTGATGTTCATTGCCAGTCATACGCATCACCGCAAGATCGAGGACCGGATGGAGGCCGCGCTGGCGGCTGGCTATCGGATCGTGCTGATGGCTTTCTCCAGAGGAGTCACCGCCAATCCACATCTGCAGCATCCCGACGTCGAGATCGTCGATCTGGGTGCGATCGAGGACGGCATGGGAGTGGGCAGGGTCGCCGCGCTGTGGCGTGCCAGGCGGCGCATCGCCGCGGCGCTCAAGCATCGGCCCAAACCCACGATAGCGCTGTACAACACGCTGGAAATGCTGCTGCTGGGGGTGTCGGCCGGCGTGCGTGCGCAGTCGGTCCTCTATGACGTCACGGACATTCACCCGTTTCAATACCGCCGTCGCGTCGTGCGCGCGCTCGAGGCCCGGCTGCTGCGCTCGATCGATCATCTGATCGTTTCCTCGCCCTGGTATTACTGGGTCTACTACCGCTCCATGCTCGGCTATGAAGGGCCCGCGCATCTGATCGAGAACAAGACCTCGCCGCAAGCGGTTGCCGTCGGGCCGCCTACCTGGCGCAGCAAGCCGAGGATCTTGTGGAATGGCCTGCTGTACTGCGAGACCTCGGGCCGTTTGCTGCTCGATGCGCTGTCGAAGGACTCCGAAGCGTTCACGCTGCGGCTTGCCGGCCACACCGAGGGAGTCGAGTCCCTGCATCGTGCGAGCGAGTTTCCGGCAACGCAGATCGAGCAGTTCGGCCCCTATGCGGATAGCGCGCTGCAAGCCGTCTTCGCGTCGGTCTCGTTCGTCTGGTGCGTCTACGTCTATGACGACTTCAATTCCAAGCTCGCGCTGGCGAACCGGCTGTACCAGGCCATCATGCACGGCGTGCCGGTCATCACGCTGGCCGGAACCGCCACCGCGAAGATCGTCGAGCACCACCAGATCGGCATCGTACTGGAGCGAGCGGACGCCGCGTCGCTGCTCGATGCCCTCGCCCGGGTGACCGAAGCGCGCTACACGGCGATGTGCGCATCGATGAAAGCCTTGCAGCCGGCCGCGGCGCGGGGCGAAGAGCTGCGCGAGCTGCTGGGCCAGGCCGGTGCGTTGAGCCTGAACGGCTCGGCGCTTCCGGCCGAGGAAAACATCTCTGTCTGCCTTCGAGTGCCGACATGAGATCCAGCGTCATCCTGATGTATCACGCGATCGCCGAAGCCAGAACCGCGGCGGAGGCGCCGTATTGCACGCCGCCGTCGTTGTTTCGGGAGCACATGCGGTGGCTGGTCGACAACGGCCACACGCCGGTGTCCATGGATGACCTGCTGGCGCCGGTCCGTCCGGAGCGCCAGGAGCGCATGGCCGTTGCGGTCACTTTCGATGACGGCTATACCGATCTGCTCGCCAACGCATTGCCGATTCTGGCTCAGCTCGGCCTGCCGGCGACCGCGTTCGCGGTGTCCGGTCTTCTGGGCGGATGGAGCGACTGGGATGCCTGGAAGGAGATTCCGCGCCGACGCCTGCTGTCCGCCGACGGGCTGCGCGAGCTGGCCCGCGGCGGCGTGTCGATCGGCAGTCACGGCGAGCAGCATCGCGGCTTCAATACGCTTTCGCTGTCCGAGGTGCGCGCGGAGCTGGCCGGCAGCCGACGGCGTCTCGAGGACATTCTCGGCCATCGCGTGGCGGACCTCGCATTCCCTTATGGCCAGTTCGACCGCGCCGTCGTCGATGTTGCGCGCCAGGCGGGTTATCGCTCGGCGCTGACCGTGATTCCGGGCATCAACAGACCCGGTGACGATCCGATGACGCTGCGGCGCGTCAACATCGGCAACCATGTGTCGACCTGCGATCTCGCTCGCATCGTCGAGCACGGCAGCGCTTCGCGTCTCGGCTTGCTGATGGCATCGATGCGCGCGGCGAAGTGGAAGCGTCATGTCGCACCGATACACAATGTCATTCGCTGAGCCCGGAGCCGAGGCCCGCCGGGCTTCGGATCGTCTCGATGCGATCTGGCTGGTATTGCTGCTGGTCAACGCTTACCTGGAGCTGCCGATCGCCTTGTCGGGCGAGGCTTATGTGCCCGCCGTCGGCATTCTGGCGACCGTGGCCGCCTACCTGGCGACCAGTCGCCATCGGCCGCAGTGGCGGGATGTCGACTTGTGCCTGCTGCTGGTTTCGTTCTGCCTGCTGTCGTCGTTCGCGGCGCCGAACTGGGCCGATCTCGGCTCGCGCCTGTGGGGAACCGTGCAGATCGCCGCGTCGGCCGTCTGCTTCATTTCGACCGTGACCCTGATCCGGGCGCTCGATCGCCGGACCGTGCTGTGGATATTCGGCGGCCTGACCGTCGCCCTGATGCTGCTGACCGCGCTGGAGGTCATCGGCGTGACGCGAGCGCTCAGCGACGCGTTTCGCGAGGGCGCCTATGAGGCCGGGGGTTATCGCGCCTACACGGCCGACGAACGCGATCTGTCCCTGGTCGGCTTCATTCGGCCGAAGGTCTTTTCGTCCGAGCCGTCCCTGGTCGGCATCGGGTTCATGATCTTCGCGCTGGGCTTCGGCTTCGCGAGGGCGGACTGGAAGGGCTTGGCGCTCGTGTTCGTGGCGGCCGTGATCGAGTTCGCGCTGCTCGGCTCTCCGATCGCGCTGATCGCTCCGATGAGCGTGGGGCTCGCGGTCGTACTCGCGCGCGCTTCGCGGCTGAGCCCACAGGCGCTCAGGCGGGCCAAGGCGACCGCGCTGGTGCTGGCGGCGCTGCTGGGCGTGGGGGCGCTGGGCGCGGTCGCGCTCGTCGATGCCGACCGCTTCCGGGATCTCGAGCTGAACATGGGCGTCGACGGCGCGAAGCTCGAGACCGCGACCAGCGAACAGTTGCGGCTCGTGCTGCCATATCTCGCCGCGGTGGATGCCATGCGCGTGAATCCGCTGACCGGGCTCGGCACGTCGAGCAAACGCTCGCTTAGCCTGTACAGCTCGACCTCGTCGGACTACAAGGTGGCGATGGGCAACAACGCGTTCGCCTCGTGCTTCGTGTTCTGGGGCCTGGCGGGCGCGGCGCTGTTCTTCGCGATCGTGTACCGGTATCTGCGCCAGATCGGCGCCTGGGGATTGCCGCTGGCCGTCGCGGTCGGGTCGCTGATGCAGACCATGGGCGCGCTGGAGAGTCCACGCCTGTGGGTTTATTTCGGAGCGATTGCCGCCACCGCGGCGCTGCTTCCCCGGAGCGCTCCGGTCACGCTCGGCTCGACGCATCCGAGCCCGTCGAGCCGGTCGAGCGACCCACCCGCCACGTATCCGCCCCCTGCCCGATCACCCGAAGCGCCGCATGGCCTTCGTTGGTCCGAGGTGAAACGCCAGCCGACGTTACGGAAGCCAGTGCAATGATCGAATTGAAGACGCCAGGTGGTTTCGCAGTCGAGGTTCCGGAGCTCATCGAAGAGGATCGCACCCCGCGCTTCTCGATCGATGACCTGGCGGCCGCCAGGAAGCATTACGACGAAGAGGGCTACGTACTGCTCTCCGGCTTGCTCTCCGGCGCGGATTGCGACCTGATCCGGGGAGTATGGGATCGGGAAGTCAAGCCGTTCAAGGGGTTCATCTACCGGCAGACCACGGGCAAGGCCGAGCGACATCAGAAGAATGCGCAGAACTGGATCATGAATCCGGTCATCAATCTCCAGAGCCTCGATTCGAGAGTGTTTCCGGAAATCAAGGAAGCGGTGATCTCGAGGTTCTTGACGGCCGATGGCGTTTCCAAGGCGTTCGGCGCGCTGTTCGACCAGCCGTACAAGATCATCCAGTCGATGTATTTCGAAGGGCACAACGGCAGCCCCGAGCATCAGGACACCTATTACTCCGATTCGATCAACCAGGGAGCGATCTGCGCTGCCTGGGCGGCGCTCGAAGACATCGCCGCGGACGCCGGCCGGCTGTTCCTATGCCCGCGATCGCACCGGGTATTCATTCCGAATGAAATTCCGGATGCGGATTCCATAGGGGATCATTCGAAGTACATCGAGCTCGTTCGCTCGATCCTGCGCGAGCGCGGGTTCGAGTTTCGAGCGCCCGCTCTTCAAAAGGGCGATACGCTGTTCTGGAACGCGCGAACGATTCATGGCGCGTTCAAAGGCACCAGCACCTCCCGCAGCCGTTCTTCGCTTACCTGCCACGCGATTCCGGCCGCGGATCCTCTTCAGCAATTGCAGCGCAAAGTCATCTTGCCGAAGACCAGGAATATCAGAGGAGTGGAGATATTTTCTCCCAAGGACCAGGAGCTGCGCGTCAACCGAGTCATCCTGAACGTCGAAGCCAGGTTCCCTGTCGCCTTTCATTTCGCCAAGCGGAAGATGGCCAGCGCGATGGTTCGCCGAAGGCTCAGGAAGAGCCGGACGAGCTAAGGGCTGCGCACACCGGGATCGAGCCCGCGCCGAGGAGCGCGCCGACTTCCCCGCGTCGCGCTATCGACCGATGAATCGCGCAGGCACCCCGACGAGATAAGTCGGGTAGCGGAACGTCTGAAGCCGCAGCCGGCCGCCATCGGTACGCACGGTTAGCGTGTTGCCGAATGCATCGGCGATCGCCATTTCCGGCACGTCCAGCTTCAGATCGACGATCCGGTCGCGATTGGTCGGATCCCAGACGGCCAAGGTCACGACGCCCGTCTTGCGGTCGGCGAACGGCAGCGCGATCAGGTCCTCGAGGCCCCCCGGAGCCTGCATCGGCGGCAGCGCGTCCGCGTGCGACGTCACCTCATTGACCTGCCGGATCATCGGAAACTCGAGCTTGGGCGCGATCTGCCGGGGCTCGAACGTGCGCAGCGGATTCGGATAGCGCTCCGCGTCGGTGTTGAACGCGATGCCGTAACCGGGCTCCGTCACGAAGTCGCTCATGTAGAAATAAGTATGCATCGCTGCGCCGGCGCTCTTGGTCAGCAAGGCCAGCGCGACGTTCGCGTAGGCGCGCTCGGCCGGATCGGCCGGGCCGGTGACCTCGTCGCTGCCTGGAAATCCGCCTTCGGTGCAGAACAGCGGCAAGGCGCGCCCGACCAAGGCGTCGATGGCGGTGCGCAACCGGCGCAGATCCTGCGCCACCGCGTTCAACTCCGGGCGGAATCGCAGCGTGTGGTGGTAGTTCGGGTAGTTGTGGACACTCACGGCGTCGAGATGCTTGTCCAGACCCGCTTGCATCAGCCGCCTGAAGGCATCGAAAGCACCGACGTCCTTGACGATCGGAGAATAGGCGGGCAAGGGGACGTTGCTCAGCGAAGACATGGTCGGACCGATCACGATCGCACGAGGATCCGCTGCATGGATCGATTGATGGGCCTGACGGTAGACCGCGAGCAGCGCGTCGTCACCGCCGAGCCAGTTCAGATCCGGTTCCCAGGTGATCTGGTAGAAATGCTGCGGGACGAAATCGTAGCGGGCGGCGATATGCGTCGCGGCGGCTCGAAGGTGGTCGCCGTATCGCGCGAGCGCGCGAGCATCGCCGCGCGACAGCGCATCGACCTCGGTGCTCGGGATGCCGTCCATGAAGAACAGCGGCACCATGCGTGCGGACCGGTAAGCATCGGGTAACGCGTCATGCGCCCACTCCTGGGCGCACTCCGCGGAGCGATCGGGCTTGTTGGTCAGCGTCTGGCCGCAGTCGCGCCAACTGTAGGCGCGTGTGCCCACCGACTGCATGCCGAGATAGGGGTAAGCGTCCCATCCAGGCCCCGGCCGATCGACGAGGCTCACGGTGCCTTGCAGCGCGGCGAAATATTCGCTGAAGCCTCGACTCGGATCGGGGTCGGCCGGCCTGAGCACGGCGAACGACAGCATGCCGGCCGGCCGGGAACCGGCCGCCGGAACTACCCGCGCCGGATCGCTGGTCGCCGGGCGCAACTCAAAGTATCCGAGGCGGTCGGTGGGCAGGCGGTAGCGATAGGCGCCGTCGGCGCGCCGCTCGCCGTCGAGCGCGATGGTCTTTCCCTGACCATTGACGGCGGTCAGCGTGAAGCCGGGCGGCCGCCGGCCGGAGCCGGTCGAACGGCCGATCAGCCAGGCCTCGGCGCCCTGCTCGATCAGCGAAAGCGCCGCATGGCGTTCGTCGAGGGTAAAGCGCCAGCCGACCTCGTCGGCCGCCTTGCCGATGGCCGTACGCGCGACCTTGCCGGATCCCGATGCCAGGCATTCGGCCGCGGTGCCCGACAGGAGCGCCGGGACGACGATGCCCCAGCACAGCGCCGGGTTCCGCAGCGGATCGCGTCGGAGACGATGCGGCTGATGGCATGGTTTCGGAACGGGATGCTTTGGCACGGCGCACGCCTGGGAGCCCACCAGGACTGATTCCTGCTGCAAGGCAGTCAGGATAGAGTATCTTTCCTCGAGACTGCGCCGAGTCCGCCCCAAGCCAGGGCCCATCTGAGAGAATGAGAAGCAGTTTCACCTCCGATGTGGGCAAGCAACGCGGCACGGCGCCCCGCTCGTACATCGTGCCCTCCTCACGACGCTCCACGACAGCCAGCACCGTATCAATGCAACGCGCTCCCTCCGGGCCCCAGGCCTGTCCGCCCGCCTCTCCTCTATGTGGAGAGCCCTGCGACGCCGAGCAGCACGCCCGCGACGACGCCACCATCCCGTTTCCGCGCTCCTCCAATGACGATCGGGCTGCCATCCATCTCTCGAAGGCCATGAGGGAAATCTTCGTGCGCGGACGCAGCAAGCTTGTCGAAGGCTTATGGTTTCTCGTGGAATGGGCGGTGGTCAACAATTCTTTGATGCCCGTTTCCGCTGTACGCCTCTTTGCGCTACGGCTTTTCGGCGCGCGCATCGGCACCGATTGCCGATGCCCGCACGCGATACGCGTCAAGTTCCCGTGGAAGCTGACGATCGGCGATCGCTGCTGGCTCGGCGACGGTGCATGGCTCTACAACCAAGCTCATCTCACGATCGGCTCGGATGTGTGCATCTCCCGACAAGCATTCATCACCACCGAATCCCACGGCGGCAAGAAGGCGATGGATCTGCAAGCCGACCCGATCGTCATCGAGGATGGCGTCTGGATCACTCCCGGGTGCATCTTGCAAAAAGGCGTGACGGTGGCTCGCAACACGCTTGTCACCCCCGGATCGGTTCTGCACCGCTCCACACGGCCCGACTCCGTGTACGGCGGCAGTCCAGCCGAATATCTGCGGCCGCGATTCGATTCTTTCGAGCCTTGATGCAAGATTGCCTGATCTTGCTGTGCCAGGACTTGTTGCACCGCGCCTGGTCTTCGGCCCAGACCGAGATCCCCACGCTCCAGCAGCGAAATCGTCCTGATTGCAAACCTCCAGTCATTCGATACCGTTGTACTCCCTGAACCATTCTATGAATTTCGGGATTCCCTCTTCAATCGAAGTCGTCGGCGAAAACCCCGTCCAATTCGAAAGCGCTTCTATGTTGGCATGAGTTTCGTACACGTCGCCGGCCTGCATTTCCACATACCGCTTATTGAAAGTCCTGCCGGTCGAAACCTCCATGCATTCGATGAAATCCTTCAAATTGACAGGGCTTTGATTGCCGATGTTCAGCACCCTCGACATCTCCGATTGGGCGCCTTCTTTTCTTTCTGATCGAACCTTGTCGATGACTCCCGTTATTCCCTTGACGATGTCATCTATGTAAGTGAAATCCCGGCTGAGATTTCCATTGTTGAATATCTCTATCGGGGTGCCGGCGTAGAGCGCTTTTGCGAACTTGAAGTACGCCATATCGGGTCGCCCCCATGGGCCGTAGACCGTAAAGAACCTGAGGCCTACCGTTTTTATTTGATAGAGATGCCCGTAGGTATAAGCAAATAATTCATTGGCCTTTTTTGTTGCTGCATAGAGACTGATCGGCTTGTCGCAAGGAGCTGACTCGGAGAAAGGGGCTGGCGAGCTCACGCCGTAAACACTGGAGCTGCTTGCATAAACCAGATCGCCAATACCCTTGTTTCTACAAAACTCCAGTACATTGACGAATCCGGCAAGATTGGATTCGACATATGCCTCGGGATGCGTCAGAGAATATCGGACACCTGCCTGCGCGGCGAGGTTCACCACCAAGGCAAAATCGCTTTCCAAGGAATTCAGTTCTGATTTTTTCGAGATATCAATCAGCTTGAATGAAAAATTTTCATTTTGCTGAAGCTGCGACAACCGATCATGCTTGAGCTTGGGGTCATAGTAGTCATTGACGTTGTCTATCCCCGTGACACGATAACCGGCGTCGAGCAATGCTCGAGCAGTGTGCATGCCGATGAAACCCGCGCACCCTGTTAGAAGAATGTTTTTTTCCGATTTCATCTACTTGAATTCCATTGGTATTGATATTTGGTATTCGGGATTGTATTACCTCCGCTCCGGCGCGCAGCCTTGGTCGACGTAGCCATCTTTGGCCCGTGCTCATATGTCGTCCGACAAGACCTCGTCCAAGGTGCCGGCGTCGAACACCGGCCTCGCCCAACGATCGATATCCGCCGCCGTGCCGGATTCGACCCGCGCGACGATCGCTTCGGGCAATGAGCCGAAGCGGTAGGCGAGCTGATCAAGCAGAAGCTGCTCGCGACCTTCTTCACGACCTTCTTCACGACCTTCCACACGGCCTTCTTCTCGGCCCTGCTCGAGCCCCTTTTTGGATCCCCTGCTCGAACCCCTTGCGCATCCCGATCCGCTCGACACTGGTGATGTAAGGCATATTCCGCTTCCCCTCGAAGTCCTCGATATCCTGCCATAGACGATCTTCCAGGGCATCGGACAGAGCCATCATCCAGTCCAGCACCCTGAACAAGCCGATCACCCGCTCCCGGTCGCAGTCGCGCTCCGGTGATCCGAGCCTGCTGCCCACGAGCCCGCTGGCCAAGGCGCTGAACTATGCGCGAGAGCGCCGGCAAGGATTGAGCGTGTTCCTGTCGGACGCATGGCTGGACCTGGACACCAATGACCTGGAGCGCGCGCCGCGGGTCATCCCGATGGGCAAGAAGAATGCTCAGTCCGTTTTTATGTGAGGTCGGCAGACCGGGTCTGGGCTGAAGGCGCGAAGATCGCGGCCTGTGGTTCATCGTGGTGGTTCTGGACTTTGCATAAAAGCGAGTGTCTTCTGTGGTGGCGACCCACCTCAGGAGGCGATCATGGATGCGTTCGATGCCCTTCATCCGACTGCCGCATCATGGCTTTCAGACAGCGTGCTTGCGCTTTCGGCGCCCGCTTATTGGCGTCACTTGATCGAGCGAGGCTACTCGCCCCGCACGGCCAAGTCATACCTCGGTTGTCTTGCGCACTTCGCGCGATGGCTCCGCCGAGGTCGGTATTCGCTGGATGATCTCGACTACGCTATCGATCGGTTCACTAACGAGCACCTGCCACGTTGTACGTGCCCGTATCCGGTTTCGCATTGCCGCCACCAAGTCCGGGCGGCTCTGCGGTACCTGCGGATCGTTTTCGGCAACGCCGCGATCGCAACAGACCAACGTTCCGTTAGCCCGATCGAAGCGGCGCTGCGTCGCTACGACGAGTACTTGCAGCAGGCCCGAGGCCTGGCTCGAAGCACCCGGTTTCGGCGCCTGAAGATCGCTGGCGCATTGGTTCATACGGTCGACTCTGTCACGCCGACTGCCGACCAGTTGCGGTGTTTCATCGCCGGGGAGCTTGACCGCGTATCCCCGGCCAGCGGGGGCGTCATCGCCACGGCGCTGCGCAGCTACCTGCGGTTTCGCGCGTTCGAAGGCGATCCCGTCAATCACTTGTTGCCGCTGATCGGATCGCCGGCGCGATGGCGCTTGGCACCGCTGCCGCAAACGCTGTCGCGCGCCGATGTCGAACAGCTCCTCGCAGCCTTCCCGCCTGGAATGCCTTCGCGTTTCCGGTCCTATGCCATCGTGCGATGCATCGTGGACCTCGGACTTCGCACGCTCGAGGTCAGCAACCTGGCACTGGGGGACATCGACTGGGAGCGCGGGACGGTGCGCATCGTCAAAGGCAAGTCCCGGCGTGTGGACGTAATGCCTTTGCCGGCGACGACCGGCCACGCCATTGCCGAGTATCTGCGCATGGAACGACCGTCGACCACCAACCGACGGGTGTTCGTGCGGCACGTGGCGCCGCGGGACGAACCCATCGGTCCGGACGTCGTACGCAACACCGTGCGCAACGCCTATCGACGCTGCGGCTTGCCCTACACCCGTGTGCATATCCTACGGCACACGCTGGCCGCCCGGCTACTCGATACCGGCGGCACGCTCAAGGAAGTCGCCGACGTGCTCCGTCATCGCCAGATCGATACCACCTTGATCTACGCCAAGGTCGATCTCAATCGCCTTCGCGCAGTGGCCATGCCCTGGCCCGGGAGCTTGACATGAACGCCGGGGCGACGTTGTCGGCAGCCGTGCAACGCTACCTGAAGGAACGGCGCCAACTCGGCTTCGAACTGAAGGCGCCGGCCACTGAGCTGATGCGGTTTGCGCACTTTGCCGATGCTCGTGGTCACACTGGGCCGTTGACGCGCGAGCTACAGATCGAATGGGCGCGCCAGCCTGTTCACAGCAGCAGCGCAGTCACCGCGGCCCGCAGGATCGAGATCCTGCGGCCCTTCGCAGCCTGGCACCGGCAGTTCGAGGTCGACACCGAGGTGCTGCCCACACACGCGCTCGGCCGCGGCCATCGACGACTGACACCGCACATCTACACCGACGAGGAGATCCTGCAACTGTTGCAGCACGCAGAGCACTTGACACCGGCGGGCGGTTTGCGACCGCTGACATACCGAACGTTGTTCGGACTGCTGGCTGCCGTGGGACTCAGGCTGTCCGAAGGGTTGAAACTGTGCGTCGGCGATGTCGACCTGAACAACGCGACGCTCACCGTACGACAGACCAAGTTCCACAAGTCTCGCTGCCTGCCCATCCACTCCAGCGTGGTCTCGGCGCTGACAGCGTATCGCCACTTACGCGACCGACACGCCAATACGGACCACGACGCTCCGTTCTTCGTCTCGACAACCGGTGGCTTTCTCTCCGGAAGCACAGTGGAGGACGTCTTCAAGCGCCTGCGGTCCAAGCTGGGTTGGCACGCCAGAGGCGATCACGCCAGCCCGCGTTTGCAGGATCTGAGGCACACGATGGTGGTTCGACGAGTTCAGCGCTGGCATGAGCGTGGCGTGTCCGTCGATCACGCGATGTTCTGGCTGTGCACCTATCTCGGCCACGCGAAGATCACCGACACCTACTGGTACTTGACTGGCGTGCCTGAGTTGATGGCCATCGTCGGCAGCAGGTTCGAGCATTTCGCGCTCACGGGAGACAACGATGAATAGGCCAGCATCGCCAACCTTCGCAACCCTCGTGCAGGAGTTCTTCACCGACTACATGGTCCAGCAACGAGACCTGAGCCCATGCACGGTGGCTTCGTACCGGGACACCTTCGTGCTTCTGCTACGTTACGCGCAACAGCGAGGCAAGGAGCCGAACAGCCTGGCGCTTGCCGACATCAGCCCGACGTTCCTGATCGGCTTTCTGGATCACCTCGAGCAGGAACGACACAACTTGGTGCGTAGCCGCAATATCCGGCTGGCGGCAGTGCGCTCGTTCCTGAAGTTCGCCGCAAGACGGGATCCGGTGCACCTGGGCTTCATCGAACAGGCCCTGGCCGTGCCGATGAAGCGGTTCGACCGAAAGATGGTGGGCTTCGTTCCCCGCGAACAGATGCTCGCCGTGATCGACGCGCCGAGCGACACCTGGATCGGCCAGCGCGACCGGCTGATGTTCGCGTTGATGTTCAATACCGGGGCTCGGGTCTCGGAGATCATCGGCGTGCGGGTCGAAGACGTCGTGCTTGGCCCGACATCGAACATCCGGCTGCACGGTAAGGGACGCAAGCAGCGTTCGCTTCCCTTGTGGAAAACCACGGCAAGAGCGGTGCGAGATTGGCTGGACCTCAATCCCCAGCTTCGGCCCGACTCGCCACTGTTGCCGCGCCGGGACGACAAGCCGATGACGCGGGCCAACGTGGCGCAACGCCTGAAGCTTGCTGTGCAGATGGCATCCCGCAAGCACCCCGATCTGGCCAAGCTGTCCGTATCGCCTCATCTGGTTCGGCACGCAACGGCAATGAACCTGCTTCAGTCGGGAGCCGACCCTTGCACCATCGCCTTGTGGCTTGGCCACGAGAGTCCGGCGACAACGCACATGTACGTCGAGGCGGATCTGGCGATGAAGGAACGCGCATTGGCGCGCTTGAAGGCACCGCAGGCCAAGCCTACGACGTACCGGCCGCCCAAGGCCTTGCTGGCGTTCCTGCAAGCGCTGTGATCATGCGAAGTGGCTACGGCACGGTTGCGCCCTCGATACCTCGGCTCGGTGGGCCTGTCGGCCCGCCGACTTCACATAAAAACGGACTGAGCATTCTTCTTG
>JASGFT010000091.1:0-20110 GCA_047605425.1 Burkholderiaceae bacterium | reverse complement strand
ATTATGGTACGGCGTGCTGCCGCGCCACTTCAGATCGTCGAAGCTCAGGCCGAATCGGCATGCGGCCAAGCGTAGATCGGCCAATGAGAAATGCACGTGCAGCAGATCGAAGGGGCTCGATGAATCGAAGCCGAGCCGTTCACTCTTGCGTGAATCGATGAGCCGGGTGCTCGATCCGCTGATGTTGCCGTCCCAGATCACCGAGTCGTTCGCCCAGGAGCAGGCCCTCATCGGCCGCAGCACCATCGAGAGCATCATGAACTCGGGCGCGACCCGGTTGTCGAACGAAAAAGAAAAGGGACGGCCGTCGGTACGCGTCCATCGCAGCACCGACATGCCGGTGGACGGCAGATCCAGCAGGGCGCCGGCGCTACGCAGGCCCCAGAGGTCTTCCAGCTCGTCCACGTGCAACGGCGTCGGCATGGCCGGCGATTCAATCGTTCCGAGCCCTGCTGCTCGTCGCGCGCGACGTCTTGCAGAGCCGTCGCCGGCGGCCGAGCGGATCGGTGGCCGGAAAGACCAGGGAGCCGCGGCAGAGCTTCCGGGCCTCGTCGACCGGAAAGCTCCGCGGGATCGGGATCGAGAGGGCGAAGCTCGCTGTTGCCATAGCCTTGCTCGTCTGTGCACGCACCATGCATCGGAGGCCGACGTTCGGCACGTCGTCCACTACCCCCCTGCTCGAGTCCGACAGCTTCCGGAGGTGGCCGAACGCGACCGCATCGACCTCGCATTGTAGCGGCCTGGTTTCCCGGTCAGCGGGCTCGCGGCCACGCGAATGGAAGCGATAGATTCCCGGTTGTGATGACATAACGTCCGAAGCGATGCCGGATCCGGTCGAACCGCATGCCCCCGGCGAGCATCATCGAGTCGGCGACGTCCTGTGCGGACGTGCGCGCTTCAGCGCTCGTCCTCATCCTCGTCGTCGACGCCGGTCGTGTCGCCCTCGGCGCGGGCGCGAATGGCATCGCCGCCGTGCCTGCCGCCGCCTTCGTCCTCGCGCTCCGGCAACTCGTAGCGCGCCGCCAGCTCGTGCGCGTCGAGCGGATCGGCGCTGACGAGTTGCCGGTCGATGACCGAGGTGTCGGCCTCGGACGGATCGCCGCCCAGCGACGCGCGCCGGATCACGCGCGCCCGCAGCGTCGCCGGATCGGCCCGGCAATCGACGATGCGAAACGGCACGCCGTGCCAGCGCGCCAGCGCCGCGAAGCGCTGGCGCTCGGGCCGCCGCAGGAACGCGGCGTCGACGACCACCGGCGCGCCGGCCGTCAGCGTGGCGTCGGCCAGCGACTCGAGCCGCGCGTACGTGCGGTTCGTCCACTCGCGCGTGTACAGGTCCAGGCCGGCGGCCCGCGAATCGGCCAGCGGCGACAGGCCGGCCAGGCGCTTGCGCTCGACGTCCGAGCGCAGCCGCAGGCCGCCGTCGAGCTCGACCAGCCGCGCCGCCGCGCGCGACTTGCCGGAGCCCGACGGTCCATGCGTGATCGTCAGCGTCGGCCGGTGGTCCGAATCGCTCAGGCGCTCGGCCGTGCGCAGATAGCGTTCGACGTCGTCGATCGACGGCGCGGGGGCGAGCCAGGCGACCAGCGCCCGCACGCAGGCGCGATAGACCTGGTGGAACGGCAGCACGGCCATCGCCGGATGATCGTCGGCGGCCTCGCACCACGCGTCGACCAGCCGGTGCGCGAGCGCCGGACAGCCGTGCGCATGCAGATCCATCGCCAGGAATGCGGCGTCGCCGATCACGTCGATCCGGCGCAGACGGTCGTCGAACTCCAGGCAGTCGAACGCGGTGACCTCGTCGTCGAGCACGACCGCGTTGGCCAGGTGCAGGTCGCCGTGCACGTCGCGGACCCGCCCGGCCTGCAGCCGCGCGCGGAACACCGGTCCCAGCCGCCGTCCGTGCACGTCGAGCCAGGCCGCCAGCTCGCGGATCGCGCCGCGCTGCGCGTCGGTGCCGTGGTCGGCCGCCAGCGTACGGAGCTGGCCGATGACCTTCGCCGCCTCGCGCGCGACCGCGTCGGCGATCGCCGGGTCGCGCTGGATCGGCGCGGATCGATCGAACTCGGCCAACCCGTGCGCGAGCCGCGTGACGTCGTCGACGGTCAGCGTGCCGGCGGCGACGCGTTCGGAGAACAGCGCGCCAGCCGGAAACCGGCGCATCCTGACCAGGTATTCGATGGCCGGCGCGCCGGCCGCGTCACGATTGCCGCGGCCGGCGGGCGCAGCGGCGGGCGCGACACCCGGCGAGCGCGCGGGCAGGCCGTCGATCCGCGGCGACGCTTCGGGGCCGCGGACCGTCAGCAGGCCCAGATACAGCGTCGGCGCGAGCCGGCGGTTCAGGCTGAGCTCGGCCTCGCAGCAGCGGCGGCGCGCTTCGACGCTGCGGAAGTCGACGAAGGGTAGCCGGACCGGGCGCTTGAGCTTCCATGCCTCGTCGCCGGACAGCAGGATCGTCGAAATGTGCGTGTCGATCCGCTGGACCGACGATCCCGTGTATTCGGACATCCGTCGCGCGAGGGCGTCGGTCGTTGAGGTCATGGCGGGTGGGCGGAACGAAGGCGGGTCGCCGGACGAGGCGGGCTATTATTTTAGCGCGCCGCTCGAATCAATCAGTTCTGATTTGTTTGAAACGATTCGTTTTCTGCGCCTATCCGCCGATCGATCCGCGCCCGTCGTCATTCGTCCTTCAGCAGCCTGCGCAGCAGCTTGCCGGCGCCGGTGGCCGGCAGGCTGTCGCGGAACACGATCTCGCGCGGCACCTTGTACGGCGACATGTTGGCGCGGCACCATTCGATGATCGCCGCGGCGTCCGCCTGCTGGTCGGGCTTGCGCACGATGAACGCCTTGACGACCTCGCCCTTGGCCGGGTCGGCGACGCCGATCACCGCCGCCTGGTCGACCGCCGGATGCTTGATCAGCATCGTCTCGACGTCTTCCGGGAACACGCTGTAGCCGGAGACCTTGATCATCTCCTTGAAGCGGCCCAGGAAGCTCAGGTAGCCGTCGGCGTCGATGCAGCCCATGTCGCCGGTGAACACCCAGCCGTTGCGCAGCGTCTTGGCCGTCCCTTCGGGGTTGTTCCAGTAGCCGAGGAAGTTGCCTTCGCTGAACAGCACGATCTCGCCGGTCTCGCCGGCCGGCTTGGCGCGCGGCGGATCACCGGGGTCGTCGGGGTCGACGATCCGCAGGTCGACGCCGGGCGCCGGCTTGCCGCAGGTGCCCCAGCGCACCGCATCGAGCGGCATCATCGCGTCGAGCGTGTGCGTCTCCGACAGGCCATAAGCGGCCTCGTGCGCCTGGCAGCCGCCGGTGAAGGTCTTCCATTGCCCGGCCAGCGACTCGGTCATCGCGATGCCGAAGCTGGTCGTCGGCGCGTACTTGAGCGACGACAGTCCCGGTCGCGTCCGGCCGGCCGGCGTCGGCGCGCCGGTGTCGCGCTGCGGGACCTGCATGCAGGCGACCAGCATCGGCGCGATCGCGTACCACCAGGTGATGCGGTGCTCTTCGATCGCCGCCAGCGAGGTCGCCGGGTCGAAGCGGTGCAGCAGCACCGTCGTCGCGCCGGCGTAGACCGTCACGTCGATGCCCATCAGCATGCCGGCGATGTGGTACAGCGGCGCGATCGCCAGCAGCACGTCGTCGTGCGTGATCGCGTTGCCGTCGGTGGTGGCCGCGGTCTTGAACAGCGCGTTGCGGTACGACAGCATCGCGCCCTTCGGGCGGCCCGTCGTGCCGGACGTGTAGGTCATCAGCGCGCAGTCGTCGAGGTCGACCGCCACGTGCACGGCGTCGGCGTGCGGATCCCGGCCGGCCGCGATCAGCCGGGCCGCTTCATCGATGCTGGCCAGCAGGTCGCGCGCGCGCCCGTCGATCGCCACGCGCGGCTGCTTCAGCTCGGCGGGCAGCTCGAACGCCGGCTCGGCCGGCAGCAGGTCGGCGTAGTTCGTCGTCAGCACGTGCTCGAGCGCCGTCTTGCCGCGCACCTCGTCGATCACCGGCAGCAGGTTGTCGGCGGCGATGATCACGCGCGCGCCCTGGTCGCCGAGCTGGTATTCGAGCTCCATCGCCTTGAACAGCGGGCTGCACGGGCCGACGATCGCGCCCAGCTTCTGGATGCCGAAATGCGCGATCACGTACTGCGGACAGTTGTTCAGGAACAGCGCGACGCGGTCGCCGCGCCGCACGCCGAGCGAGGCCAGCAGGCTGGCGCAGGCGTCCGACAGCCGGTCGAGCTCGCGATAGCTGATCGGGCGGCCGTACCACAGGAAGGCGGCCTGGTCGGGCCGGGCGCGGGCGTGGTGGCGCAGGTATTCGTGAAGCGGGCGTTCGCCGTGAAGATACGAGGCACTCATGGGGTCTCCGTCGTTGGGACGACGAGCCCGAGGGCGGGTCGCCGTTTCGGCCCCAAGTGTAGCGCGCCCCTCGTCGCGCGCCTCTCGCTCCGGGGTTCGATCTTCGGGCGAGCGGGCGCTAAGCCCGCGCCGGCAGCACCGTCCCGCGCGCCTCGCCGAAGCCGATCCGCGCGAATCCGGGCATCTCGCACCAGCCCTTGAAGATCACCGTGTCGCCGTCGGCGAGGAACGCGCGCGTCTCGCCGTTGGCCAGCGCCACCGGCTGCTTGCCGCCGACCGACAGCTCGATCAGCGCGGCCGCCTCGCCGAGCGTCGGGCCCGATTGCGTGCCGGTGCCCAGCAGGTCGCCGGGCTGCAGGTTGCAGCCGCCGACCGCGTGGTGCGCGACCATCTGCGCGACGCTCCAGTACGAGTGCCGGAAGCTCGACGACGACAGCCGTGACGGGCCGTCGCCGGCGTCGCGCATCGCCTGCGATTCGAGCCAGCACTCGATGCGCACGTCGAACGCGCCGCGCGCGCGGTTGTGCGCGCAGTCCAGGTACGGCAGCGGCGCCGGATCGCCGTCGGGTCGCGTCCAGGCGACGCGATAAGGGGCGAGCGCCTGCAGCGTGACGATCCACGGCGAGATCGTCGTCGCGAAGTTCTTGGCGAGGAACGGCCCCAGCGGCTGGTACTCCCAGGCCTGGATGTCGCGCGCCGACCAGTCGTTCAGCAGGCACAGCCCGAACACGTGGTCGTCGGCCTCGGCGATCGCGATCGGCTCGCCGGGCGCGTTGCCCTGGCCGATCCAGATGCCCAGCTCCAACTCGTAATCGAGCCGCTGGCACGCGCCGAACGTCGGCGTCGTCGCGCCGGCCGGCAGCGTCTGGCCGCGCGGTCGGTGGAAGGTCTGGCCGCTGACGCCGATCGACGACGCGCGGCCGTGATAAGCGACCGGCAGCCATTTGAAGTTCGGCATCAGCGGCGCGTCCGGGCGAAACTGCCGGCCGATGTTCGTCGCGTGATGGATCGACGTGTAGAAGTCGGTGAAGTCGCCGACGCGGGCGGGCACCCGGTATTCGGCCTGCGCCTGCGGCAGCAGCGCGTCGGGCAGCGCCGGCTGGCCCTCGCGCAGCAGCGCCGACAGCGCGGCGCGAATCGCGGTCCAGGCGACCGGGCCGGCCGCCATCAGGCCGTTCAGCTCACCGGCCGACGCCAGCGCCGCCGCCTGCTCGGCGACCGGCCCGAAGCGCGAGAACGCGCCGGCCGCGTGCAGCGCGCCGACGTCCAGGATCTGGTCGCCGATCGCCACGCCGCCGCGCCAGGGCTCGGCGCTGCCGGCGCGGCGGAACACGCCGTGCGGCAGGTTCTGGATCGGGAAGTCGCCGTCTTCGGCGTTGGCCGAGGCCACCCAGCTTCGCAGCCCCGGATCGTGCGTTTCGTTGACTTCAGACATGGAAGTGCTTCCTCAAGGTGGACCAGCATGACGGGTAGTCGGCCTGGCGGCGCGGCGTTTCCAGCGCGTGGCGCGTCACGCGCAGCGGCAGCCGCGTCTCGAACATGAACGCCATCGTGTCGGTCAGGTAGTGCGCCTTCGACGTGTCGGCGGCGCTGGCGGCCTCGAAGGTGCCGGCGTCCGGGCCGTGGCCCGTCATCATGTTGTGCAGCGACGCGCCGCCCGGCACGAAGCCGTGCGTCTTCGCGTCGTAGGCGCCGTGGATCAGGCCCATGAACTCGCTGGCCACGTTGCGGTGGAACCAGGGTGGGCGGAACGTGTCCTGCATCGCCAGGATCCGCGGCGGAAAGATCACGAAGTCGATCGCGTCGACGCCCGGCGTATCGGTCACCGACTGCAGCACCAGGAAGATCGACGGGTCCGGGTGATCGAAGCTGATCGAGCCGATCGCGTTGAAGCGGCGCAGGTCGTACTTGTACGGCACGTGGTTGCCGTGCCAGGCGACGACGTCCAGCGGCGAGTGATCGATCGGCGCTTCCCACAGATGGCCGAGGAACTTGGCGACCAGCGTGAAGTCGCCTTCGCGGTCCTCATAAGCGGCGACCGGGCTGAGGAAGTCGCGCGGGTTGGCCAGTCCGTTCGAGCCGATCGGGCCGAGGTCGGGCAGCCGCAGCGGCGCGCCGAAGTTCTCGCAGACGTAGCCGCGCGCATCGTCCTGCGAGCCGCCTTCGGCGCGCACGTCGGGCAGCGCGACCTGGAAGCGGATGCCGCGCGGGATCACGATGATCTCCTGCGGCGCCGCGTCGAGCACGCCGAGCTCGGTGCGCACGCGCAGGCGCCCCTGCTGCGGCACGATCAGCAGCTCGCCGTCGGCGTCGTAGAAGAAGCGATCGCGCATCGAGCGGTTGGCCGCGTACTGGTGGATCGCGCAGCCGGCGTGGCCGCCCGGATCGCCGTGGCCGGCCATCGTCACCCAGCCGTCGATGAAATCGGTCGGCGTCGGATCGACGGGCAACGGATCCCAGCGCATCGGGCTCGGCGGCGTCGGTGGGACCTGGTTGAAGTCGCTGACGATCAGCCCCTCGTCGATCTGGCGGAACTCGCCGTGCATCGCGGCGGGACGGATCCGGTACAGCCACGAGCGCCGGTTGGCCGCGCGCGGCGCGGTGAACGCCGTACCCGACAACTGCTCGGCGTACAGGCCATGGGCGACGCGCTGCGGCGAGTTGCGGCCGACCGGCAGCGCGCCGGGCAGGGCTTCGCTCTGTAGCGAGTTGCCGAAGCCGCTCTGGTAGCGCGGCTCGAGGTCCAAGGGATCGGTGATGGCCATCAGAGGGCTCCAGCGGGTCTCCCGGGCGGATGCCGCTATGAATCGCGATATCCGTCATGTGTTCCCTCCATCATAAACCGCTACCTGGTCAGTCCGACGCGGCTCGGGCGATCGCGCGACGGATATCGCGGCGGCCGGGAGCGCCTGCCGATCCGCCGGGCGTGTAGCGGGGGGGGGGGGACAGCGCAGAGGGGCCCGCCGCCAGCACGCGCGGCTGCGGCCGCTGGATCGGCGATCGCGTCTTGGCGGCCTGGCTTCGAACGTGATCGGACTTGCTTAGGGCTTGTTGAATCTGGCTAGCGCTTCAAATGCAGCCCTCTGTCTTGCGGTGTCAACCAATTCAGCAGTGTCCGGCCGAGTGGGTCGTAGAGAGCGGCGTCTCCACAGAGTTGTGGATGACGCGACCTTACCCCCCCGTCATAGTGCTTGCTCGAAAAGGGGGAACGGCAATGCCGCGAGTCAAGCTGAAGGCGAATCTGCTGCGGCCGCGCCCGGGTATCGACCTGGAGAGTCTGCGCCGGATGGGGCCATTCCCCCTCGGCGTACCCCGTTCGCAAGTGACCGCGCCGATCAGCCCGGACGGCCGGGTCGACGACACCGTGCTCTTCGAAGACCCGGCTGACCCCACGAAGGTCTACTACCTGCCCCGGTACAGGCTTCGCGTTACGCCGGCGACGGGGCGCTACGAGATCGCGACGACGCTGGTCGACGGTCTGTGGCGGGTCACGTTCGGACTCGAACGCTTTCCGGCCCCGGAGATGTCGCGGACCGACGCGGTGGTTCTACCCCATGAGCTTTCGATCACTGTCTCCTCGGTGGGCCAGATCGCCCGCGTCTATCCGGTGGCGGAGGTCACACCCGACGAGACCCAGTTCCGGTGGGATGCCGTTCTGCTGCTCACACTCCCGGAGCGGGATGCGCTCCTGAGGGCGTTCACCCGGGACGAGGAGCAGGCCAGGCTCGTCGTCCATCGCGCCATCACGGTGGCCGTACCGAGTCTTCAGCCGCCGCCTCGTCCGGGCCTCGCGATCTTGTCGCGGCCGGACAAGCTCGACGCGCCGACGATCCAGCCGAGCCTTGTTGTCAACCAGGGTCCGAAACCCGTTCCGGTGCCGATCGGTCGGCTGGCCGTCCAGCCGAGCGCCGTGACCCGGCCGACGCTCCGGCCGGTGGCCGTGCGAGATCACCGCACACCTGACCCGATCGTGCGGGACCATCGCGTGCGGCCGATCGAGGGCCGTCCGACCCTGCCGACCCGCCCGCGGCCGCCGGTGGATCGGCCGTGGCCGGATCCCGGCCCGATCATCATCCACCCCCCGGACCCCGAGCCCCGATACGTGGTGGCACGGTCGGTGCAGGACACCGCGATCCCGCTGCGTTTCGACATCGCCACACACCCCTACCTGTTCCCGTCCGGCCAGCCGCCGGCTTCCAAGGGGTTCGTCACGCTGGTCGTTCCGTGGCCGGCCGAGGGCCCTTCGTCGCGCAATCATGCGTACTTCCAGGATCAGAACGCCGGCAACGTCTTCTACTTCCTCCCGGATGCCTTCCTGATCGGGCAACGGGACTTGGCACCCTACGGTCCGGAGCTATCCTTCACCGCCGAGGACGCCACGGACGAGCAAGGTGCCGAGCGCCCACTGGCCCGGATCAGCGTCCATCTGGTGCCGCAGGCCTCCCAGGCACGGCTGTTTGCCGCGTGCAAGAGCCTGGCCGGGCACGTCCCGCCCGGGGCCGGAGAGCCCGAGCTGCGTCCGGCCGTTCATCCCGCCACCTGCCGGCTGGAGCTGCCCGACGGTTTGATCACCACGGAAGCCCCGCCGGACCTCGTGCGCGGGTGGTGGGTCTCCGAAAGCCTGGCGTTCGACTCTCTGCGCGACGTTTACGCCGTCCTGACCAGCGGTGCGGCGAGCGCGTTGCTGCGCGGCCGGGTCGATGTCCAGGTGGGCGACAACATCCACCAGGTGCCGGTGGAGCTACGCCTCGACCGGCCGGCGATCCCGCCGCTGAGCTGGACCGAGACGCCGGGCGCCGACGGCACGTATCGGGTCATCCTGCGGAACGAGGGCGACGTCGATCTCATCGTGCCGGACCTGCCCGCCTGGCTCGACGCCGGCGACAACCCGATACCGGCGACGGTGACCGGTGCCTTGCCCGCGACGCTGACCCCAGGCGCAACGCTGGAACTGACCGTGGCTCCCCGCCCCGACGCGCCCCTCGTGCCCGGAGCTTCCGACCCGCTCGATGTCACGCTCGATGTCACCGGCGTCCGCGTGGTGGTCGTGCCCGAGAAGGCCGTCGAGCAAACCCTGGATCGTCGCGTCGAGCGGCTGCCGCGGACGATCAAGCTGGTCACCACGGCGGGCGGGCTCGGTCAGTCCGGGGATTCGGACAAGGATCTCGAGCGCATCTATGTCGAGCTCGAAGGCGTGCCGAGCGCGGTACAGCTCGACCTCGCGACGCTCCAGGTGGATGTCGCCGTGCCGGTCTCGATGCGGGACTGGCTGCTCGACCGAGGTGCGGGCACGTTCCGTTTCCGCCAGACCCTCGTCTACAAGTCCGGGAGGAGTCCGGCCGATACCGACTGGCGCTCCACCGACAGGAACGTGCTGCCCCTGCCGCAACTGTAGGAGCGCCACCATGTTCGCCGGACTCCCTGACTTTGGGTTTCCCGAAACCTTCAGCAACGCGATCGGCTTCGCTGCCTACGAGCAGCCCGGCTCGGTGTGCGTCGTTCCTGGCTCGTTGCGGGCGGAGCCACTGCAGATCGACCAGTACATCCAGGAGCGCGATGATCGTGTCGTCCGGTTCGCGCTCGTGAGCGCCGGTTTCACGATCGGGGGCGACGTGAACCCGTCGCCGCGAATCCGGCCCGCGCCGCTCGGCACCGGTCAGGTGCGGCTGGTCGCGCCGGCCGTGGTCGGGGTGCCCGCCGCTCTGCTCACCCCGCAGCCCTGCGATGCCGCGACAGGCATCGTGCTGCCGACCGTCGTGCGGTTGGACGGTCTGGCGGGGGACTTGCTGGTCGGCGCGCTGCGAGGCGGGCTAAGGACGCTGGGAGCCGTGATGGCGGTAAGCGTCCGCGGCGTGGCGTCCCGTTGCCCCGGCACTCTCACCGTGGACGTGGGCGCCCTGCGGCGGGGGGTCGGCATCGCACCCGTCCGCCCGGACGATCTGCTCGACCGCGTCACCGCGGGGCTGGCCGGCATCACCGTGCGCGGTGGGCCGGCCGACGAGCGCGTGCTGGCGACCGCGGTGGTCGACCGGATCGTCGCGCGGCTTGCCGCACCCGCCTTCCTCGACACCGTCCCAGCCGTTCCCACCGGAGCTCATCCGCAGGATCGTGCGCCGACCGGCAGCGCTGCGTCGGGTGACGCGACGGCGACCGGCTGCGGCTGGCTCTTCGCGCCCGGCGAGCGGGAAGCCGCCACGCTCACCTGGGATCTCGACCAGCCGCTGATGACGGTGCGGCTGCTGCGGCTGGCGTGTGATCCGGTGCTCGGCGGAGACGAGGCGAAGGCGATCGTTCGCGAGCACCAGGTGTCGCCGCTCACCGATGGTCGCGAGTGTCTGCTCATCCACAATACGCTGCCGGCCCTTCCGGCCGGCGTCGTCACCGCCTCGGTGACCTTGACGGCCCCTCCGGCGCCGCCCGCCAGACCGTTCGAGACCGAGGTGATCGCCGAGGTCCAGCCGCTCTCGCCCACCGAGGTCATCCTGCGGCTGGCCCCCGGCGAGCCGCTCGTCTACGACCTGGAGGGCTCCGCCGTCCTGGATACCGACCACGGGCCTCGCGTGGTCGGCGGCACCGCCCGCCGCGTCGTCGGCGACCTCACACCCGTGGTGACCCCGGCCGATCTCGGTCTGCGATTCATCCCGGTCCACGCCACTCGCGGCCTGCTGGGCCTGGCCGACGTCACCGTCACTGCCCGGGCGGCCCGATGGCTGCGCGATCCGGCCGTCTTCGTCAGCACCGTCGATCTCCGCCCGTCGGCAGCGCAGGACGCCTGGCTCGCGGTCCCGCGCGACGCTGCCGAGGTGACCGTTCAGGCTGCCGCGACCACCCGCGGCGCTCATCCGCGCACGGTCGACCAGTCGCTGCCGGACGCCGCCGTCTGGCTCGACCCGTTCTCGTTCACCGACCCACCGTGGGATCGCGGGCAGGAACAGGAACAAGAGGAAGAAATGCGCGTCGTCGAAACCGCGGGCCTGCGGGCCGCCGGCCCGAAAGGCGGCCAGGACTGGCGCTTCCTGCCGATCGCGGCAGGACTGGTGCGCAGCGAAGCGGGCGATCCGCAGCTCAACCTGATCGAGGCCGGTGGTCTGGCGATGCTCATGGTCACCACCGCGCTGGAGGTTTCCGACGCGGCCCAGGCCGCTGTCCGGGCGTCGGCCGTCAAGGCGGGCGCGCCTGCCGATGTCCGGCTCTCGCCAGCCCCGTTCGAAGTCGAGGGCGCGGTCGAGTTGCTGATCACGCGGGACGGCCAGCGACACCCGATCGCCACCTCGATGGCTTCGGCGACCGTGAGCCAGGACGCCGTCTTCAGCGTCACGCTCGACGAGGGCGACCTGGCCGTCGTCCGGCGGGCGCTCGCCGGCGAGGCCGGCCTGCTCGCCGCCCGCTACCTGCTGCGGGTGGTCGCGACGGGACCCCTCGCCGAGGCTCTGTCTCCGGGCTCCGGCCCGATCACCGTCGTTACCGACGCCAGCTCCTGGCGTGCCTGAAAGCCATTCCACCAAAGGAAATGCCATGCTCAAACTCGACAACGTCAGGATGATCGAAGGTCATCAGATCCATGGGGACGACAAGAAACCCGACGTCTTCTACGTCATGCCCCGCTTCCCGCGGATCGCCCGGCTCGAGAACGGCGGCCTGGCACTGCGATTCGTGGAGTACGACGCGATCCGGCGGGTCGGCGACAGCCAGTTCGGCGGCTTCGTCGCTTTCGATACCGACCTGAGCATTCAGCCGGAAACGATGGAAAAGATCCGCGCGGGACTGCAGGACGAGCTGAACAATCGCTTCGGCGCCAATGGGCCGAAGCCTCAGATCCAGACCGTGCCGTGGCTCAGCGGAGCTGTCCGGCTGGTCTTGCAGGCGGACGGCAAGACCGTGGAAAAGATCAGCGGTTCGACGGTGCCATCGCTTACCGGTGAGAACACGGCCTGCTTTTTCATCGAGCTCTCCGTCCTCGGCACGGCCATCTTCAAGGACACGCTGAGCAAGGGTACCGGTTCGGCCATCCAGGTCGAGTACGACCTCGATCACTATGTCCGGCTGCCCGAGGCCCACGCCTGGGGGCATTGGCACGCGCATTCCTTCTACTCGTTCTTCCAGGATGTCGATACCGAAGACAACGTCTGGAGCGAGGACAGCTACACCGAGATCACCCGCACCAGCCGATACAAGGACGAGGTCACCACGACCCACTACGAGCTCGTGGCCGACCCCGGCCTTACCCCGGAGCAGCAGGCCGCCTTCGACGCCTCGATTCGCGATGCCATCCGCACCGAGCTCGAGGCAGGCGTGCAGCGCAACCTGCTCGAGGCGGTCCAGGCCGTGGACCCGGACGTCAAGGGATGGACCGAGGGGCAGGACATCGAGGACGTCCGCCGGCAGGTGTCCAACACCCAGATCTCCGACGTGCACGTGGAATGGACCGAGGCCAAGGCGATCATCCGGTCGATCCATCCGAAAGGCATGTTGCCGACGGTGACGAGCTTGAAGGACGCCAACGGCACGCCGCTGAAATGGGAGGACTACTACTCGAAGATCAGCGTCGACGAGTTTCTCCGCTCACTGATGCTCGCCATCCGGGTGGACGCGGATTTCGAGGACTACGGCATCACGCTGGTCGAGGTGAAGGTCCGCTACCCGCACGGCGACAACGCCAAGACCGTCGAGGCCACCTACACCAAGGAGGACGCCGGGCGGCCGCAGAAGGCGGAATTCATCGTCGCGGACAAGATCCGGAAGTTCTTCTGGTCCTACACCGTGCATTTCAAGGGAGACGTGGCGCCGTGGACGTCGGCGGAGGTCGAGGACGACGGCACGGATCTCAACGTCAAGGTCAACAACCTTCCGGTGCTCAAGCTGGATATCGTCAACGGGGACATCAACTTCGAGCAGGTGAGCCGGGCTCGGGTGCGCGTGCGATACACCGGCGGTGACCGTCCGGTCGAGCGTTTCTTCAATCTCACCGCCACCGACGATCAGCACAGGCTGCTCGAGATGATCGGCGGGCCGCGCTCGGGCAACGTGACTTATCAGACCACCTTCACGATGAAGGGCGACGGGCGCGAGATCACCGGCCCGGAACTGACCACCGACGCGGACGTCATCTCGATCGACGACCCTTTCCGGGTGCTCAGGACGATTACCTTCCAGGCGGTCGGCGACCTGCAGAACGACATCGGCAGCATCACCGTCCAGGCGACCTACGAAGAGGAGGGCAACGACTACCGCCGGGACTTCGCGGTCACGCTCAGCGGGGATGGCAAGACGTTCGAGACCTGGACCTTCCCGACCATCGACGAGACGAGGGGCAAGCTGTCTTACACGGCAACGATCGGCCACCGCGACGGCACGACCTCGGAAGTCGAGGAGCTGGACGCCAAGGGCACGCGCTTCGAGCTGGGCCGCAAGTTCGTCGACAAGCTGGACGTGAAGATCGTCCCCGACCTGCTCGACTGGACGAAGCTCAAGATGGTCAACGTCTCGCTGCAGTATCTGCACAGCACGCCGCCCAAGACGGACGACTTCCTGTTTCGGCCCGCCGACACCGAGCCCAAGACGTGGTCGGTGTTCCTGCCCAAGGACAAGCCCGCCTCCTACAAGCACGTGATCACGTACTTCATGATCGACGGCAGCCGGAAAACCGACACCCGGGACGGCGTCACCGACGAGTCGCTCTTCCTCGAAATTCCAGCCTGAGGCACGGCCATGTTGCTTCTCGACTCTCGTTGCGCGGTGCTGGATGGCGTCTCGGTGTTCCCCGACCACGCGGACCCGTTGCAGTGGTACTACCTGCCCACCGAGCCTCGCCTGACCGTGGCCGGCGGAACGCCGATGTTCCAGCTCGTCGGGTTCCGCGGGAGCCGGACCGGCGGACTGCTCTCGTTCGACTGCAACATCGGGCTCGAGCAGGCGCAGATCGACGCGCTCCAGCAGAAGATCGAGTCCCGGTTCGGCCTGGACGGCCAGCCACGACTGGCGCCGGTACCGCCGGTGGACGGGTCGGTGCACCTCATCGTGATGGGCTCGGACAGCTCCTCTCCGCAGCCTGACGCACCCTTCGTGGTCAAGGCCGTGCACAACGCAAAGCCGTCCTTGTACAACGACAATGCCGCCTCGTTCTCCGTTCTGCTCGACGAGGGTGGGTACGCGATCGTGCGGGGGACCCTGGACGCCGCGATCCTGCCGATCGCAGTCGTCTACTCGTTGGACTACCTGGCGCTGCGTCCGGCCTACCAGGTGACCCTGTCGATCGACTGGGGCCGCGTTCAGAAGCACCTCGACGAGACCTTCGGCACCAAGCTGTGGATCTTCTCGTCCGAGATCTCCAAGGCCGTCGACGAACTCGACGAGTCCCAGGCGATCGACCTGCGCGCGGACACCTTCGTGCCCGAGGACACCGAAGGCGTGATCGAACGTCGCGACGCGGCCCTGGCGCAGGTGAAGGCGATGATCACCTCGGCGTTCTTCGAGCCGAGCCTGCCGCCCTGGAAGCCGGACAACCCGTCCGGCTGGGTGCAGGATCTCAAGGCGATCGGCGAGTTCGCCGCGCGACAGGCGGCGATGGCCGCCGGCGGCCCGGCCGCGATGAACCCGCCGATGACCTTCTCGTACAAGAAGACGGATTACACGCGGATCGACAAGAAGCATCTGGACGTGAACTTCTCCGAGCGCACCACGGTGCGGCGGTCGATCTATCCGCAGGGGCATCTGGCCTCGTTGTTCTCCGCGATCGCCGCCTCGCCCCAACTGAAGGACCGGCTGGTCCGCGAGGTGCAGGACAGCGATTTCTTCAAAAGGCGCAAGCTGCAGGCCCTTTACCGGCCCAACCTGGGTGCCCCCTACATCGACAGCATCGACGTGCGGGCCTCGTACGGGGGCGTCGCCCGCAACGCGCTGCTGACGCCCGATACCTGGTCCACGAGCTTCGAGTGGCTCAGTGACATCCAGGACGGTGTCATGCAGACGGAGGTGGACGTCTCTTATGACGTCCGCTTCAAGAATGTCGATACGTCGGAGCGGCCCGGGCAACTGAGCAGCGGGCACACGGTCTGCACCGCCGACGTCGTGTCACTGCTGCCCGAGGCCGACGTCTTCACGGTCCGGCCGGTAAGCATGCTCGCCGAGCGCATTCCGTGGGCCCGGTTCGATTCCGTCGAGGTGCACGTGCGCTATCGCGACGATGCCAACAAGATCGATCAGCGCGACCTGTTCCGGCTGGTGGAGAACAAGCCGGATGCGCTGTGGCCGATGTTCGTCGTCGATCGCGACCACACGTCGTACGAGGTCCGGACCGTGCTGCGGGCCGTCGACGGCAATGACGTGGACAGCGGCTGGTCGATCAGCGACGACGAGCAGATCCAGGTCCGCAACCCGTTCCGGGCCCGCTCCTTCAGCGTGCTGGCGAGCGTCTCCTGGGCCGAGATCCGGGAGATCTTCGTCGACGTCCGCTACCAGGACAAGGCCAACGGCGTGCTGATCGAGGACACCCTGCACCTGAATCAGACCACCACGCCGCCGCCGTTCGTCGTCGATCTGCGCGACCCGACGCAGACGGCCATCGAGTACACGGTGACCTTCGGCTATCTCGACGGCCGGGTCAAGCAGTTGCCGCCCTCGGTGACCTACGAGCCGCGCATCATCGTCGACCCGAAGAACCGCGGCCACCGGGTGATCGAGGTGCGGCCGCCGCTCGACTGGCGGCAACGGTCGGTCGAGAGGATCACCGTGGAGCTGCGGTTCGAGGACTTCCTCGAGAACCTCAGCTACGCCGCGCAACTCGAGCTCGACGACCCGGACACGCCGGCGCGGTTCGAGTTCGACTACGCCGATGCGGCCCGCAACAGATACGAGTGGCGCTGGACCGTGCTGTTCGGCAACGGGCTGCGACACGCAACGCAATGGACGGCGTCGGCGGAGCCCGTGCTGATCCCGCGTCTGCCATAGCCGAGGGGGGCTTTCGACATGCTGAGTCTGGAGAGACCGCTGGTCGTCGACGGGATCACCGTCTATCGCGACCATGCCGACAAGAGCCGTTTCTGGTATCTGCCCGGGCGTGTGGCGCTGGCTCACCGCACGGACGGGGCGCCCGCGCTGACGCTGCTGACGTATCGGCCCGCGCAGGCCGGTGGGGTGCAGCGGGGCGGCGGGTTCATGATGTTCGAGACCACCCTCGAACTTCCCAAGACGACGCTGGCCAAGATCCAGGCCCGGGCGAGCGCCGAACCGGGAGTGGAACTGCCGATCACCGTCTCTCCACCCCCGTTCGAAAACGGCGCGGTGCAGTGCATCGCGCTCGATCTGCAGGGCGACGGCGGGACGGCGGCGACTCCCGCGCCACAGGGCGCCTTCCGGGCCACGGAGCAGATCCTCGGGGCCACCGTGCCGACGATGGACGCGGCCAACCGGGCGGCCTTCAACCTGGTGTTGAGCCAGGAGGGCGCGATCATCATGGAGCAGGCGTTGAAAGAGGGCCTGACTCCGGTCGGCGTGGTCTACTCGCTGCAGTATCTGGCGATGCGGCCCGCGCTGGACGTGACGATCACCGCGCACCTGGAACAGGTCTACACGGGGCTCAGCGCCGGCCTCGAAGGCCAGTACATGTACTTCAAGGCCGGACTGGAGGCTGCGCTGGAGTGGCTGAAGGCCACGGGCGCGATCGAGATCAAGGTCAACAACTTCACCGACGAGCAGGACGAAAAGGACCAGGAGAAGTGGGCCCTCCAGCTCTTCACCGAGCACCTGCTCGAGGACTGGTTCAAGCCCACTCTCGCGCCCGGGAAGCCGTCCGTGTCCGTCGGTGAGACGCCGAATGCGGGTGGTGGGACTCCTAACCCCGGTGGTGGCACGCCGAGCCCGGGAGGAGGGATGCCTAACCCCGGAGGAGGGACGCCCAACCCTGGGGGAGGAACACCTAACCCTGGGGGAGGAACACCTAACCCTGGGGGGACGCCGAGCCCCGGTGGTGGTACCTCCAATCCCGGTGGTGGTGGGGCGACGCCGGGCGGAAGCACGCCGGCCGGCGGCACACCCGCACCCGGTGGTGCGGTCAAGCCAGAGGCTCCGCCGACGGCACCGGCGGCACCGGCGGCACCGACGGCACCGGCGGCGGCGGTGCTGCAACAGCGGTCCAGCTCGCCGAATCCGTTGCCGGCCGGCTTGTCGGTGACTCACGCCCCGGCGACCACCGGCACCACCGAGACCCTTCGGATCACCGGCGCAGGCGCGCACGTCCGCCTGGGCGACCAGCAGGTGTCCGTCAACGCGGACGGCACCGTTACCCGGAACGTCGATCCCGGGGAGTCGGTGCCGGTGAACGTCACCTGGGACGCGCCCGATGGCGGCGAGACCTTCTGCCTGTTCTTCGACATGGACAAGCCCGCCGAGAGTGGCTGGTCGACCCAGCCGCCGAACAACGAATTCCGTTCCTATGTGGAGAACTCCACCACGGATCCCCGATTCAGGTCCGCCACCGGCATCCAGCAGATGCAAGGAGATGGCGCCTGGGCCGGCCCCGAGCAGGGCGCCGACCGCCTGACCCGGTGGATCGCCCAGTTGCCCGCGCCGAAGCAGGTCGAGATCCGCGGCTACGCCAGTCATGAGCACGCCTCGCCGCAGACCGACACGGTGCGCGCCGCCTACAACATGCGCCTGTCCAGGCGCCGGCTCGACGTCGCGGTCGCACTGGTGCGGCGGGCCGGCGGAGATCCCGTCGTGCAGGATGCGCTCGGCGATACCGTCGCCGCCGCCCGGCCCGGCAGCCACTCCCACTTCGGCGGTGACCCCGACAACCGCGTTGCCCAGATCCGTTTGCACGCAGGCGGTAGCGCCGGATCGTCGTGGAGCGGCGTGCTCCAGCGCGCGGCCAACGCGAACCCGGGTGGCGGCACGTCCAATCCAGGTGGCGGCACGTCGAACCCAGGTGGCGGCACGTCGAACCCAGGTGGCGGCAACGCGAACCCCGGTGGCGGTACCGCGAACCCAGGTGGCGGTACCGCGAACCCAGGTGGCGGTACCGCGAACCCAGGTGGCGGCAATGCGAACCCCGGTGGCGGTAACGCGAATCCAGGCGGCGGCAACGCGAACCCGGGCGGCAACCAAGGCGGCAATCCCAAGCCCGGGGAACTGCCCACCGTGGCGGCGCTCAAGCTGCGTGTCGTCCGGCAGGACGAGCGTCGCGACCTGACGCTGCACTACCAGCGCAGCGAAGCCGTCCGGCGGACATTGGCGCCTCAGGGTTTCGTCGGGCTCCTTGCGGGCGACCTGTCGGCCGCCGAGAAGGTCGTCACCCTGATCGATCTCGACCACAAGTTCTTCCGCGAATTGGACGTCACTGCCCGGATGCCGGGAGACGTCAGCGATCTCGGCTTGACCGAGGCGCACCTGTCGATCGACTACGGCCCGGCCGACCACGTGCGACACGGTGACCTGGTGTTCACTCCCCAGCAGAGCGAGCCGCAGAAGTTCACGACCTTCCTCGATGACAAGCTGACCTTGAGCTACGCGGCACGCCTCGACCTCACGTTCGATGCCACCGCCGGCTGGGAGGGCGACGCCCTCAGGTATTCGATCCCGATGCCGGATTCGACGGACCGCGACGTCGTCATCAATCCGTACGAGCATCTCGACTTGCGGACCTACACGATCGAGCCGGGCAACGTCGACTGGGACGTGGTGGAGTCCATCGACGTGCAACTGAGCGCACAGGGGTACGGCGAGCGCGAGCTTCGGCACCTGGTGACGCTAAGGAAGGGCACGCCGCCCCAGCGCTGGCGACTTCGTGGGGCCCTGCCGGCACCCGCGGCACGCGGTGTCTCGGTCAGCTATCGCCAGACCCTGACCGACGGCACCGTCGAGCGGACCGATCCGCAACCCGTCGAGCTCTCGCTGGTCCGTGTCGACGACCTCTTCACGGATGCCCTGGATCTGGTGCTCGTGCCCTCGTTCCCGTCAGCCGGCGTCGACCGGGTGATCATCGACCTCGAATACCACAGCGAGTCGCCCGTCAGATACGACCGGGTATTGCGGCACGAGTTGCCGGGCGACGCGACGGAACCGCTGCGTCTGCATATCGCCCTGCGAGACCCGACTCAGCGGGAGTACAAAGTGCGGTTCACGTTCACCGGCCCCGGGCTGTTCGATCAGCGAGCGTTCCTGACGACCAGCGAGGAAGTGATTCCGATCCGATGAGCACCCCTGTCGTGTCGCAGCGACCAGCCCCTCTGGCACGCGCCTTCGGGCGGATCCGGTCGATCGGATCCGCCACGCCGCAGGACGTCGCGAGCTCGGAGCACGCGTTGCTCGAAGCCCTCCGGCCGGTGATGGACTCCCCGTGGCCCGAGGTCGCGTGGCGGTTCGGGTTGCTCACCGCCACCGGGTATCCGGTGGAGCTGGCGTGGGCCTCCCGCGACGCCGCGCTGCGGTGGACGTGCGAGGTGGCTGGCCCGCAGACGCCGGAAGCCGATCGCCTGCCCCTGGCCGCGAAGGCCGCGCACGTGGACGTGGAACCCTGGGCGGCGCTGCAACGGGGTCGGCGGCTGCGGTACGGGGCTTGGCTCGGCGCTCGGCAACTCGACGGTGAGCGGCGGACCAAGGTCTATCTCGAGCTTCCGGCCGGCAGTCTCGCGCCGGGGCCCTGGGCGCCGGCGGGTCGCGCCTTGGAACGTGGCGTGCTGGACCTGAGCTGGCGCATGGCCGGCGTCAATGACGATGGCTCGGTCGAGCTCTATGCCCGTGTCCCCGCACTGTCCTGGGACCAG
>JASGFT010000090.1:0-20253 GCA_047605425.1 Burkholderiaceae bacterium | reverse complement strand
GCGTTTGGACGCGCCTTTCGGGCACGGCCGAAAAACTCTCAGCCTCTGAGCCGCGGACGTCGACGACCGCCGTCGGCGCGATGAACGTGCGGCCCGCCGTCGGCAGGTTGACGCGCTCCCGATCGATCCGCGTCCGGCTGCTGGTCTGGCTGTCGACCTTGCTGATGGCGGTCCTGGTGCTGGCCTCGGCCGTCGACTACCGCCAGAGCCTCGGGCTCGTCTGGCAGGCCTACGACCTGTCGCTGTCCGACGCGGCGCTGGGCATCGTCGGCTTCCTGACCGTCGACGAGGGGCGCGCGCATTTCGACATCCCCGAGGAGACCGTCAAGCTACTGCAGGCCGACGCGCAGGACACGGTCTTCTACCGCGTCATCGACCAGGCGGGCCGCACGCTGGGCGGCGACGACGGCGTTCACCTGCCGGCCGAAGGCGGCAAGCGCGAACCGAGCGGCATGCTGGCGCGCCAGTTCTTCAACGACAGCGTTCGCGGCGAGCCGGTCCGCGTGTTCGCGCAGACGATCACGACGACCGCGGGGCCGTACACGATCCTGGTGGCCGAGACGACGCGCAAGCGCGAAGAGGCGCGCACGCGGATCCTGCTGGGCCGGCTGTCCAGCGACGCGCTGATCCTGGGCCTGACGCTGGTCGTCGTTTGGCTGGTCGTCGGCGTGGCCACGCGGCCGCTGGTGCGGCTGGCCGACCAGTTGCGGCGCCGTTCGGCCGACGACCTGCAGCCGCTGGCCGCCGACGACGTACCGGCCGAGGCGCAGCCGCTGGTCGACTCGCTGAACCAGTTGCTGGTGAGGATGGCCGAGACCCGCGACGGCCAGCGCCGCTTCATCGAGAACGCCGCGCACCAGTTGCGCACGCCGCTGGCCGCGCTAAAGGGGCAGATCGACCTGACGGTCAACGACGCGGTGCGCTCGCTGCCCGCCGACGGCGGCATCGTCGACCGGTTGCGCCGCGCGCAGACCGCCGCCAACCGGCTGACGCACCTGGCCAACCAGTTGCTGTCGCTCGCGCGCTCGGACCGGCCGAGCCAGGAGATGGCCGGACGCCACAACGTGTCGCTGCCCGAGCTGGTCGACGACGTGGTGTCCGGTTGCCTGGACGCGGCGCTCGACCGCAACCAGGACCTGGGCGCCGAGTCGCAGCCGGCCGAACTGCGGGCGATGTCGTGGGCGCTGCGCGAGTTGCTGACGAACCTGATCGACAACGCGATCCGCTATACGCCTGCCGGCGGCCGGATCACCGCGCGCTGCGGGATGCACGGCGGCGAGCCCTATCTCGAAGTCGAGGATGACGGACCGGGGATTGCGCGGGCCGAACGCCAGAAGGTGTTCGAGCGCTTCTATCGCGGCGTGTCGAGCCCGCAGGGCGGCAGCGGGCTGGGCCTGGCGATCGTCAAGGAGATCGTCAATGCGCACCGCGCGCGGATCGAGGTCGGCGAACCGCTGTCGGGCGGGCCGGGCACGCGGATCCGCGTGACGTTTCCGCCGTTCTGACGCGCACTTTCAGGTCGCCCGGCTGCGCTGCGCCGGCGGATGCTTGACGAAGTAGCGCCGCACGCCCTTGAAGATCGCTTCGGCCACCGAGTCCTGGTGGCGCGGGTTGGCCAGCTTGGCTTCTTCCTGCGGGTTGCTGATGAACGCGGTCTCGACCAGGATCGACGGGATGTCCGGCGCCTTGAGCACCGCGAAGCCGGCCTGCTCGATGTCGCGCCGGTGCAACTGTCCGAGGCCGCCGAGTTCGGTCAGCACGAATCGCCCGGCGTTGCTGCTGTCGCGGATCTGCGCGCTCGTCGACATCTCGAGCAGCATGCGCGCGACCTCGTTGCTGCTGCGCGCGAGCCGCACGCCGCCGATCAGGTCCGAGCGGTTCTCCCTGTTGGCGAGCCAGCGCGCGGCCGTGCTGCTGGCGCCGCGGCCCGACAGCACGAACACCGACGCGCCGCGCGCGTCCGGCAGCACGAACGCGTCGGCATGGATCGAGATGAACAGGTCGGCCTTGACGCGGCGCGCTTTCTCGACGCGGACCGACAGCGGCACGAAGAAGTCCGCGTCGCGGGTCAGGAACGCCCGCATGTTCGGCTCGCCGTTGATCCGGTCGCGAAGCCGCCGGGCGATCGCCAGCACGACGTCCTTCTCGCGCGTGCCGCCGCGGCCGATGGCGCCCGGATCCTCGCCGCCGTGGCCCGGATCCAGCGCGATCGTCACCAGGCGCGAGACCGCCGGCTTGACGCGGGGCGGCTGCCGGACGGCTTGTTTGGCCGCCGTCGTGCCGGGCGGCGCCGCGCGGCGCAGCGCCGCGTCGATCGTCGCCTGGTTCGGCGTGTCGGCGGCGGGCTCGGCCGCGCCGGCCTTGCCGCGATCGGCCAGCAACCGGCCCAGCGGATCGCCGGCGGGCCGGCGTACGTCCCGGTCGGCGCGCTGATACGCGTCGGCCAGCAGCTCCGTCAACGGATCGGCCGGCGCCGCCGGAAACAGGTCCAGCACCAGCCGGTAGCGGTACTGCTCGACCGGCTTGAGCGTGAAGATCTGCGGCGAGACCGCCGTCTTCAGGTCGAACACCAGCCGCATCACCGACGGTTTGTACTGGCCGACGCGCACCTGCTGGATGTACGGATCGTCGGGCTGGATCTTGGCGACCAGCTCGCGCACCGCCGTGTCGACGTTGGCGCCTTCCAGGTCCAGCACCAGCCGGTTCGGCTCGCTCATCAACTGGTGGACGTGCTTGAGCTGCTCGTCGAACTCGAGCGTGACGCGCGTGTAGTCGCGCGCCGGCCAGACCCGCACGGCGACGATCGAGCCGGCCCGCGCGAGCGGGATGTCCAGCGCCAGCAGCGCGCCCAGCGACGCCGCGGCCGCGCGGCGCAGCACCACGCGGCGTCGCGGCCGTTCGTCGGTCAGCGCGGCCGCCGGTCCGTCCGGCGGCGCGTCCGCCGCCGCCGCGTCCTGCGAAATCGTCTTCAACCAATCGTCACCTCTCGCGGAATGGCTTTGCAGGTGCAGCTTGCGCGAGCCGTCGGCCGCGAACGCGAACCTCAGGTGAATGTCGGGGACCGGTAGCTGATCGCCGGCCATCTCCGGCCATTCGATGACCGTGATGGCGCGTGGATCGGACAGCCACTCGTCGAAGCCCGCGTCACGCCAATCATTGTTACCCGAGAATCTATAGAAATCAAAGTGATAGACGGAGAAGTTGGCGAAATCGTAAGGTTCGAGCAACGTAAAGGTCGGACTGCGCACCCGGCCGCGGTGGCCGAGCGCCCGCAGCAGCGCCCGCGTGAAGTGCGTCTTGCCGGCGCCGAGCTCGCCGCTCAGGTACAGGCGCGTGCCGGCGGCCAGGTGCGGCGCCAGGCGCGCGGCCAGGCGTTCGGTGTCGGCTTCGTCGTCGAGGGGAACGGACAGTGTCAGCGGCATGACCGAAGCCTACTACTCCGACGGGTTCGTCAGACCACTCCGCTCAGCCACAGCGGCAGCGTGAACAGCGCGCCGATCATCGACAGCGAGACCAGCCGCGCGACGTACGGCCCGTCGCCGCCCATGCGCACGGCCAGGATGTAGCAACTCGACGCGGTCGGCATCGCGGCGAACATCACCGCGATCTGCCGCGACATCGGCGGCAATTCCAGCAGCGTGCCGACCGTCAATGCGCAGGCCGGCATCACCAGCAGCTTGGTCGCGGTCAGCCACGCGCTCAGCGGCGTTTCCCCGCGCCTGCGCGCGCCGTTCGCCTCGGCCCCGGCCGCCGGCGCGACCCGGAACACCAGGCCGGCGCCCACCGTCAGCAGGCCGGTGGCCAGCGCGGCCGACCCGAGCCGCGACAGCGAGGCCTGCACCGGCTCGGGCAGCGTCAGGTGCAGCGCGTTGCCGACCAGGCCGGCGACGGTGGCGATGATCAGCGGATTGCGCGCCATCTCGCGCCACAGCCGTGCGCCGGCGTGGCGAGCCAGCGGCACGATCGCGCCGACGTTGCTGATCGGCACCATCACGCCGACCAGCATCGCGCACAGCGCCAGGCCGGCGTCGCCGGCCAGCCGTTGCGACAGCGCCAGCGCCACGTAGGTGTTGAAGCGGAACGCGCACTGCGCGCCCGACGCGAACTTGCGCGGATCGACGTCGAGCACCCGCGGCGCCAGCGCCACCAGCGCCAGCGCGACGCCGGCCGACGCGACGACGGTCAGCACCGGCGGCAGCGCGTCGCCGAGCGACAACGGTGCCCGCAACACCGACTGGAACAGCAGCGTCGGAAACAGCACGTAATAGACGAGGCGTTCGAGACCGTCCCAGAACGGGCGTCCCCACTGGCCCAGGCGCGACAGGATGAAGCCGAGCGCGACCATCGACAGATCGGGCAACAGCAGCAGGACGATCGACATGGGCGCGCAGTGTAGCGCAGACCCCGGGCGCCGCCCGGTGAACGGAGGTCGGCGCCGGCTCGCCGATCGTGGCCTCCCGAGTTGTCTGAAATTCCGACTGTCATTTAGACTGCTGCCCTCGACCCGGCATCGACGATCGGCGGCGTTCCCCGGTCGCAAGCGGCGATCCGGCCGCGGATAGGCGGCTCATCATCGCTTTATCCGGCCGTAATCGGTTGTATCGTTGCGGATCTTGTATATAAAAAAACGAATGATCGATCCTCTGCCTGCCCCCGAGCGTCCGTCGTCCGTGTTCGCGATGATCGTGGGGAGCGTCCGCGCGTGGCGCCGCCGCCGCGGCGCCGGACTGGCCGCGCTGGCCGTCGCGCTGGCGGCGGTCGCCGCCACGCCGCCGGCCGCGGCGATCGAGGTCGGCGGCTTTCGCTTCGACGACACGGTCAGGATCGGCGGCGCCGACCTGCGGCTCAACGGGGTCGGCCTGCGTTCGGTCTTCATTCTCAAGGCCTTCCTGGCCGCGTTGTACGTGCCGCAGCGCACGGCCGACCCGGCCGAGTTGATCCGCCAGAGCGGTCCGCGGCGCCTGCAGTTGCGGATGCTCGTCGACATGAGTCCCGACCGCCTGCTCAAGACCTTCACCGCCGGCCTGCACGACAGCCCGGCCGAGCCGCACGACGCCGCGCTGAAGGCGCAGATCGACGAGCTCGATGCCGCGCTGAAGGCCGTCGGCACCGTGCGCAAGGGGGAAACGCTGGACCTGGACGTCGTCGACGGCCAGATGCGCCTGCTGGTCAACGGCCAGATGCGGGCCGCGGTCCCCGGCGATGGCGTCTTCGCGGCGATCCTGCGCGGCTGGATCGGCGAGCGTCCGCTCGAGAAGGACCTGAAGAACGGCCTGCTCGGCGGCTGACGTGGCCCGACCGGTTCGCGCCACCAGCATCGCCGCCGTCGGTCCGGTCGCGCCGGCCGACCAGGCGCTGATCGAGCGTTTCGGCGACGCGCTGCTGCTCGAGGACGGGCTGTCGCGCAATACGCTGGACGCCTATCGCCGCGATCTGAGCCTGCTGGCCGCCTGGCTGCGGCGCGATCGCGCCGCTTCGCTGGCGAGCGCCACCGAGGCCGACTTGCGCGCGTACGTCGCGCTGCGCCATCCCGGTTCGAAAGCCACGTCGGGCAACCGGCGCCTGTCCGCGTTCCGGCGCTTCTACCGGATGCTGGCCCGCGAGCGGATCCGGCCCGACGATCCGACGCTGACGCTGCGCGCCGCCCGCGCGCCGGCGCGCTTTCCGGCGACGCTGTCCGAGGCGCAGGTCGAGGCCCTGCTGGTCGCGCCCGATACCTCGACGCCGCTGGGCCTGCGCGACCGGGCGATGCTCGAGACGTTGTACGCGACCGGCCTGCGCGTCTCCGAGCTGGTCGGCCTGCCGAGCGTATCGGTGGGCCTGAACGAAGGCGTCGTGCGCGTGATCGGCAAGGGCGACAAGGAGCGGCTCGTGCCGCTGGGGCAGGAGGCCACGCGCTGGATCGTCGACTACCTGCGGCAGGCCCGGCCGGAGCTGCTCGGCCCTCGTCTCGCCGACGCCTTGTTCGTCACGCAGCGCGGCGGGCCGATGACGCGGCAGATGTTCTGGACGCTGATCAAGCGCCACGCCGCGCGGGCCGGCATCCATGCGCCGTTGTCGCCGCACACGCTGCGCCACGCGTTCGCGACCCATCTGCTGAACCACGGCGCCGACCTGCGCGTCGTGCAGCTTCTGCTCGGGCATGCGGACATCTCGACCACGCAGATCTACACTCACATCGCGCGCGAGCGCCTGAAGACCTTGCACGCGCGGCACCACCCGCGCGGCTGACCGATCCGGCGAGCCTCCGAGGCGCGATCGGTCGCCCGACAGGAATCCACGTTGGCCAAGCACGTTTCCGAAACCCCCGCCACGCGGGCGCTGCGTCGCGCCGGGATCGCGTTCACCGAGCACGTCTACGATTACGTCGACCACGGCGGCACCGGCGAATCGTCGCGGCAGCTCGGCGTGCCCGAGCACGAGGTCGTCAAGACGCTGGTCATGCAGGACGAGGCCGCCCGGCCGCTGATCGTCCTGATGCACGGCGACCGCAAGGTCTCGACGAAGAACCTCGCGCGCCAGACCGCGCGCAAGTCGATCGAACCGTGCCGGCCCGAGGTCGCGCAGCGCCACACCGGCTACCAGGTCGGCGGCACCTCGCCGTTCGGCACGCGCAAGGCGATGCCGGTCTACGTCGAGCGCAGCGTGCTGGCGCTGCCGCGCATCTACTTGAACGGCGGCCGGCGCGGCTACCTGGTCGGGCTCGCGCCGCAGGCGCTGGTCGAGTTGCTGCGCGCCGCGCCGGTCGAGGTCGCGCTCGACTGAGGCCCGGCGCGGCCGGCGGTCCGCGGGTCGGCCGCGTGTAATATCTGCGGCGCCCCGCCTACCTGGAGACATTCCCGTGCTGCCCGCCTTGATCGCCGTCGTCGCGGCCTACCTGATCGGATCGGTATCGTTCGCGGTCATCGTGTCCAAGTCGATGGGGCTGCCGGATCCGCATTCGTATGGCTCGAAGAGTCCCGGCGCCACCAATGTGCTGCGCACCGGCAACAAGACGGCCGCCGCGTTGACGCTGATCGGCGACGCGTTCAAGGGCTGGCTGCCCGTCTGGGGCGTCGGCGCGCTGGCGGCGCGCTACGGCTTCGGCGAGTGGACGCTGGCCGGCGTCGCGATCGCGGTCTTCCTCGGGCATCTGTTCCCGGTTTTCCATCGCTTCGCCGGCGGCAAGGGCGTCGCGACCGCGCTCGGCGTGCTGCTGGGCATCAGCGGCTGGCTCGGGCTGGCGACGTTGGCCACCTGGCTGATCATCGCGGTGTTCTTCCGCTATTCGTCGCTGGCCTCGCTGGTGTCGGCGGTGTTCGCGGTGTTCTACCAGATCCTGCTGTTCGGTTTCGAGCCGATCTCGCTGGCCATCCTCGCGATGGCCGCGCTGCTGTTCTGGCGGCATCGCGCCAACATCGAGCGGCTGCTGGCCGGCAAGGAGAGTCGGATCGGTGACAAGAAGAAGCCCGGCGCCTGAGCCGCCCGCCGAAAGCGCGGCCGCGGACGCGGTCTCCGACCCGTCGGCGGCGGGCATGGTCTCCGACCGACCCGTGGCGGGCGCGGCCTTCGATTCACCCGTCACGCGCGTGCCCCTCGATCCGACGGCGGGCGCCGATCGCGCGGCGCTGCGCATCGGCGTCGACCTCGGCGGCACCAAGATCGAGGCGATCGCGCTCGATGCGCGCGGCGCGCCGGTCTGGCGCCGCCGCGTCGCCACGCCGCAGGGCGACTATCCGGCGACGGTTTCGGCGGTCGTCGCGCTGGTCGACGCGGCCGAAACCGAGCTGGGCCGCCGGGGGACGGTCGGCGTCGGCATCCCCGGCGCGCTGTCGACGCTGACCGGCCGCGTCAAGAACGCCAACTCCGTGTGCCTGATCGGCCAACCTCTGGCCGAGGACCTGGCGCGGGCGCTGCGCCGCGACGTGCGGCTGGCCAACGACGCCAACTGCTTCGCGACCTCGGAGGCCGTCGACGGCGCGGCGGCCGGCGCCGCGTCGGTGATGGGCGTCATCCTCGGCACCGGCGTCGGCGCCGGGCTCGTCGTCGCCGGGCGGCCGCTCGAGGGCTGCAACGCGATCGCCGGCGAATGGGGTCACAACCCGCTGCCGCCGCTCGCGCAGCTCGGCGACGCTCTCGACCCGGTGCGCCGGCGCATGGCGCGCGACGAGACGCCGGGTCCCCGCTGCTATTGCGGCCGCCACGGCTGCATCGAGACCTGGCTGTCGGGGCCGGGCTTCGCCGCCGACCACGCGCGTTCGCCGGGGCCGGCCGCTGCTCGCCCCGATGCGAAGGCTAGCGCCGATGCGAGGGACAGCCTCGATGCGAAGGTCAGGCCCGACGCGAAGGCCATCGTCGCGGCGATGCGCGCCGGCGATGCCGATGCCCGCGCCGCGTTCGATCGCTACCTGGATCGGCTCGCGCGCGGGCTGGCCGGCGTCATCAACGTCTTCGATCCGCACGTCATCGTGCTCGGCGGCGGCCTGTCGCAGATCGACGAGCTGTATGCCGGGCTGCCGCCGCGCCTGCCGGCCTACGTGTTCTCGGACGAGATCCGCACCCGCATCGTGCGCAACCGGCATGGCGACGCGTCCGGCGTGCGCGGCGCCGCCTGGCTGTGGCCGCCGCCGGGCGTGTCAGTCTGATTCTCAGACCGCCGGCAGTTGCTCGAGCGGCCAGCGCGGTCGCACGCCGAAGGCCTCCGGCACCGGCGGCAGCGGCTGGCCGGCCCGCTGCGCGGCCTGCAGCCGCAGCGCGGCCGCGAACGCGATCATCGCGCCGTTGTCGGTGCATAGCGCCGGCTCGGGGAAGTACACGCGTAGCGCCGGCCGCGCGCCGGCCAGCGCCTCGCGCAGCCGCTGGTTGGCGCTGACGCCGCCGGCCACGACCAGGCGCGTCAGGCCGGTCCGGGCGAGCGCCGCGCGCGACTTGGCGACCAGCACGTCGACGATCGCCGCCTGCAGCGCCCAGGCCAGATCGGCGCGGTCCTGCTCGCCGTCCAGGCCCTGGCGCACCCGCGTCGACACCGCGGTCTTCAGGCCGCTGAAGCTGAAATCCAGGTCGCCCGAGCGCAGCATCGGCCGCGGCAGCGCGATCGCGTCGGGCCGGCCGCCGGCCGCCAGCCGGGCGATCGCCGGGCCGCCCGGATAGCCGAGGCCGAGCAGCTTGGCGCTCTTGTCGAAGGCCTCGCCGGCCGCGTCGTCGAGCGTGTCGCCGAGCAACTCGTAACGCCCGACCCCGTCGACCCGCATCAACTGCGTGTGCCCGCCGGACACCAGCAGCGCGACGAACGGGAATGCCGGCGGATCGGCCGACAGCAGCGGCGACAGCAGATGGCCTTCGAGGTGGTGGATGCCGATCGTCGGCTTGTCGAGCGCGAACGCGATCGCGTTGGCGACCGCCGCGCCGACCAGCAGCGCGCCGGCCAGACCCGGGCCTTCGGTGAAGCCGATCGCGTCGACCTGCGCCAGCGTCAGTCCGGCCTCGTCGAGCACCTGGCGCGTCAGCGGCAGCACGCGCTGGATGTGGTCGCGCGAGGCCAGTTCGGGCACGACGCCGCCGTAGCGCTCGTGCATCGCGATCTGCGAGTGCAGCGCCTGGCCGAGCAGGCCGCGGCCGGTGTCGTACAGCGCGATGCCGGTTTCATCGCACGAGGTTTCGATGCCGAGGACGATCATCGGACAGACCCTATCATGGCCGGACCGAGGGCGGAACGGCGCGTGAGGACCTGATGCGTGACAAGCCGTTCGAGGTCGTGCTATATTAGCGGGCTCGAAAGGGGGTGATTTTTACATGCCGACGATCCGCGTCAAGGAAAACGAGCCGTTCGATGTCGCGCTGCGACGTTTCAAGCGCACCATCGAGAAGGCCGGCATCATCACGGAACTGCGCGCGCGCGAGTTCTACGAGAAGCCGACGGCGGAGCGCAAGCGCAAGAAGGCCGCAGCAGTCAAGCGCCACTACAAGCGCCTGCGCAGCCAGATGCTGCCGAAAAAACTGTACTGATCGACGCGTCCGGCGGCCTGCGCCCCGGTCGCCGCTCGTCAAGCAGCCCGCCCGAAGTCCGCTTTAGGCGGGCTGTTTCCGTTTCCGTTCGAGCGGGCCGCCGCCCATCCGAGGATTCTTCGCCATGACCGAAGCCGCTTCCGCCGACGGCGCCGCGCCGCGTTCGCCGTTGTTCCAGCGCATCAACGATGACATGAAGGCCGCGATGCGCGCCAGGCAATCCGACCGGCTGCTGGCGATCCGCGGCCTGCTGGCCGCGATCAAGCAGAAAGAGGTCGACGAGCGGATCGTCGCCGACGACGCGCAGATCGTCTCGATCGTCGACAAGCTGTGCAAGCAGCGCAAGGATTCGATCGGCCAGTTCGAGGCCGCCGGCCGCGACGACCTGGTCGCCAAAGAAAAAGCCGAGCTCGACGCGCTGTCCGCCTACCTGCCGCAGCAGGCCGGCGACGACGAGATCGCCGCCGAGATCGACGCGGCCGTCGCGGCCGTCGGCGCGGCCGGGCCGCAGGACATGGGCAAGGTGATGGGCGCGCTCAAGGCCAGGCTGGCCGGGCGCGCCGACCTGTCGGCGGTGTCGGCCCGGGTCAAGGCGCGGCTCGCGCGTTGACATGGCGCGCGCGCGCAGCGATAAAGTAGGCGGGTGATCCCGCAGTCATTCATCCAGGAGTTGCTGTCCCGGGTCGACATCGTCGACGTGGTGGGCCGCCACGTGCAGCTCAAGAAGGCCGGCGCCAACTACCTGGGCCTGTGCCCGTTCCACGGCGAGAAATCGCCGTCGTTCACGGTCGCGCCGATCAAGCAGTTTTATCACTGCTTCGGCTGCGGCGCCAACGGCACGGCGATCGGTTTCCTGATCGAGCACCTGGGGCTGTCGTTCCCCGACGCGGTGGCCGAGCTCGCGCAGTCCGTCGGGCTGACGGTCCCGCACGAGCCGGGCCGCGGCGGCGAGACCGCGTCGGTGGCGTCGCGCGACCCGGACCTGCTCGAGTTGATGGCGCGCATCGCCCAGTTCTACAAGCGCCGGCTCAAGGACACGCCGCGCGCGATCGACTACCTGAAGCGCCGCGGCCTGAGCGGCGAGACCGCCGCCCGCTACGGCATCGGCTACGCGCCCGATGCCTGGCGCGGGCTCGAGGCAGCGGTGCCCGACTACGACGCGCAGGCGCTGCTGACGACGGGGATGGTCATCGAGCACGACGCCGCGCCAACCCATGGAGCGGCGGGCGCCGGCGATGCCGTTTCCGCGGACCGGCCGGCGGCCGGCTCCGTCGGTGGTGGTGGTTCCGTTGGTTCCGTTGGTTCTGTCGGTGCTGGTGGTGCTGGTGGTGCTGGTGGTGCTGGTGGTGCCGCGCGTGCCGCAGGCGCCGCGCGTGCCGGCGCCGACCCGACCGCCGCGGTCCCGCCTGCGGCCGCGGCCGGCGCCGCGACGCCGACCGCGGCTTCGGCTTCGGCTTCGGCTTCAGCTTCGGTTCCGTCCCCGACCCCGACCCCGACCCGCCGGCGCCGCTTCGACCGCTTCCGCGATCGCATCATGTTCCCGATCCGCAACGCGCGCGGGCAGATCATCGGCTTCGGCGGCCGGGTTCTCGACAAGGGCGAGCCCAAGTACATGAACTCGCCCGAGACGCCGCTGTTCTCCAAGGGCCATGAGTTGTACGGACTGCACGAGGCGCGCGAGGCGATGCGCGAGACCGATTGCGCGATCGTCGTCGAAGGCTACATGGACGTCGTGATGCTCGCGCAGCACGGCGTTCGCAACGCGGTCGCCACGCTCGGCACCGCGACCACCGCCGACCACGTGCGCAAGCTGCTGCGGCAGGTCGAGCGCGTCGTCTTCGCGTTCGACGGCGACAAGGCCGGCCGCAAGGCCGCGTGGCGCGCGCTCGAGGCCTGCCTGCCGATGGTGGCCGACACCAAGCGGCTCGAGTTCCTGTTCCTGCCGCCGGAGCACGATCCGGACAGCTTCGTGCGCGAGCACGGCGCCGACGGCTTCGCCCGCCTGCTCGACGGTGCCGAGTCGATGTCGGCGCTGCTGCTGCGCGAGCTGTCGAGCCGTGTCGACCTGGAGCAGGCCGAGGGCCGCGCCCGCTTCCTGGCCGAGGCCCGGCCGCTGCTGCTGGCGATGCCGCAGGTGGCGCTGCGGATGCAGCTCGTGCATCGGGTCGCCGAGTACGCGCGGATCGGCACCGGCGAGCTCAACGACTATCTGCGCCAGGGCGAGGCCGCCGCGCGCGATCGCGCCGATCGCCGATCGCCGGCCGAACGCCATCCGTCGGCCGGCGGCGCCCGGTCGTCGGAGGCGGGATCGTCGTACGCCGGCGGCCGCGGTCGGTCGGCGGACGACCGGGGGGCGTCGCCGCCCGATGGCCGCTGGGCGCGGGACGATGGCTGGGCGCGGGCCGATCCGGACGGCTGGCGCCCGGCGCCGGACGGACGGGACGAAGGGCGCGGCGGCCGCGGCGCGTCGGGCTGGCGAGGCGGTCCACGACGCGATCGCCGGTCGGAGGCGGGGTGGGGCGGACGTTTCGACGGGGCGCCGCCGCTGCGCGTGCCGATCCGTCCGCCGGCGCTGCTCAGCCGGGTTTGCCTGCTCGCCGCGCTGCATCCGACGCTCGCGCTCGATCCGGTCGACGAGCGGTTCCTGCCCGACGCGTTGACCGGCTGGCTGGCGCTGCTGCGCACGCTGCCCGCCGGCGCATCGTTCGCGGTCGTCTGCGAGTCCCTGCGCGAACGATCGCCGGAGATGATCCGGATGCTCGAGCGCCAGGCCGGCGCGCCGCGGCAGATCGTCGTCGACATGGGTCTCGAGGACGCGCGGATGGAGTTCGATGGTGCGTTGCGGCAACTGCGGCAGCGCGGGCTGCGCGAAGCCATCGACGCGCTGGTCGCCGGCGGGTTGGCCAATGCCGAGGATCGTTTGCGGCTACAGGAGCTGCAGGCGCTTCGGATCAAGGCTTGATATAATGCAAGGTTCCCCAACGTGGAAGATCGTGCACGGCGTAACCATCGAAGCGGTCGCGCCGGGTCGATGACGGCGATGTCCGGGTCGTGACGTGGATCGTCACGCCGCCCGGTCCGCCTCGGTCGCATCAGACGGAGAGAGTCTACCGTGCGGATGAAGCGAGTCGGTGCAGCGGCAGCGCAACACGAACCCCGGCGGCCGAAGGCCGGGCAGTCATCGGGAGCCACATCGTCTTCGAGCGTCGGCGCTTCCCGCAGGGGCGGCGACCATCCAGCAGCCGGCAAACCCGGCAAGGCGGCGGGCACGGCCCGCCCGACGACGGCTGGCAAGGTGCGCGCGGCGGCGGCGACGGCATCGAAGACAGTGGCAAGGGTCAATGGCATGACGAGTGGAGCGGCCATTCCGGCGCGCTCCGCCAGGACGGCAGGCAAGGTGAGCAACAAACCCACAGGTAAAGCAGCGCCGGCGACGGCGTACAAGGCGTCGCGCGCAGCGGCGGACGACAGGGCGCTGGACGTCCAGGCGATGGCGGCCAAGGCGGGCGCTCGCGGCGGGGCGGCTCGCGTCGGCACGGCGGCCGCGGCCAAGACGGCGATCCGTCAATCGGTGTCCGTGCCGGTCGGCAAGGCGCCCGCCGCCGCGAAGCCGGCCGCCCGGGCCGCGTCCAGCACGGTCAAGAGCGTCGCGAGCCAGGCCCCGGCCCCTCGGCCGGCGCCGGCCAAGACCGCCCGCAAGACCGTCGCCAAGGCCAAGGCGGTCGACGACGGCGAGGTGCTCGCACTCGAGGCGGCGCCCGCACGGGCCGCCAAGCCCGCCAAGGCCGCCAAGAAGGCGGCCGGCAAGCCGGGCCGCAAGGCCGGCAAGGCCGCGGTGACCGACGATCTCGATCTGGATGCCGGTGACGATCTGGCCGGAGACGACCAGTCCGACGGTTTCGAGGATGGCGAGGGCGACGCCGAGGTCATCCCCGACGTGCCCGAGGTCAGCGTCGCGCCGGTCAAGGTCAAGCGCGGCAGCCGCGCGAAGGAAAAGGCGCTGCTCAAGGAGTTCGGCGGCCGCCCCAACATGACCGAGGCCGATCGCGAAGCCACGCGCAACAAGCTCAAGCAGTTGATCAAGCTCGGCAAGGAGCGCGGCTTCCTGACCTACGCCGAGATCAACGACCACCTGCCCGACGACGTCATCGACGCCGAGGCGATCGAGTCGATCATCAGCACGTTCAGCGACATGGGCATCTCGGTCTACGACCAGGCGCCCGATGCCGAAACCCTGCTGATGAACGACAACACGCCGGTCGTGTCGTCCGATGAAGACGCCGAGGAAGAGGCCGAGGCCGCGCTGTCGACCGTCGATTCCGAGTTCGGCCGCACGACCGACCCGGTTCGCATGTACATGCGCGAGATGGGCTCGGTCGAACTGCTGACGCGCGAAGGCGAGATCGAGATCGCCAAGCGGATCGAGGACGGGCTCAAGCACATGGTCCAGGCGATCTCCGCCTGCCCGACGACGATCCACGAGATCCTCACGCACGCCGAGAAGATCGTCGGCGGATCGATGCGGATCGACGAGGTCGTCGACGGCCTGATCGACCCGAACGCCGCGGAGGACGATTTCCGTTCGAGCGCTTCGTCGGCATCGCCTTCGTCCTCGTCGTCGTCGGACAATGACTTCGAGGACGACGACGACGGCGACAACGCGGCCGCCGCCAACACCGCGCGCCTCGAAGAGCTCAAGGCCGAGGCGCTCGACAAGTTCACGCGCATCAACGGCTGGTTCGACAAGATGAAGGTCGCGTACGAGAAGGAAGGCTACAAGTCCAAGGCCTACCTGAAGGCGCAGACCGAGATCCAGGACGAGTTGCTGACGATCCGCTTCACGGCCAAGATGGTCGAGAAGCTGTGCGATACGCTGCGCACGCAGGTCGACGAGGTGCGCACGCTCGAGCGCGCGATCGCCGACATCGCCGTCAACAAGGTCGGCATGCCGCGCGAGCGTTTCCTGGCGACGTTCCCGGGCAACGAGATCAACCTGCGCTGGGCCGAGAAGGAGGTCGCCGGCAATCCGGTGTACGTCGACATCCTGCGCCGCAACATCCCGTCGATCCAGGATCTGCAGCAGAAGCTGATCGACCTGCAGGCCCGCGTCGTGCTTCCGCTGTCCGACCTGAAGGAGATCAACCGCCAGATGGCCACCGGCGAGGCCAAGGCCCGCAAGGCCAAGCGCGAGATGACCGAGGCCAACCTGCGCCTGGTGATCTCGATCGCCAAGAAGTACACGAACCGCGGCCTGCAGTTCCTCGACCTGATCCAGGAAGGCAACATCGGCCTGATGAAGGCGGTCGACAAGTTCGAGTACCGGCGCGGCTACAAGTTCTCGACCTACGCGACCTGGTGGATCCGGCAGGCGATCACGCGTTCGATCGCCGATCAGGCGCGCACGATCCGCATCCCGGTTCACATGATCGAGACGATCAACAAGATGAACCGCATCTCGCGGCAGATCCTGCAGGAAACCGGCCTGGAGCCGGACCCGCAGACGCTGGCCGACAAGATGGAGATGCCCGAGGACAAGATCCGCAAGATCCTGAAGATCGCCAAGGAGCCGATCTCGATGGAGACGCCGATCGGCGACGACGACGACTCGCACCTGGGCGATTTCATCGAGGACACGGCCACGCTGGCGCCGGCGGACGCCGCGCTGCACGGATCGATGCGTGACGTGGTCAAGGAAGTCCTCGATTCGCTGACGCCGCGCGAGGCCAAGGTGCTGCGGATGCGCTTCGGCATCGAGATGAGCACCGATCACACGCTCGAAGAGGTCGGCAAGCAGTTCGACGTCACGCGCGAGCGCATCCGTCAGATCGAGGCCAAGGCGCTGCGCAAGCTGCGCCACCCGAGCCGCGCCGACAAGCTCAAGAGCTTCCTCGAAGGACAGTGACGGCGGCCGGCAGCGAAAGCCTCAGCTATCGCTGCCGAGCATCTCGATGTCGGCCGGTGGCGCCATCCGCCCGATGACGCCATCGCCGGGCGCCCGATCGACGGCTTGCAGCCCGAGTCGCGTCGCGGCGAGCACCGCCTGCGTGCGGGTGTTGACGCCCAGCAGCTTGAACACCGACGACAGGTGCTGCTTGATCGTGCTCTCGGACAGGCACATCGAGCGCGCGATCGCCTTGTTCGACATGCCGCGCACGACGCAGACCAGCACCTGTCGCTGCCGTTCGGTCATCTGCACGCGCGCGCCGCCGGCATGCGGCGGCGTCTGGTCGATCGCCGAGCCAACGACCGCGCCGATGCCGGACAAGGTTTTCAGCAGCACCGGGGACGGCGGCGAGGTGATCATCGGTTGCTCGACACGATGCTCGTCTTCGGCCCGGCCGCCGGTGGGGCCGCCTTCTGCGTCCCGTTCGGCGCATCGTTCGCGACGGCCGGCGCCGCCGGGCGGCCGGCGGCCGGGACGTCGGCCACGTGCCGATAGTCGAGGACGTGACGCGGCAGGTACAGACCGCCGACCAGGATCAGCCGTAGCGCCGAGATCAGCACGCTGGACGTCGACGACTTCGGGATGAAGCCTTGCGCGCCGCGTTCGAGCGCCTCGAACACCAGCGTCGGATCGTCCCGCCCCGACACGACGACGACGGCCGCTTCCGGAAACGACTTCAGCGCCACGTCGAGCGCGTCCAGCGGAGACAGATCGGGATACGACAGCGCCGTCAGCACCAGATCGACCGGCTGCGGCGCCGCGTCGCGCGCCTTGCCGACGTGGTCGGCCTCGATCAGCTCGAGCGGACGCTCGAGCCCGGCCAGCAACTGCCGCATGCCGTGCCGGAACAGCGCATGCGGGTCGATCAGCAGGATTCGCAACGACGAGCTACAACTGCCCGAGCCGGAAGAACGCGGATTCACCATCTGCACGACCGTCCATTCGGACAGGTGATTTTACTTGGGTAGCCCATTGGGACGATTTGAGGCATGACAAGAGTCCGGATCTCACGCTTCCGGCTCGACCTCTGGCCATATTACGGCAGCGCTTCGTATCATCGATACTTTTTCCATAATGTTTCTGATGGGGGGCAGAGCCGTGGCGTCCGCTCCCACGCCAGCGGAAGATTCCCATGTTCAGTCGCGCCGAATGTCCGGCCATCCTCATCGACGCGCAGCAGTACGTCGTCGCCAGCAACCGCCGCGGCAATGAGTTGCTTTGCGCGGGGGCGTTCGTTTCGCTCGCCGATGGTCGTCTGGCTTGCCCGGACGGTGCCAGCCAGCGCGCGCTGCTCGCCGCGCTGGCGGCCGGATCCGCCGGCGCCGATCACGGCCACGTCGTGCTTCAGGCCTCGAGGTCGGCTGCCATCCGCCGGGGCCGCCCGCGGCAGCTCGGCGTGTCGCTATCGGTGTTCACGCCGTTCACGGCCGGCGCCGTCGACGGCCAGATCCTGGTGCTGCTGACGTTCGAGAACGTTCCGCTCGCGTCGCTCGATCTGTCGGCCAACGTCATGCGCTGCTTCGGCCTGACGAGCGCGCAGGCGCGGGTCGCCGCCGAGCTGGCCACCGGCAAGACGATCAAGCGAATCGCGTTCGAACTGGGCGTATCGGTCAACACCGTCCGCCATCACGTCAAGGCGATCTTCGCGAAGACCGGAACGAACCGGCAGGTCGAGCTCGTGCAGATGCTCGGCCGTCTCGTGCAGATCTGGGCATTCGACGACGAGCCGGCACCGGAACGGGCGGCGCCGATCGCGGCGCGCGCCGCGGGGGGTCAACCGGCGTTGCGCGAGAACGTGTCGCACTGATTGATGTCGCCGCTCTGCGCGCCGGTCTTGAACCAGCGCACGCGCTGCGCCGACGACCCGTGCGTGAACGTTTCGGGCCGGACCATGCCCTGCGATTGCCGTTGCAGGCGGTCGTCGCCGACGGCGGCGGCGGCGTTGATCGCCTGTTCGATGTCGCCGGCGTCCAGCCAGCGCTTGGCCTGCTGCGAATGGTAGGCCCAGATCCCGGCATAGCAATCGGCCTGCAACTCGAGCCGCACCGAAACCTGGTTGTACTGCGCCTCGCTCATCTGACGGCGCGCGGCCTCGATCTTGTTCATCGTGCCGGTCAGGTTCTGCACGTGGTGCCCGACCTCGTGCGCGATCACGTACGCCTGCGCGGCATCGCCGGGCGCGCCCAGCCGGTTCTTCAGGATCTGGTAGAAATCCAGATCGACGTAGACCTTGCGGTCGCCCGGGCAGTAGAACGGTCCGGCCGCCGCTTCGCCGAGGCCGCAGGCGGTACGCGTGCGGCCCGAGTACAGCACCAGCGGCGGCGGCTCGTAGCGCGCGCCGGCCTGCTGGAAGATGCGCGTCCAGACGTCCTCGGTGCTGGCCAGGACCACCGACGCGAAACGCCCGCCGGTGTCGTCCGGCGTACCGGTGCGGGCGGCGGGCGCCTGCGTCGGCGCCTCGGCCACCGGCCCGCCGCCGCCCGCGAACATGCCCAGCAGCGTCAACGGATTGATGCCGAAGATCCATCCGGCCACCAGCGCGATCGCCACCGTGCCCAGGCCGATGCCGCGTCCGCGGACCGGTATGCCGAAACCGCCGCCGCCGCCGCCGCGGCGGTCCTCGACGTTCGTGCTCTCTCGTTCGCCTTCCCAACGCATGGTCTTCCCCTGATGTCCGCGCCCATCATAGAGCGCTTCGCCGGGCGCGGCCATCGGCGCCCGCTTCCCCGCGCGTACGCGCGGCCGACACGTCCCGCGTCCCGTCGTCGAGGGCCGCCGCGCCGTCCGGGCGCGAGGGCTTTCGTTATACTGCGAACTCTTCCGGTCCGCCACGCGGGCCGGCATGGGCCGTTAGCTCAGTTGGTCAGAGCAGAGGACTCATCAACATGGTGACCCTGGTGCGAAAGCACCAGTGGAAAAACCGGGTGAATTCAGGGAAACCGTCCGTCCGGGCGAAGCGTCCGGACACGGCGATCCTGAGCCAAGCTCGCCGAAGGCAAGTCCGCGGACTGGTAGGCGAGAAGGTGCAGAGACTAGGATGCGAGGAGCCGAGCCGATAAGCATCCCACGAGCGCCCGGCACCCTCCCGTGCGACGCCGCGCCGTTCCGGCCGCCGTCCCGCACGCGGGTGATGAGATAGTCCAGGGAACGGGGAAACCCGTGCCAACCTGAATCCTTTGGTCGTTGGTTCAAGTCCAACACGGCCTACCCCATTTCCCGCCGTCACGGCTTCGCGGCGTCCGGCGGATTCGCGGACGCGGCGGGCGGCTGCTCGAGCCGCTTGCGCAGCATCGCCGCCAGCCCGCGGATCGGCACCTCGAGCCAGGTCGGCCGATTGACCGATTCCTGCTCGATCTCCTGCGCGGCGCGGTCCAGCAGGAACAGCTCGAGCAGCGCGGGCTCGTGCGCATCCGTGCGCGGATCGGCGGGCCGCGCATGGCGCGAATCGAAGTACGCGCGCAGGAACGCCTCGGCCATCACCTGCTGGAACGAATCGAGCAACTGGTCGCGGCGCGTGCGCATCGCGCTGCCGGGCGTCTTGTCCTCGCCGCTGAGCCGCGCCGTCTGCGCCGCGTAGTCGATCGATCGGAGCAAGCCGGCCACGTCGCGCAGCGGATGATCGAGGAGGCGGCGCTCGGCCGGCGGCAGCGCCGGATCGCCGTCGAAGCCGATCAGGTAGACGTCGTCGCCCGAGATCAGCGTCTGTCCGAGGTGGAAGTGGCCATGCACGCGCGTCAGCATCGCGCGCTCGACCTCGCGCGCCAGCGTCTGCGGCCATGCCAGCAGCGCTTCGTGCTGCGTCAGCAGGCTGCGGGCCGCGTCCTGCGCCGTCTCGCTGCGCCAGTCGGCCGTGCGTTCGATCGCCCGCAGCGCCCGTTCGAGCCGGTGCTGGGTCGCGTCGGCCCACGCGTCGATCCGCGCACGGCCGACCGCGAGCGGCGCGAAGGCGGCCGGGTCGTAGGGCAAGGGGCCGGCCGACGGGCTCTCGGGCACGGCGAGCAACGCATGCAGCTCGGCCAGCCGCCGGCCGATCGCCGCCATGATCGTCTCGGGCGCCTCGAGTTGCTCGCGAAACTCCGCGTCCGACAGGCCGATCAGCGTCGCGTCGTCCAGCGTGCGCGCCAGCGCGTTCGTCAGCCAGTTCCAGCCGTCGCCCTCGTTGCTGATCGCTTGCTGCAGCAGCATCAGCGTGTGCGGCGTGCCCGCCGCGTCGCGCCGCACGACCTCGCCGAGCAGCCGCGACGCGTTCTGGTACCCGTGGTGGTCGAGGAAGTGCGACATCTCGACTTCCGGATTCTCGCCGGCCTGCACGCGGCGGATCAGCG
>JASGFT010000089.1:0-20364 GCA_047605425.1 Burkholderiaceae bacterium | reverse complement strand
GGCGCCGTTGTCGCCGCACAGGATCACGATCGTGTCGTCGGCGATGCCCAGCCGATCCAGCTCGTCGAGCAGCACGCCGAAGTCGTGATCGAGCATCAGCAGGCAGTCGCCCCAGTCGCCGTTGGTGCTCTTGCCGACGAACTCGTCGCGCGGCGACATCGGGAAGTGCATCAGCGAGTGGTTGAAGTACAGGAAGAACGGCTCGCTCTTTTCGGCGCAGCGGCGCATGAAGTCGATGCCGCGCTTCTGGTAGGCCAGGTCGCAGGTCTTCTTCGTTTCCATCGTCAACTGCTCGTCGAGCAGCGGCCGCGTGCCCTGTTCCTTCGTGCCCTCGTGCATGTGCGAATAGCCGTCGCGCTCGGGCACGTAGTGCGGATCCTCGAGCCACATGCACTCGTCATAGGTGCGCAGCGGGCCGTACCACTCGTCGAAGCCGTGGTCGGTCGGGAAGCGTCCGTCCTCGGCGCCGATGTGCCACTTGCCCAGGCACGAGGACTTGTAGCCGGCCTTCTCGAGGATCTCGGCGATCGTGACCTCCCAGCTCACGAGACCGCCGCCGTTGCCGCCGAGCGCGATCGTGTGGTTGCCCGAGCGGATCGGATAGCGACCGGTCATCAGCGCCGATCGCGTCGGCGTGCACTGCGGTTCGACCACGTAGTGGGTCAGCTTCATGCCCTGCTTGCAGAACGCGTCGATGCGCTTGGTATCGGCGCCGCGCAGCTTGCCGCCGCCGTAGCAGCCGAGCTCGCCCATGCCCAGGTTGTCGACATGGAAGAACAGGATATTGGGTTTCTTGGCCATTGCCAGCTCCAAAGTCAGAGAGATTGCGTTTGCGGTACTTGTTCGAAGAGACCGAATGCAGGCCGGCTCGCGCTCACACCACGTTGCCGATGCCGTGCGGACCGACGTCGATGCCGAACCCGGTGATGCCACCGTCGCTCAACTCCGATCCCATGGCTGCCAGGGACTCCTCGCGGATCAACGCCTTCAAGCGCAGTACCAGATCCGCGAACTCTTTCGTCGTCGTCATCTGCGCGGTGCGCGGCCGCGGCAGCGGCACCTCGATCTCGGCCTTGACCCGGCCGGGACGAGCCGTCATCACGTAGATGCGATCCGACAGGAACACCGATTCCTCGATGTCGTGGGTAATGAACAGCACCGAGATGCGGAACCTCTGCCACATGTTGGTCAGGATCTCCTGCATCACGGCGCGCGTCTGCGTGTCGAGCGCGCCGAACGGCTCGTCCATCAACAGCACCTGCGGGCTGGTCGCCAGCGCGCGGACGATGCCGATCCGCTGGCGCATCCCGCCCGACAACTGGTCGGGGTAATGATTCTCGAAGGCCAGCAGGCCGGCGAGGCCCAGCAGCGTGCGCGCGTCGGTCTCGCGCTTGCTGCGCGGCACGCCCGCCATCCGCAGGCCGAACTCGACGTTCTTGCGCACGGTCAGCCACGGAAACAGCGAATACTGCTGGAACACCACGCCGCGGTCCGATCCGGGCTTCCTGATCCGGTCGCCGTCGACGGTCGCCTCGCCGGACGTGGGCTTCGTGAAGCCGGCCAGGATGCTGAGCATCGACGACTTGCCGCAGCCCGACGGGCCGATCAGCGAAACGAACTCGCTCGGATTGACGTGCAGCGACACGTCCTTGACCGCTTCGACCCGCGTGTCGTCGCTGCCGAAGACCACGCCGATGTTGCGGCACTGCACGAACCCCTTGCCGCTGCTCCTTGCATGAACCAGACTCATTTCCTGCCTCCGTTGGCGAATTCGAGCCAGGGCATCGCCAGGTTGCCGGCCACGCGGATCAGGCCGCTGCAGACCAGGCCCAGCACGCCGATCGTGATCATCCCGAGGACGATCGCCGGGTAGTTGACGAGCGAGTACGCTTCCCACGTGAAGTAGCCGACGCCGAACTGGCCCGAGATCATCTCGGCGGCGATCAGCGACACCCAGGCCACGCCCATGCCCACGGCCAGGCCGGTGAACACGTGCGGCATCACGCCGGGCAGGATCACGTGGCGAAAGAGCTGCGCCTCGTTGGCGCCCAGGCAGCGGCCGGCCCGCAGCAGCACGCCGTCCAGCGTGTGCACGCCGTGCACCGTGTTCAGCAGGATCGGGAAGAACGCCCCGATGAACGTGATGAACATGATGCTGGCCTCGTTGGTCGGCCACAGCATGATCGACATCGGCACCCAGGCGATCGCCGGAATCGGCCGCAGCACCTCGATCGCCGGCATCATCAGGCGACTGACGACGCGATAGCGGCCGATCAGCAGCCCGAGCGCGACGCCGAACAGCGTCGCCAGGCCGAAGCCGGACAGGATCCGCTTGACGCTCATGCCGATGTTGACCAGGAACTTGTCCGAGCTGGCGACCTCGATCGCCTGCTGCACGACCTCATAAGGGGTCGGCACGTTCTTGAAGCGGATGTAGAAGTTCCATTGGTACCGGGTACCCAGGTACCAGAACAGCAGCAGCGCGCCGATCGATACGCAGCCGAGCAGGAACGGCGCCGCATCGGCCTTGACGGCGCGCGCGATCCGGCGGCGTGCCGCCGACCCGTCGTCCTGTCCAGCCGCCTCGGCCGCCTTGGCCGCCGCCGCGGCGCCCTGGCGGCGATCAGCCAGCGTCGCTCGCCCGGACGAATTCTCCGGCCGCCCGCCCGCGGACGCCTCCGAGAAGGTGTTCGATTGCATGATGCTTCCTCGCATTACCTGGTTTCATCGATCAGTTCGACAGCACCGACAGCGCCTCGTCATAAGTGACGAGCTTCGCGCCGTGCCGGCTCGCGTACTCCTCGGCGTCCTTCTTGAGCAGGAAGGGCACGACCTGCGGCGCTTTCGCGTCGTTGCCGCCGACCGCGTAAAAGGCCGTGTCGGCGAAGACCTTGATCCTCAGCGCCTGGTCCATCAGGTAGACCGCGCCGATCTTCTTTCCTTCCTTCGTGAAACGGCGCACGCCGGCCAGCGTGCATTGCGCGGAGCTGAACGAGACGATGTCGCCGTCCTGGATCCAGATCTGGCCGGACGCCTCGGGCTTGTCGATCGGCTTGTTGCAGACCGGATCGCTGCCCGACACCACGTAGGCGACGTCGTTCATCACCTTGAGCTGCGCGTCGTAGTCCTTGCCGAGCTCCTTGAACGCCTGCCGCACATAGCCGTCGTTGACCCACCGCGCGGTGTCCAGCGGCTTGATCAGGTTCATCTTCTGCAGCACGTCGTAGCCGACCTTCATCGCCTCGCCCCAGCGCGGCTTGATCGTGGCGTCGAGCGTGTGCACGCCGTTCGGACCCAGGAAGATGTAGACGACCTCCTTGTCGATCTTGGTCCAGTCGGCGATCTTCTCGGCCGCCAGGCGCGGGTTCGCGCGCACCCAGTCGTTCGCTTCCATCATCGCCTTGATGTAGGCGACGACGATCTCCGGGTACTTCTCGCCGAAGTCCTTGCGGATGACGACGCCGTGGAACGTAGGCTGCTTGGTTTCGACGCCGTCGAAGATCTTGCGCGCGAAACCGCGGAACGGCAGCAGTTCGGCGAACGGCACGAAGTCGCCATGCGCGTCGATGCGTTTTTCCTTCAGGTTCGTGCTGCCGATCTCGGGAGATTGCGAGATCAGCGTCCAGAAGTCGGGCTTCAGGCCGCGCATCTGCAGCGCGTTCAGCATCATCCCGTGCGCCGCCGAGCCGAACGGCACCGAGACCTGCTTGCCCTTCAGGTCGGCCAGATCGTAATAAGGCGAGTCCTTCGGCACGACGATGCCGTTGCCGCCGCCGAACTCGTTGTAGGCGGTGATCGCGACGAGCTGCGTCTCGTTGCCGGTCGCCTGGCCGGTGGCCCCGTTCACCATCAGCGGGTAATCGCCCATCATCCCGATGTGGATGTTGTTGGCCATCATGCCGTTGGTGACCGGCGGCCCCGACGTGAAGTTCTGCCAGTTCAGCACGTACTTCGCGTCCTTGTACTTGCCGGTCTTGGGCAGGTGCTTGTCGAGCAGCCCCAGCTCCTTGAGCACGATGCCGCCGGTGACGGTGTTGGTCGTCGTGTTCTGCGTGCCGATGCCGATCGTGATCGTCTCGGCGTGCAGCGACGCGGCGGCCATCGTCAGCGCGGCCGCGGCGCATATCACCGCGCGCCGAAACGTTCGCCCGCCCGGGACGAAGGAAGACTTCTCGAACATGATGAATCCCTTATGAAGCGTTGGATGGAGGAGAGTCGATCATCGGGAGGGGTCGACCGGCGCGCCGGAGACGCGGACCTTGTACTGGAACGCGTCGCCGCGGTAGTACAGGTTTTCGTACTCGAACGGCTTGCCGTCGGTCGTATGGACGGTCCGCTCGATGAACAGGATCGGCGAGCCCGTCTCGGTACCGAGCTGGCGGCCCATCTCGTCGTCGGCGAGCATCGCGCGGATCTGCAGATCGGCATGACCGAGACGGATCTGCAGATCGTTCTCGAGGATCGCGAACACGTCGCGCGCCGCCAGATCGTGCCGGGCCAGCCGCTCGCCGACGGCCAGCGGCAGGTACGACACGTCGATCGAGATCGGCTCGCGATTGAGGAAGCGCAGCCGCCGCAACTGCGTGATCTCGTCGTCGGCGCCGAGTCCGAGCCGCTCCTGGACCAGCGGCGAAGGCTTGACCGCCTTCAGGCTGAGCACCTTCGAATGGGTCTCGTGGCCCTTCTGGCGCATCGCAGCGTCGAAACCCTGCAGACGATCCAGATCCTGGAAGACGCGCGGCCGGGACACATAAGTGCCCTTGCCGTGCACCTTGAAGACCAGGCCTTCGCCCTGCAGGTCGCTGAGCGCCTGCCGCACCGTGATGCGGCTGACGCCGAAGGCGGCCATCATCTCGCTTTCGGACGGCATCTGCTGGTTGGGCTGGTAAGTACCCTCCAGGATCCGGCCGCGCAGGATCTCCTTGATCTGCGTGTACAGCGGGCTGTGTCCGGGCCGGATGTCGTCGGGACGACGTTCGGTCGGCACCAATTCGAGACGGGTCGGCTTCGCTTGTCGGGTCATGGTCGCAACTCGTTATGACATGTCATGACGAGCAAGCGCCGTGCCAGGCTTTTCGGCCGTTATCCGCCTCGCTTGCGCGCAGCGAACGGGCACGGCGTCGCCCGGCCGGGCGACGCGCGCACCATCGCGGGAATCACCCCCGCCCTTGGCGGTGCATCGTGGAAGCAGATGGTGCGCGACTCGGGCAGCCGGCCACGAATCGGCACGCGGCACCGGAAGCACGCTGCGGCGCGCTCCCTGCGGGCCGAGGGCTCGATCTCGGTGGGAACAGACCCTAGGGCATCCGTTCGAGCGCCGGCGGCAGCCAGCACTGGTCGGCGGCATCGGCCGTCGGCCTATACAGACGCTGGTTCATGCCGGATTTGCAAAATCACGAAAAAGATCGATTCTTATTACAACGACTCGTTGGACAAAAACGACAACTTCGTGCGTCGCCGGCGCCCTCTGGCGGATGATCATGAGAACCATTTGCATGTAAGATCCGGCCCCATCGATTCTCACCCTTTCCCACCGCAACGATGAACAAGACATCCATTCGCCGCCAGGCCCTCGCTCATGGCGTCTGGCTGGCCGCGCTCGTTTCGCTGACGACGCCGTCGCTGGCCCAGACCGCTTCGCCGACCGACGCATCGGGAACCACGCGTTCGGGCGAACCCGGCAACGCGCCCGCTTCGGCGGCATCCGCCGCCGGTGACGGCAGCCTGGCGCCCGTCGAGGTCCAGGCGCGCCGCGACGCGCAGGCGCTGCCGCCGACCGCGCCCGGCGGCCTGTCGTCCACCGGCACACGGCTCGGCATCCTGGGCAATACCGACATCATGGACACGCCGATGACGGTCAACACCTACACGCGGCAGACGATCCAGGACTTCCAGGCCCGCACGGTCGGCGACCTGCTGCAAGGCGACCCGTCGGTCTGGCAGACGACCAACGAAGGCCACATGTTCGAGCACTTCATGGTGCGCGGCCTGAACGTGGCCGGCGACGACTTCGCGTTCAACGGCCTGTACGGGCTGGCGCCCAGCGGCCACATCCCGACCGAGTACGTCGAGCGCATCGAAGTGCTACGCGGCCCGAACGCGCTGCTGGCCGGCATGCCGCCGACGGGCGCGGTCGGCGGCATGATCAACATGGTGCCCAAGCGCGCCGGCGCCAAGCCGATCACCGACCTGACGCTGTCCTACTCGTCGAAGTCCTACATGCAGGGCCACATCGACGTGGGCCGGCGCTTCGGCGAGGAAAAGCGCCTGGGCGTTCGCTTCAACGGCGCTTATGGCAGCGGCGAGACCGGCGTGGCCGAGCAGGAGAAGGGCCGTCGCTTCGGCTCGATCGCGCTCGACTACGCGGGCAACGACTGGAGCCTGTCGTTCGACGCGTACAACTCGCGCGAGAAGATCCGCGACGGCAGCCCGGCGATGTACAGCTTCACGCGGCTCGGCCACCTGCTGTCGCCACCGGATTCCGATACCAACCTGTTCCGCGGCACGCATGGCGCTTACCGCAACCACGGCTGGGCGACGCGCGGCGAGTACCGCTTCAACCCGGACTGGGTCGCGTACGCGGCGGCCGGCGCCTCGAAGGCCGCGGGCCGCGGCCTGATGTTCGGCACGCGCACGGTCGTGCTCAACGACGCCGGCGACGCGCAGGGCTTCGTCTACAACGTGACGACGCTGTCGGAGAACAAGACGTTCGAAACCGGCATCGAAGGCAACTTCGCGACCGGCCCGGTCAAGCACCGGCTCAACGCCGCGCTGTCTTACCTCGAGCACAAGGAAGGCACGAACAACCGCGCGATCACCGGCTATCCGCAGAACATCTACGACCCGGTCGCGCCGGTGTTCCCGGACGCGCCGGCCGATCCCGACTATACGGTCGTCAACCGCTACAGGTCGCTGGCCATCGTCGACACGATCGACCCGCTGGACGGCAAGCTGCTGCTGATGCTGGGCGTGCGCTTCCAGCAGGTCGAGCAGCGCAAGGCCAACTACGATGAATCGAAGGCCTCGCCGTCGCTGGGTATCGTGCTCAAGCCCTGGAACAAGGACACGTCGATCTACGCGAACTACATGGAAGGCCTGAGCGCCGGCGAGACCGTCGGCGTCGGCTTCGCGAACACCGGCCAGTCGTTCGCGCCGCTCAAGAGCAAGCAGATGGAGGCCGGCGTCAAGCTGCGCCGCGGCGGCGCCACGCACACGCTGAACGTGTTCCAGATCGAGCGGCCGACGATCATCACCGACGCCGCCAGCAACACGCGCATCGAAGGCGGCAAGCAGCGCGTCCGCGGCGCCGAATGGAGCGTGTTGGGCACCGTGGTGCCCACGCTCAGCGTGTTCGGCGGCGTGTCGATCTTCGACGCCAAGCAGGTGAACACCGGGCTGGACAGCTTCTCGGTGCCGGAATGGACGGCCCGCCTGGGCCTGCAGTGGGCGACGCCGGTGCCGGGCCTCGCGCTCAACGGCCGCATCGTGCACGTCGGCAAGCAATGGCTGGACTCGGCCAATACGCTGCGCCTGCCGTCGTGGAGCCGTTTCGACGTCGGCGCCAAGTACTCGACGCGGATCGGCGGCACGCCGGTGACGTTCAACGCGTTCATCGAGAACCTGGCCAACAAGCGCTACTGGTACGGCCCATTCAACGACGGCTTCGCGATGCAAGGGATGCCGCGCACGTTCCGGCTGGCGGCGACGATGTCGTTCTGACCAGGCGACGGGCGCTAACAGAGCGCCCAATACACCGCGTCGCGCAGATCGATCGTGTACTGCCCGGCCATCCCCTCGATCGCGGTGTTGGTCATGCCGACGACCGTCAGCTCGCGCACCGGATCGACGAACCAGGTGTGGCCGTAGACGCCACCCCAGCGCCAAGTGCCCGGCGATTGCGGCGTGCCGGCGGCGGCCGGATCGACGAGCACCGCACCACCGAAGCCGAAGCTCCAGCCGGGCCCGGCCAGGTCCAGCGGCAGATCGTCGGTCTGGTTGCTCATCATCTGTTCGGCCATCGACGGCGACACGACCGCGCCGCCGCCCTGCCGGATCGCTTCGAGCACGCGCATCATGTCCGGACCCGTGCCGGCCATGCCGGCCCCGGCGCTCTGGAACGAGCCAGGATCGAAGATCCGGTCCGGCGCGAACGCGATGCCGGCCAGCCCGGCGAACGGCACCAGATGCCGCTCTCCCATGCGGACCGCCCCCTGCGACCCGTCGGCATAGGCGGCCGCCAGGCGGTCGCGATCGCGCACGGCGAACGCGGTGTCCGGCATGCCCAGCGGGTCGGTGACGTACTGCCGGACGACCTCGCCCAGCGGCTTGCCCGCCGCGCTGGCGAGCACGGCCCCCAGCACGTCGAGCCCGACCGAATAGCGCCAGCGCGCGCCCGGCGGATCGAGCAGCGGCACGCCGGCCAGGCGCCGCAGGTTCTCTTCCATCGATCGGCCGGGCATGTCCATGCCGTCCGAGACGCCGGCGCGGTGATAAGCGCCGTCGACGGGCTCGATGAAGCCGTAGCCGAGCCCGCCGGTATGCGTCAGCAGGTGGCGCACGGTCAGCGTCGGCGTCGACCCGTCCTTGAGCTTCGGCGTGAACGCCGGCAGCCAGCGTGTCACCGGATCGTCGATCGACACCTGGCCGCGTTCGATCATCGCCATCGCGGCCGCCGTGACGATCGGCTTGGTCAACGACGCCAGCCGGAAGATCGTATCGACGCGCATCGGCGCGCCCGCTTCGCGATCGGCCATGCCGGCGGCGCGCCGATACAGCGGTCGGCCTTCGAGATCGATCAGCACGACCGCGCCGACGAGGCGCCCGTCGGCGATGGCGGCGTCGATGACCGGATCGACGAACGATGCGATGTGCTCCGCGCTCATGACGGGAAGCGGGAGCCGGCGGAATTCGACATGGCGGGTGCGCTTACGATGGTTGCTAGCGGATGACGATGACCTCGGGCGCCGGCGGCTCCGCGTACAGCTTCTCGACCAGCGACGCGCGCCGCTCGAGCGCCGCGCGCTGGTTGATGTAGCCCTTGTCGGTCAACTCGTTGCAGTCGATCGACGGGGGCTCGACCATCAGCAGCACGCGCTTGATCCGGGTGCTCGACCCGCCGCCTTCGGCGTTGTGCCGCTTCAGGCCTTCGCGGACGGTTTCGATGACGCGCGGGTGCGCGATCAGCGCTTCGGTCGTCGCGTCGGGCTCGCCGACCAGCGCGCGGCACGCGGCCAGGTTGATCCAGGCGAGCAGCCCGACGTACGGCCTGTCCTGGCCGGCGACCAGCGCATCGTGGATCACCGGCGTGGCGGCGGAGATGCAGGCGACGCGCAGCGAGCCGACCTGCACGAAAGTGCCGGACGTGAGCTTGAAGTCCTCGACGACGCGACCGGCGAACACCAGTCCCTGCGCCGGATCGGCCGGGTCGACGAACACGCCGGCATCGCCGATCTCGTAGAAGCCCTCGTCGTCGAACGCGGCCTGCGTCAGCTCCGGCTGGTTGTAGTAGCCGGGCGTGACGATCACGCCGCGCAGCCGCAGCTCGTACTTGGGCCCGGTCGGCACCATCTTCAGCTCGACGCCGGGAAACGGCAGGCCGATCAGGCCGACGCGTTCGGTCTCCCAGTGCGTCGACGTCGCGGTGGGCGCGGTCTCGGTGCAACCCCAGCCGGTCGTGAACACGAGCCGGTGCCCGGCCCACCTGACGGCCAGCGCCTGCATCCGGTCGTACAGGTCGCTGGGCAGCGTCGCCCCGCCATAAGCGAGCACGTTCAACTGCCGGAAGAACGAACGCGCCAGCTCGTCGTCCTTCTCGAGCGCCGTCGCCAGCACCGCGTAGCCGGCCGGCACGTTCGCGTAGTACGTCGGCGAGATCTCGCGCAGGTTGCGCAGCGTCTCGTCGAACAGGCCGGGCATCGGCCGCCCGTCGTCCAGGTAGAACGTGCCCCCTTCGGCCAGCACGGCATGGAACATCGCGTTGCCACCCATCGTGTGGTTCCACGGCAGCCAATCGAGCACGACGGGCGCCGGGTCGCCGGGCTGCGGAGTGCAGGCCTGCTGGCCCATCCGGATGTTCGCGCACATCATCCGCTGTGTATTGATCACCGCCTTGGGCATGCCGGTCGAGCCGGACGTGAACAGCAGCTTGCCGACCGAATCGGGGCCGATCGTCGCCAGGCGGTTCGCGACCGCATCGGTGACCTTGGCCGCCGCCATCTGCTCATAAGCGATCTGGCGCACGCCCGCCGGCAGCTTGACCGGCCGCTCGACGAACACGACGGTCATGCCCTGCAGGTCGAGCGCGTCGAGCGCGCGCTGGAACGTCGGCCCGTCCTGCACGACGACCATGCCGGGCCGGATCAGCCCGAAGATGTAGCGCAGCTTGGCGTGGTCCTGGCTCATCAGCGAATACGCGGGCGACACCGGCGCGGCCGGCACGCCGGCCTGCATCGCCGCCTGCGTCAGCAGCGCGTGCTCGATGCTGTTGCCGCTGAGGATCGCGATCGGCTGATCGGCCGTCGGCCCGGTGTCGATGATCGCCTGCGTCAGCGCGTCGACGCGGCGCATCGCCTCGCCATAAGTGAGCTTGTCCCACTGGCGATCCGGGCCCCGACGCTGCGCGAGCCAGACGTGATCGGGACGCTGCTCGCTCCACTGCCGCAACAGCGCCGGGACGTGACGCGCGTACGGTTCGAGCGGCAGGCGCGACCGCAGGACGATGACGCCGTCGGCGCGGCGCTCGACGTCGATGTCGCGCGGCATCCACGCGAGCTTCTTGAACGGGACACTATGGATGTTCATGACGACGGAAACTCCCATACCCTGCCGTTGAAGACGGTGGGGCGGCTGACGAACGCTGCCGCCGACGCGCCGACGAGCCGACGCCGACGTGAATCGACCATGTGCTCCTCCAGTATCCTTATCCTTCGATACCGGAACGGTAGCCGAAGCCCGTCCCGCCGGGGACGGAATCATTGAATGAACCCCCGCCCCACGGCATTGATCGATTGTACGATACGCAAAAGACCGTCCAGCCGACCGGGACGTGATCGCCGCACGCGGGTGCCGTCCCGCATCGGTCCGTCGCGCGGACCAGAACAGGAGACTCTTCGACGCCGATGGAGACCATCGACAGCCTGACGCGACAACTGGATCGACTCGCCCCGCGCCTGGCCGGCGGCCCCGCGCGCGTGACCGGACTGCGCAGGCTCTCGGGCGGCGCCAGCCAGCAGACCTGGTCGTTCGACATCGAACCCGAATCGGCATCGACCCGCATCGAGGCGATCATGCGGCGCGGTCCGGCCGGCGGCAGGCCGCGGCGCACGTCGGCCAATGCGGGCCTGGAGACCGAGGCCGCGCTGATCCGGGTGGCGGCGCGGCACGGCGTGCCGGTGCCCGAGGTGCTGCACGTGCTGGCCCCCGACGACGGACTCGGCGACGGCTTCCTGATGCGGCGGCTGCAGGGCGAAACGCTGGGCCGCAAGATCGCGACCGATGCCCGCTTCGCGGCGGCGCGCGACGAGCTCGCTTACCAGTGCGGCGCGGCGCTGGCGCGCATCCACCGGATACCGCTCGACGAGTTGCCGCCCTTGCGCATCGCCGGGCCCGCCGCCGAGCTGGACGAATACATCACGACGCATCGCGGCCACGGCACGATCAAGCCGGTGTTCGAGCTGGCGTTCCGCTGGCTGAAGGACCAGTTGCCGCGGATGCCCGGCAACGGCGTCGTCGATCGCGCCGACGCCCGGCTCGTGCACGGCGATTTCCGCAACGGCAATATCATGGTCGACGAGCAGGGGCTGGTCGCCGCGCTCGACTGGGAGCTCGCGCACCTGGGCGATCCGATGGCCGATCTCGGCTGGCTGTGCGTGAACTCCTGGCGCTTCGGCGTCGTCGACAAGCCGGTCGGCGGCTTCGGCGAACGCGAGCAGTTGTTCGCCGGTTACGAAGCGGCGGGGGGACGGGTCGACCCGGCGCGCGTGCGCTTCTGGGAAACGCTGGGCACGCTCAAGTGGGGAATCATGTGCGAGCGGATGGCGCAGGCCGTGCTGAGCGGCGCCGAAACCAGCGTCGAGAAGGCGACGATCGGCCGCCGCTCATCCGAGACCGAGATCGATCTGCTGAACCTGCTGGCGCCGCGCGCCGGGAGCCTCTGATGCAAGACACGCCGACCCCGGTCCAGTTGCTGACGGCCGTCGCCGTCTTCCTGCGCGAGCAGGCGATGCCGCAACTGAGCGGCCACACCGCGTTCCATGCGCGCGTGGCCGCCAACGCGATCGACATCGTGATCCGGCAGTTGCAGGCGCAGCCGGTCGACGAGCCGCTCGAGCTGGCCCGGTTGCACGCGCTGCTCGGCAGCGGCAAGATCCCGCGCCAGCCCGACGAGGACGAGCTGCGCGCGCTCAATCGCGAGCTGTGCGGACGCATCGCCGACGGCCGCCTGACGCTCGATACGCCGGGGCTGGCCGACCACCTGTGGGCGACGACGCTGTCCAAGCTGGCCGTCGACCAACCGAAGTACGAATCGTACCGGCGCATCGCCGCCGGCCAAGACCGAAGCACCCGCCCAGCCCACCCGCCGCGGCAATCCGATAGCGAGACGAACGATGGACTTCAACCTTGAACCCGAACTGGTCGCCTACCTGAAGACGCTCGACGACTTCATCGCGGCCGAGATCAAGCCGCTGCAGGCGCAGGACGACAACGAGCGCTTCTTCGACCACCGCCGCGAATGGGCGCGCACCGATTTCGAGAACGGCGGCCTGCCGCGGCACGAGTGGGAAGCGCTGCTGCGCGAGGCCAAGAACCGCTCGGACAAGGCCGGCCACCTGCGCTTCGGGCTGCCGAAGGAATACGGCGGCCAGGACGGCAACAACCTGTGGATGGCCGTGATCCGCGACCACTTCGCGTCGCAGGGACTGGGCCTGCACAACGACCTGCAGAACGAGCACTCGATCGTGATGAACGCGCCGATCGTGCTGATGCTGCGCGACTTCGGCACGCCGGCGCAGCGCGAGATGATCCCGCAGATCATCGAAGGCAAGGCCCGCGTCACGTTCGGCCTGACCGAGCCCGACCACGGCTCGGATGCCACGCACATGGAGACGCGCGCGGTGCGCGAGACCCGCGACGGCAAACAAGGCTGGCGCATCGACGGCGAGAAGATGTGGACGACCGGCATGCACGTCGCCACGCACTGCCTGCTGTTCGCACGCACCTCGGGCAAGGACGGCGACGCGCGCGGCATCACCTCGTTCATCGTCGACGCGACCGATCCGGGCGTGAAGATCGAGGAGTACCTGTGGACGTTCAACATGCCGACCGATCATCCGCGCGTCAGCTTCACGAACGTCTGGGTGGCCGACGACACGATCCTCGGCGATGAAGGCGGCGGCCTGGCGGTGGCCCAGCATTTCGTCCACGAGAACCGCATCCGCCAGGCCGCGTCGAGCCTGGGCGCCGCGCACTACTGCGTGACCGAGAGCGTCAAGTACGCGCGCGAGCGCAAGCCCTTCGGCCAGGAGCTGGCGCGCAACCAGGGAATCCAGTTCCCGCTGGTCGAGCTGGCCACGCAGGTCGAGATGCTGCGGTTGCTGATCCGCAAGACCGCGTGGGAGATGGACCAGATGCCCAAGCCCCAGGTCGCCATCGAGCTGTCGGACAAGGTGTCGATGTGCAACTACTGGGCCAACCGCCTGGTCTGCGAGGCGGCCGACCGCGCGATGCAGGTGCACGGCGGCATCGGCTATTCGCGGCACAAGCCGTTCGAGCACATCTACCGCCATCATCGCCGCTACCGGATCACCGAGGGATCGGAGGAGATCCAGATGCGCAAGATCGCCGGCCACCTGTTCGGCTACATGGGGCCGGGCAAGCGCTGAACCGACCCCAGGGGCTCGCGCGCCGAGCAGCAGGGCCTGTACGGTTCGTTGCGGTTCGCGCTCGGCGATCCGCTGAAGCTGATCGTCGAGGGCCAGGCCTCAATCGAACAAGGTTTCCGTTCGACCGAGCCGTACGTGCTCCAGCAGTGTCCGCAACTGCGAGCCGAGCAGCCGATGCTCGGACAACGCAGGCAGGGCGTCGGAACGGAAATAGGCGGCCCCGGTGGTCTCCGCCGTGTTGGCCAGCAACCGGCCTCCTTCGACGCTGCACAGGAAGAACGCCTTGTAGGCGTGCGGAATCTGCGGCGGATGCGGATGCTTGAGCTTGTCCCACAGAGCCAGCAAGCGCACCGCACGGACCGTCAGTCCGGTCTCACTTCGCCAGCATCTGCTCGGTCGCCCTGTGAGTCACCGCCGCCCGAAAACGCTATAGTGACCGCATCACGACCAGGGTGGAGACATGTCGGAGCTCATCAGACCATTTCAATTGGCGGTGCCGGATGAGGCGCTCGACGATCTGCGCCGACGCCTGACGCACACGCGGTGGCCGGAAAAGGAAACCGTCGACGACTGGCGGCAGGGCGTGCCCCTCGCCGCCTTGCAGGATCTTTGCGACTACTGGCTGCGCGAATACGATTGGCGCCACTGCGAAGCCAAGCTGAACGGTTTCGGCCAGTATGTGACGACCATCGACGGCGTCGACATTCACTTCATCCACCGGCGCTCACCCAACCCCGATGCGTTGCCGCTGATCATGACGCATGGCTGGCCCGGTTCGGTGATCGAGTTTCACAAGGTCATCGGACCGCTTGCCGATCCGGCGGCCCATGGCGGCGATCCCGCCGATGCCTTTCACGTCGTGGCGCCCTCCATTCCCGGCTACGGCTTTTCCGGCAAGCCCCGTGAAGCCGGCTGGACGATGCAACGCATCGCCGCCGCCTGGGCCGAGCTGATGCGACGCCTGGGCTATCGTCGTTACGTGGCGCAAGGCGGCGACTGGGGCTCCGCCATCAGCATGGCCATGGGTGAGGCCGCGCCGCCCGAACTCGTGGCGATCCACCTGAACATGGTGACCACTCCGCCCGGGCGTGATCAACGCGACGACATGGACGAGCGGGAAAAGGCGCTGCTGGCGCGCGCCCGCTACTACAAGGATCAGGGCAGCGGTTATGCGATACAGCAGAGCACGCGCCCGCAGACCCTCGCCTATGGCCTGACGGATTCGCCTTCGGGGCAGGCGGCCTGGATATACGAGAAATTCTTGGAGTGGATGGACTGCGACGGCGATCCGCTGAATGTGCTGACCCGCGACGAGATCCTCGACAACATCATGCTGTACTGGCTGCCGGGAACGGCCGGATCATCCGCTCGGCTCTACTGGGAGAGTTTTCGGCAGTTCGCCGCCAGTGAGGTTCGCACGCCGATGGCGGCGAGCATCTTCCCCAAGGACATCTCACCGCCGGCGCGGCGTTGGGCCGAACGACGATTCAGCAACATCGTCTATTGGAACGAGCTCGATCGGGGCGGCCATTTCGCTGCGTTCGAACAGCCGCAGTTGTTCGTCGAGGAATTGCGCGCGGCGCTTCGGTCGTTTCGCTAAGGTTCGGTGGTTTAGCCAAGGGCGAGCTGATTCATTCCGACGAGCCTGCGCTCAACGCCCATCATCGTCGGCGGTTGCTGACCGCGGTTTCTCCACGCCGGCTATTCTTCGAACAACTCCGCATGCGTGCCGGCGCGCACGAAGACGATGATGTCCCCGTCCATCTGGTAGATAAGCAGGAAATCGCCACCGATATGGCATTCACGGTGATCGGCCCAATCACCCTTGAGCGGATGATCGAACCACTCGGGGCCGAGCGGCGCGTCATTGGCGATGAGCAATAGCATCGCCTCCTTCAGGCGCTTCATGTCATAGCGCCCGGATCGTGTCAAGCGCTGCCAGTCCTTCAGAAAGCTCTTGGCATAGTCGCTTGCCCGCGGCAGTGTCGCCCGCTTACTGCTGGCGGGCTTTTTCGAGGTCATCGATCAAGGCGTCGGCGGAATCGAAGCGTGCGCTGCGAGCCTTCATCATCGCGCGCGCCTCGACCATCGCGGCACGGGTCTCGGCATTGGGGACCTTGAGCTCGAGCGGAAACGCCTGATCACTGATCACGCGCTTGAGCAGGATGCGCACGGCATCCGACACCGAAAGCCCCATCGAGGCCAACGCTTCGGTCGCTTGCGCCTTGGTTTCAGCATCCACACGGACGTGGAGCATTGCGGAATGCGCCATGATCGACTCCTCTGATCGAAGTCGAATTGTGTATCTCTTTTGCGATACGGTCAAGCACCCGTATTACCTTTGCGATACAGTCGGAATTCTGCCCGTACCGCCTTGCCCTTGACGCTGACCGGACAGATTCACAAAGCATCCTCGACGTCCCGTATCGACTTGGCAGCGAGGAAAATCGGCGCCCGTCTGGCGTGTGCGCACCGTTGTTCAGGTCCGCTCCGTTACGGCCCTGGCCGTCCTGCCCTCGATCCGGTCATAGCGAAGCAGCGCCTTGAAAGCGCTCAATGACCGATCCGGCTCCTTGCCGTCGGCCAGGCTGTAGAGGTGCTCGTAGTACCAGCCGAGCACCCCCCACGCATTCAGGTCGCGCAGGAAGGAGATCGGCGAATTCGGCCCCAGGAGCCCGTGCCCGATCACCAGATCGTCATCGCGGCTTTCGCCAGGCGGTTCGGCAATACCGTGCCGCATGGAAGCGCGACGGGTTCGGAAATCCTCATTACATGCCCTTCTCAGTCGAGCTGGTGCCAGTCGGGAGCCATGGTAACCGAAGGGCAGAGCTTCGATAACCGACAATGTCTTCAAAGCAACATGCCGTTCTTGAAAGTCATGGGCTCGCTGCCGGGCAGCACGCAACATACGCGCCGCGATCTCGCCGCTAAGCAGCCGTCGACGAGCGGCATCGGGCACGCCGGGATCGACCAAGCCCGCTTTCGTATCGTCTACGCCGCCAGGTGCCGGGCCAAGCCCGCATGCAGCGCGTCGAACACGACACGGCAACGCGCGCTGTGGCGCAGGTCCTCATGCATCGTGACCCAGGTCGGCAGCGACCAGCCGATCTTCTTCGGCAGCACGCGGCGCAGCGCCGGATCGCGGCGGGCCAACGGCACCTGGCACACGCCGATGCCGGCACCGGCGCGGATCAGCGCGAGCTGCACGAGGTTGCTGTCGGCGCGCAGCGCGAAATCGTCACGGCCGATGCCCGGCCACTGTCCGGCCATCGATCGCACGAACGGCGTCTCGGCGTCGTAGCCGATCAGCGCATGGGCGGCGAGCTGATCGACGCCGCGCGGCGCGCCTCGCGCGTCGAGATAGCGGCGATGCGCGAACAGTCCGAGTTGCAGGTCGCCGACCTTGCGGGCCAGCAACTGCTCCTGCGTCGGCGCGGTCATCCTGACGGCCAGATCGGCCTCGCGATGCAGCAGATCCTGCAACTGGTTGCTCAGCACCAGCTCGATCCTTAGCGCAGGATGCCGCTGGCGCAGCGACACCAGGATCGCCGGCATCACCTCGACGCCGATGACCTCGCTGGCGGTGACGCGGACCGTCCCGCGCACCGAATCCTCATCGCCCCTACCGCCGTCCTGCTGGCCGTCGGCGGCGCGACGCAACGCGGCTTCGCTGCTGGCCATCTCGCGCGCGAACGGCATCAACGCGAGCGCGGCCGGCGTCGGCAGCAGACCGGTCGGCGAGCGCGTGAACAGCGGCAGCCTGAACGCGCGTTCGAGCTCGGCGATATGGCGGCCGATCGTCGGCTGCGTGCTGCCCAGCGCGCGCGCCGCCTCGGACAAGGACCCGTGCTCGATCGCTCCCAGCAGCGAACGATAGCGATCCCAGGCGATGCGCGGTGAAGTGTGACGATGTCGGGCACTCATGACATACGAAATTGCATGGCTGCACGGCATTCTTCGCCAATTCCGTTTGGCGGACAAGTTCCGCAGACTGCACGCATGGCATTCGCCACCGAACGGAGAAAGACGATGAACGATTCCTCGTCCCGCGCATCGGCGCTGATGGACCTGACCGCCCGCCCCGCCGCCGTCATGCAACGCGGCCAGGGCTCGTGGCTGTACGACACGGACGGCAGGCGGTACCTGGACTTCGTGCAGGGATGGGCGGTCAACAGCCTCGGGCACTGCCCGCCTGTCGTTGCCGAGGCGCTGGCCGCCCAATCGCGGCGGCTGATCTCGCCGAGCCCCGCTTATCACAACGAAGCGGCGATCGCGCTGGCCGACGCGCTGGTCGCCAACAGCCCGTTCGACCAGGTCTTCCTGTGCAGCAGCGGCGCGGAGGCCAACGAAGGCGCGATCAAGCTGGCGCGGCGCTGGGGCGTCGAGCATCGCGGCGGCGCGTACGAGATCATCACCTTCGACGACGCGTTCCACGGGCGGACGCTGGCGACGATGGCGGCTTCGGGCAAACCGCAGTTCCGCGGACTGTTCGAGCCGCAACCGGCGGGCTTCGTCAGGGCCCGGTTCAATGACATCGAGTCGGTGCGCGCGCGGATCGGCGAACGGACCGTCGCGGTGATGATCGAGCCGATCCAGGGCGAAGCCGGTGTCGTGCCCGCGCGCGCCGACTTCCTGCGCGATCTGCGCGCGCTGACCGACGCGCACGACCTGCTGCTGATCGTCGACGAGATCCAGACCGGCGTCGGCCGCACCGGCGATCGTTGGGGCTTCGAGCACGCCGGCATCCGGCCGGACGTGATGACGATCGGCAAGGGGATCGGCGGCGGCGTACCGCTGGCGGCGCTGCTGGCCACGCACCGGGCCGCCTGCTTCCGGCACGGTGACCAGGGCGGCACCTACGCCGGCAATCCGCTGATGGCGGCGGTCGGCAAGGCGGTGCTCGACCAGGTGTTCGCGCCGGCGTTCCTGGCCGGCGTGCGGAGCCGCGGACGGCGTCTGGCGGAAGGCTTGACGGCGCTGTCGGATCGGCATGCGCTCGGCGAAGTGCGGGGCCGCGGCCTGCTGTGGGCGCTGGACCTGGTCGAGCCGATCGGCGCCGAACTGGTCTCGCGCGCGTTCGACACCGGGCTGCTGCTGAATGCGCCGCGCCCGCACCTGCTGCGGCTGATGCCGGCGCTGAACGTCGGCGACGACGAGATCGAACGGATGCTGTCGATGCTCGACGCGGCGCTGGGCAGCCTGCCGTCGAAGCGGCAACGGCATCGGCGCATATCGGCGTCCGCGACGAACGAGGCGCGGCCATGAGCGCCGCTCCTTCTTCGGTGCTGGTGCTCGGCGCGACCGGAGGCGTCGGCGGGCACGTCGCGCGCCGGCTGGCGGCCGAGGGCTGGTCGGTGCGGGCGATGGCGCGGCGCATTCCCTCGCCCGTATCGTCCGCGAGCGACGGCCCGATCGAGTGGTGCGCCGGCGACGCGATGCGCGAATCGGACGTGCGGCGCGCCGCGGCCGGCTGCGAGGTGATCGTGCACGCGGTGAATCCGCCGTCCTACCTGGCGTGGTCGCGCACCGTGCTGCCGATGCTCGAGCACACGATCGCCGCGGCTCGCGCGTCGGGCGCGACGATCGTGCTGCCGGGCACCGTCTACAACTTCGGACCGGACGCGTTCGACGACCCGCACGAAGACGCGCCGCAGCACCCGCTGACGCGCAAAGGCGCGATCCGCGCGGCGATGGAGCAGCGGCTGGCCGAAGCCGGCGAGCACGGGGTGCCGGCCATCATCCTGCGCTGCGGCGATTTCTTCGGCCCGCGCGCCGGCAACAACTGGCTGTCGCGCGCGATGATCCCGACCGAGGGGCCAGTGCGACGGATCTGGCGGATCGGCCCGGCGAACGTCGGCCATCAATGGGCCTACCTGCCGGACGTCGCGGCCGCGCTGGCGCGCGTGCTGGCCGAACGCGACCGCCTCGGTGCGTTCACTCGACTGCACATGGCCGGCCATTGGGACGCCGACGGCGAAAGCCTCGCCCGGGCGATCCGCGACCGGATCGCCGCCGACGGCCATCGCTCCCCATCGATCCGCGCGTTTCCGTGGTGGGCGATCCGGCTCGCCACGCCGCTGCATCGCCTGTCGCGCGAGCTGATCGAGATGCGCTACCTGTGGCGCACACCGCTGCGCCTGGACAACGCGCGGCTGCGGACGTTGATCGGAGCCGAACCGCATACGCCGCTCGCGCAGGCGATCGATGCCACGCTGATCGATCTCGGCATCGTCGGCAGCGCGCCGCCGGGGGCCGGGACGACGCGAAACCGCCTGGGATCCGTCAGCGGCTCGGCGCCCGCTTAGCGCCGATCCGCTTCTGATTCACGACACTAGTACCTCGACACCCAAGTAACGTGACATTCGTTCGGTTCAGGCGGCGATGATCGGTCGCGTGTCGAACCCTTCGGGCTGCGACCGTACGGCACTCAGGCTGCGTTGCAGCCACGGGTCGATATCCCGATATCGACCCGCGTCTGCGCCTT
>JASGFT010000088.1:0-20443 GCA_047605425.1 Burkholderiaceae bacterium | reverse complement strand
ACAGCTCGGCGCGGTTGGGTGGCTGAGAAAAAACCACTTTTCTGCCTGGCACTAGCTAAAACCACACCATTTTTTAGCAGAGAAAAATCTTCTTTGACTAAAGACCGACATCCCGATGCACCCACAATCAAATCCGCCGACTGCAGGGCCGCTTTCCTTTCAGGAACGCGAAACCCATTCGCAATTGCCTGAGCTCTGATGATTGGATCAGTATCGTATACAGCAACGTTGCAATGTTTATCTCGCAGTGCAGTTGCAACACCCTTACCAATCTTTCCATAGCCCAAAACCAAAGCATAGGCCCCCGGTAGAGATCTGTCTGCGGAGCGTAGCGACCATTCGATCGACAGAACCGTAGAAGGCCCTATTGCTGCATCTTCTGCGGCCTTGAGAGGGCTTCTAGCCACAGAAACAACAGGACAAGGGAGGCGTTCTAGCCGTTCGATATATCTTCGATGGCCTGCTTCGGTATCTTCAATCACTCCTTTCAGCTGCGATCCGAGGGCGCTTCTTATTTTAGGTAAAGCATCGGCGAAGTAGCCGCCAATCTCAACAATAACAAGCGGAGTCGTTCTATCAACACACTGCAAAACGAGAGATGTCAAGTATTCGGGAGATTGCAACTCCTCTAGAGTCGGCGTTGTCACTGCATATCTATGCACGAGCTCTTTTAGCGAACTAGGATCTAATGAATATGGGATACAAACAACTTGAGCGATCGCACCCAGCCTGGACAGCCCATGCACAAGATGAGGAAGATCCTTTAGGCAATGTGCAAGTACAACAAATTGCAATTTGTGAGAAAGTGATATTCCTTCAGCAATGCGATCAAAGAAACTGTACCGCAGTCGGTTAGCATCAGGAGGAACTACAATTCTCGTACGCATCATTGTCTGCCTAACATAGTTTTATAGATTCACGCGAGAAAATCATTAGCGAAACGGAGAGCGCCAGCTTGTCGACAATCAAGCCGAAAGAATCCGAACGACTGTTATTCGGGCTTCTGCAGAACCAAACCAGCATTCCTTGGAAGAGGCCGACACTTACGGATCGGTGTTCGACGACATCACGCAGTTGACGATTCATGCCGATCAAGAGAAGCTCTGTGCATCGCCTCGCCTGGCGGCACGCGCTCCACGAGAATTCCGATTAAAGGCGAGCCAAGGTAGAAAAATAGCTGCGATGATTGTTAGCGCAGAGGCCCCCAACATAGGCGAAGAACTATTCGACCATCAAGCAATGCTCGAGTGTAGGAATTTTTCCATAGACATAGATGAATCGATCACGTGGGAGCTCTGTATTTCACACAACCAAAAGCACGAACAAAACGTCAACTCCGATGATTGTTGAAAACAACACACACTCTCTTCATTCATTATCAAACAGGGCGAATTCGTTTGTTTATTCTCGCCGAGCGCTATCAGAAGCAGAGTAGATTTCTGCCATAGTCTATTGATGCTCCTGGCTGATGTCGACTAGACGATAGTCGAAACATGGCTCCAAGCCGGTGGCCGCATCAACCATGTGCAAGACGCACTAAATGTCGAAATCAGTTCGCGTATATGCCAAGCCAGCGGAAGGCAGAACTCACCCGGCCGCCGCCTCCGCCCGCGCCACCGGCGCCGGCCGCGCCTCCCAGCGGGTGAACCGCACGGCCAGCATCGTGCCGAGCCCATAGACGGCCATCCCCACGCCGATCATCATGAACAGCGCGCCCAGGCTCGCGCCGCGCGCCTGCAGCCACGTGCCGCCGCCGACGACGACCAGCAGCCGCAGCGTCGACGCCAGCAGCGGCCCGACCAGATGACCGGCCCCCTGCGACGAGAAATACAGCGCGCCGCCCAGGCCCAGGAACACCAGGCAGGGGCCGACGTGCCGCAGGTATTGCCGGCCGGCCTCGAGCGTCGCCGGATCGGACGTGAACAGCCGCAGCCACAGCTCGGGCAGCAGCGCCAGCGTGCCGCCGATGACCAGCATCATCGTCGCCGAGACGGCCGATGCCGCCCAGGCGGCGCGGCGCGCGCGCCGCGCATTGCCGGCGCCGATCGACATGCCGATCAGCGGCACCGAGGCGACGCCGAACGCCCAGACGACGTTCATCAGCAACACCTCGAGCCGCGCGCCGATGCCGTAGGCGGCCAGCGCCTCGACGCCGAACTCGGCGACCAGTCGCCCGACGCCCATGACGATGAGCATCGACTGCATCGTCTGCAGGCTGGCGATCCCGCCGAGCTTCAGGATCTTGGCGAAGGTCGCGAACCGCAGCCGCGGCAGGCGCCCGTCGATCGTGAAGCCCACGGCGGCGCGACCGTTGGCGACGTACCACAGGCCGAACAGCGCGCACAGCAGCGTCGGCACGATCTGCCCGATCGCGATGCCGACCATGCCCAGCGCCGGCAGCGGGCCGATCCCCAGCGCCAGCCCGGCGCCGAGCAGCGGCTGGATCACGGCCGCGATCAGCGTCAGCCGCGCCGGCAGCCACATGTTGCCGACGCCGCGCAGCACCGCCGACAGCACCATCCACCACCACATGATCGGCAGAACGACGGCCAGCGCCGACGAATAGCCGTCGGCGATCGACAACACGTCGTCGGTCTTGGCGCCCAGCAGCCGGTACAGCCACGGCCCCTGCGTAAGGAAGAACAGCAGGAAGGCCAGGCCGATGACCAAGGCGATGACCAGCCCGTGCACGGCGATGGCGTTCGCCTCGTCGGGCCTGCCGCGGCCGAGCTCGCGGCTGACGAGCGCTGCGACACTGCCGCCGATCGATCCGCCGGCCAGGTTCTGCATCAGGATGATCAACGGGAAGACCAGCGACATCGCCGCCAGCGACGACAGGCCGATCCGCCCGACGATCCAGGTCTCGGCCACGCTGACGAACATCAGCGAGCCCATGGCCACCAGATTGGGCCATGTCAGGCGCAGCAGCGTGCCCAGCACCGGGCCACTGACGAATGGGTTCATCCAATGAAAACGGCGCCGCGCGCCGTGCGTCTCCGTCGTGAGTTCGTGCGCGTCGAGCGGGGCGACGGCGAAGCTGATTATATAAGCGGTAGGTGGATTCGGTGTCCCTGTCGGGCACCGCCGGCGGCACGCCGGGCGCTAACCCCCCTAAGGTTTCGCCAAACGAACCCTCTGCGAAGCCAGCCAGATGCCCGGCAGGATCAGCGCCGCGCCCAGCGCGTGATACCAGCGCGGCGGCTCGCCGAGCAGCAGCCAGGCCAGCAGCGCCGCGTACAGCGGCTGGATGTACAGCGCCAGCGCCGCCCGGGCCGCGCCCAGCTCGCGCTGCACCCACGAGTACGCCAGATACGCGGCGAACGCCGGCAGCAGCGCGGCGACGACGACCAGCATCCACAACCGCCGATCGAAGCTCGGCCAACCGAGCATCGCGCCCTCGATCAGCGTCAGCGGCGCCAGCACGACCAGGCCGCCGGCGGCGATCATCGTCAGCCGCGCGAACGGGTCGAGCACCGTCGGGCGGCCGCGCAGCATCAGCGAGTACAGCGTCCAGGCGATCACCGCCGTGACGATCCACAGGTCCCCGGACGAGAAGCGCACGCTGGCCAACGACGCGAACTGGCCCTTGAAGATCACGGCCAGCGTCCCGACAACGGCCAGCACGACGCCCGCCCATTGCGTCGCGCCCAGCCGGTCGCCGAACCAGAACGCCGACGCCGCAGCGATCATCGCCGGCGCGATCGCGTACAACAGGCTCATGTTGGTCACGCTGGTCGTGCGCGCGCCCAGATACACGAACGCGCCGCAGATCCACATGCCCAGCGCGCCCATCACCAGCATGTCGCGCCACTCGCCGCGCCAGGCCGGCCAGTGCCGTCGCAGCGCCGGCGCCTGGAAGGCCAGCATCAGCACGAAGGCCAGGCCCCAGCGCAGGAACGCGAGTAGGTGTGGCGCAACCACACCGACCGCCAGCCTTGCGACGATGTAGTTGGCCGACCATAAGCACGGCATCACGAACAACAGGATATGGGCGAGCGTCTGGCGGCGCGGCATCGGCGGCAACGGACGCCGGGTCGGGCCGGCGCATCGGAGGACGGAGTTGCCGATGATAGCGGCCGGCCGGTCCGGCGCATCTGACCGAAGGCATCCTCGCCGGGGCGGACCTTGGCTAGCATGGCGCTCGCTCCCGGAATCCGGCCGGCCGGACGCAATCGACGGAGCAGGCGCCGTCACCACGGCCTGTCACGACTAGACGATCGAGGTCACGACGCTGTCTGCCAACAACATATGGGATCGGATGCGCGATTCGCTCGAATGGCGCTGCGACGACGCGTACCTGAGCCGCAAGTTCGAGGACCATCGCACGTTCCTCGTCGGATTGTGCCTGCTGCTCAGCGTGCTCGCCCCGGTGCTGTGGATCTGGGATCTGGCGATCGATGCGCAGGGCGCCAGGCAGACCCTCGTGCTGCGCGCGCTGTATCTGCTGCTGCTGCCGGCCGCGGCGATGCTCGCGGTGCTGCGCGCGCGGCGTCAGGTGGCGTTCGCCGCCGGCATGCTGCTGCTCGGCGGCCAGGCCTTGTACATGCTGATCGCCTCGCGCCTGCAGGACGGCATCGTCTACAGCTTCGCCGGCTTCACGTACTTCCTGTTCATCACCCCTTTCGTCAGCCGCGCGTTCTCGATGCGCGTGAACCTGATGATGACGACCGGCGTCACGCTGGCGCCGCACGTGCTGGCGCTCGGCGGGCTGGTCGCCGGTTTTCCGCACGCGATGTACGCGAGCCTGATCCTGCCCGGCAGCGTGCTCGTCGTGCTGCTGGGCGCCGGCATGGGACGCAACTACGAGCGGCGCTTCCTGACCGAACGCGCGCTCGAGCAGGCGTCCAACACCGATCCGCTGACCGGCGTCGCCAACCGGCGCGCGTTCGCGCGGATGCTGCACCGGGAGATCCTGCGTGCCGGCGAGCAGGCGAGCCCGCTTTCGGTGCTGATGCTCGACATCGACCGCTTCAAGTCGATCAACGACGCGCACGGCCACGCGACCGGCGACCGCGTGATCCGCGCGCTCGCCGACCTGTGCCGCGACGCGTCGCCGGAGCGGGTCGGACGCCTGGGCGGCGAGGAATTCTCGGTGCTGCTGCCGGATACCGGGTCCGACGAGGCGATGACGATGGCCGCGCGCCTGATCGAACGCGTGCGGCAGGCGCCGTTCGAACTCGACGACGGCGACCTCGTGCATTGGACGGTCAGCATCGGCGTCGCCACGCATCGCGCCGACGAGCCCCTGATCGGCGATCGCCCGGACGAAGCGCTGCTGGCACGCGCCGACGCGGCCCTCTATTCGGCCAAGCAGGCCGGCCGCGACCGGATCGCCGGCGTCGAATCGATGCGCGGGACCGGCAACCGACGCGGCCCGGTCCGTGAACCGGAGCCGGAATCGGAATCGGCCGCCGCACGCCCCCTCGCCGCGCGCTGACTGCCGGCCGGCCGCTGCCGAAGCCGGCAGTTGCCGAAGCCGACAGTTACCGAAGCCACCCGCTGCCGAAGCGGACGCCCGGCCATGCCGGCCCGGCTCGTTGCCGCCGCTCGTTGCCGTCAATTCCTGACTGATAGCTGACTACTGTCGGCTTTTTGCCGTCATCTTCGCGATCAGAACAACACGCCGTTTTTCTTGGCAGGCCGGTCGTCGATCCTTATAATTCAATAAGCAACTATTGCTTTTGAAAACATGACGACGAACCTGCCGATGCGCCGCCCGGTGCCGGTTTTTCCCGAAGCTCGCCGAACGGGGTGCGACGAAGCGTCCGCGAATCGGCGAGCGCGATCCGGAGGCCCGGCATGATCCGCTTCGGCCCCTCGCAGTGGATCTTCTCGATCAAGCTGTTCGTTTCGGCCATGCTCGCTTATGCGTTGTCGGTGCGTCTCGCGCTGCCGCAGAGCTACTGGGCCGTCGTCACCTGCTGCTCGGTGATGAACCCGACCAGCGGCGCGCTGCGCTCGAAGGCGCTGTACCGGTTCGCCGGAACCTTCTTCGCCGGCATCGCGTCGCTGCTGCTGGCCGGCGTGTTCGTCAGCGCGCCGATATTGCTGATCGCCGGCACCGGCCTGCTGGCCACCGTCGGTTTCGGCGGCGCGCTGCTGGACCGCACGCCGCGCGCCTATGGGTTCCACCTGTTCGCCGTCACGCTGATCCTGGTCGTCGTATCGGGCATCGACCGTCCGGAGTCGATGTTCGATACGGCGAGCGCGCGCATCTGCGAGATCGGCGTCGGCATCACCTGCGCGACGATCGTCGACAGCCTCTTCGCGCCGCGCTCGCTGGCGCCGACGATGCACGCGGGCCTTCGCGCCTGGCTGGCCGACATGGAATCGTGGATGAACGACGCGCTCGAACGCGATCGCGGCGATACGTCGTCGAAACGCGACCGCCACCGCATCGTCACCGACCTGACCGCGATGTCGGCGATGGCCGGGCAGCTTCGGTACGACCCGATGGTCGGCGATCGGGAGCGGCGCTGCGTCTTCGCGATCCAGAGGCGCCTGCTGCGGATGGTGCCGCAGCTTTCAGCGATCGAATCCTACTCGGCCAGTCATCCGGCCGACGACGAATCCGATGCGCGGACCGCGTGGAAACACGAGGTGGCGCGACGGGCCCGCAACGGCGAGCAGGCCGACGAGGCGCTGATCGAGCAGGGTCGCCGGGCCTTGGCGGGCCCGTCATCACCGGCCGGATCGTGGGAGCGCCTGCTGCAGAACAACTTCATCGACGTGGTCGCCGACGTGCTGCGACAGTGGTCCGAGGTGCGGCGCATCCATGCGTCGATGACCTCGCACGCGCCGCTGGAGCCGGCGCTGGCCGACAAGGTCGCGAAGACCCGGGCGTTTCCGCTGTGGCCGGACTTCCACGTCGCGATCAGGGTGTCGCTCGGCATCCTGCTCGGTTATACGGTGCTGTGCGCGCTGTGGTGGGTGACCGGCTGGAAGCAGGGGCCGAACGCGCTGCTGATGGGAACCGTCGCGCTGGCGTTCTTCGGCAGCGCGGACGAAGCCGGACAGGCGATCGCCAAGTTCTTCAAGTTCGGACTGATGGCCTTGCTGATGGGTTGCGTGCTCGGCTACGGCCTGCTGCCGCTCGCGCAGGACTTTCCGAGCTTCCTCGTCGTCATGGGGCTCGTCATGCTGCCGATCGGCGCCTGGGCGGCCTCCAATCCGCTGGCGATCCTGCTGCTCGGCGTGGGCCTGGGCAACGTCAATCTGCAGGCCGTCTATTCGCCGCCGGACTTCAGCGCTTATCTCGACGCCGGCCTGGCGACGCTGATCGGCATCTACACCGGCTCGCTATGCATCCACCTCGTCAGGGAAATGGGAGCCGCCCACGTCGCCGACCGCCTCGGCCGCCAGGAGCGGCAGGACATCGCCGCGCTGACGCGGCAATCGAGCCCGCAGGCGCTCGAAGGCTACGGCAGCCGATCGCTCGATCGCATCGCCGGCATCACCAGCCGGCGCCCGGTCCAGGACGACCAGAGCATCTCGCTGCTGTCCTGGCTGCGCGCCGGCATCGCGGTCGGCGTCGTGCGCCAGACCTGCGACGGCCTGAGCGGCGAACTGCGCGAGACCAGCGAGGCGATGCTCGCGGCCATGCGCGACCTGCTCGCCGGCAAGGACGGGCAGGCGCTGCTGCCGCGCATCGACGATGCGCTGACGGCCGCGTGCCGCGAAGACAATCGCGCGCCCCGCTCGCTGCTCAGGGGACTGGTCGGCTTGCGGCTCGCGCTGTTCGAGCAGTCCCCGCCGTGGAGTCCCGCGCGATGATGGGCGAGATCGACATCGCCGGCATCTACTTCTCGCCGCTGCTCTTGTGCGTGCTGCTCGGACTGATCGCGCGCGTGCTGATCTCGAAGGTGCTGGAAGCAGCGGGCGTGTACCGGCACATCTGGCGGCGACCGCTGTTCGACACGGCGCTGTTCTTCATCCTGATCGGCGCGGCCTTCCTGCTGCTGAACGCCCTGACCTCACCGACTCCTTGAAATGACTGCCTGGGAACGATCGATCAAAGCGCTGAAGATCGCGCTGACGCTGGCGCTGACCGTGCTGGCCGCCTTCATGCTGTGGCACCTGTACGTCTACTACACTTATTCTCCGCAGACGCGGGACGGTAAGTTGAGGGCCGACGTCGTGGCGCTGGCGGCCGACGTATCGGGACGCATCGACGAGGTGCTCGTGCGCGACAACCAGACGGTCACGCGCGGCCAGGTGCTGTTCGTCATCGACCGCGTGCGGCTCGGCAACGACCTGGACGCCGCCCGCGCCGCGGTCGCGACGACCCGGGCCCAGCTTGCCGCCGCCGAACGCGAAGACAAGCGGTATCGCGGTCTGGCCGGAGTCGTCGCGCCGCAGGAGGTCGACACCCGCCGGTCGGCGGCCGAGGCCGCCCGGGCGCAATACGCGCAGGCCGAAGCCAACCTCGAGCGCGCGCAGATCAACCTGGACCGGGCCGAGGTCCGCTCGCCGGTCAACGGCATCATCACGAACTTCTCGCTGCGGCCCGGCACCTACGCGACGGCGGGACAGCCCGTCGTGGCGATCGTCGACCAGGACAGCTTCTACGTCGCCGGCTACTTCGAGGAGACCAAGCTGTCGCAGATGCGGATCGGCATGCCCGCCACCATCCATCTGATGGGCGAGGACCGCGCGATCCGCGGCCACGTCGAAGGCCTGGCCGCCGGCATCGAGGACCGTGAGCGCGTGACGTCGACCGGCACGCTGCTGGCCAACGTCAATCCCACGTTCAGTTGGGTCCGGCTCGCCCAGCGGGTACCGGTGCGCATCGCGATCGACGAGGTGCCGCAGGACCTGACGCTGATCGCGGGCCGCACGGCCACCGTCGTCGTCGACGACCGCGCGACGCCGGTGGCCTCGGCCGAGGGACGGCACTGACATGCGCGCCCGTTCGAGATCTTGGATCGCACCGCTGATCGTCAGCGGCCTGCTTGGCGCGTGCGCGTCGGTCGGCCCGGACTATGCGCCGCCCGCGCTGCCGGCCGACCTGTCGACCCGGCCCGCCGCGGCGTTCGACGCGGCGGGCGCCGACGGACTGTCGTCGGCGGCGCTGCCGGCCCGTTGGTGGGAGCTGTACGCGGACCCGCGGCTGGATGCGCTGATCGACGAGGCGCTGCGCGCCAATACCGACCTGCGCGCCGCCGCCGCCAACCTCGAAAAGGCGCAGGCCGTCGTGCAGGAAGTCCGCGCCACTGATGGCGTGCGGCCTAGCATCAATGCCAGCACCTCGCTGCTGCGCAACTCCACGCTGGGCGTCGGCGCCGCCGATCACGCGCACGGCGTCGTCGACGCGGGCGTGGGTGTGTCCTACGAGATCGACGTCGTCGGACGCATCCGTCGCTCGATCGAAGTCGCGACCGCGAGCGAGCAGGCCCGGGCCGCCGCTTATGACCTGGCCCGGATCACCGTCGTCGCCAACGTCGTCGGCGCTTATACCGACGCCTGCGCCGCTGGCGCTCGCCTGGCCGTCGCTCGCCAGTCCGTCGAGCTGCAACGACAGAGCCTGGCGCTGACGACCCGGGGCGTGCGCGCCGGCATCACCGCGCCGATCGGAGAAGTGCGCTCGCGCGCGCTGCTCGCGCAGTTGTCGTCGGCCGTACCGCCGCTGGAAGGCAGCCGCCGCGCGGCGCTGTACGGCCTGGCCGTGCTGACCGGCCACGCGCCCGCCGATTTCCCGCCGGAACTCGCGCAATGCGCGAGCATTCCGCGGATCGCGCAGCCGCTGCCCGTCGGCGACGGCACCGCGCTCATTCGCCGGCGGCCCGACATCCGGCAGGCCGAACGCGAACTGGCGTCGGCCACCGCCGCGATCGGCGTCCAGACCGCGGCGCTCTATCCGACCGTCAGCCTGGGCGCCAGCGTCGGCACCACGTTCCGGATGGGCGGCGAGCCGCTCGGCGGTTCGGCGTTCCATTACAGCCTCGGGCCGCTGATCTCGTGGACCTTCCCGAATCGCCAGGTCGCGCAGGCCCGCATCGACGAAGCCGGCGCCGATGCGCGCGCCGCGCTCGCGAAATTCGACGGCGTCGTGCTGGCCTCGCTGAAGGAAGCGGAAAGCGCGCTGACCGCTTATGCGCAGCACATCGAGGAGAACCGGCAGCTGCGCGAGGCCCGGGACCGCAGCCGCGAAGCGCTGGACATGCAAAGACGCCTGGCCTCCGGCGGCACGGTGTCCAATCTCGAGACGCTCGATGTCGAACGCACGCTCGCCACCGCCGAAAGCGCGCTGGCGGCCTCCGACTCGACGCTGGCGACCGACCGCGTCCGCATCTTCCTGGCATTGGGAGGCGGCTGGGAAGCGCTCGGACCGGCGCCCGAACCCGCCCGCTGAACCGGCCGCCACCGCAACCCTCATGGATCGAGCGAATGAAGTCCGTTGAATCCGACGCCGCGACGTTTTTCGGTTTCACCAAGCTCCTGACCCCGGTGCGGCGAGCGTGGATCCAGGCGGCCAATCACGTGCTGTCGGAATTCGGCGTGCCCAGTTCGCTGGCGACGACGGTCATCATCGTGGCCCGCACCGGCAAGACCGGCATCCGGCAGAACGCGCTGGCCGAAGAAGTCGGCGTCAACCAGGGAGGCATGGTCCGGCTGGTCGACCAGGCGGTCGACGCCGGTCTCGTCGAACGGCTCGATGATCACGAAGACCGTCGGGCCAAGATCGTCCGCGCGCTGCCGCAGGGACGCGCGCTGGCCGCCAGGCTCGAAGGAGTGATCGCCGAACTGCGCGAACAGACGCTCGACGGCATCCCCGTCGAGGACATCGAGACCGCCTCCCGGGTGATGCGGCTGTTCGAGGCGCGGATCGGCGAGTACCTGCACGCGAATCGGCGGACCTGATCAGGCCCGCCGCTCGCCCGCCGCTCGCGTGCACGGATTCTCAGCTCCTCAGGCCGTGCGATAGCGAAGCCTGGTCCAGCGCGACTCGCCCGGCCGCGTCGGCCGACATGTCGACGCCGCGCCATTCGCGCCCGGTCAGGATCAGCACGACGATCACGACGGCCACGATCCCGGCCGTCGCCGCCAGCGCGAACGCGTAGTCGCCGCCGCGGCTCTGGGCGACCGACGATTGAATCGTCGCATTGGCCGAGGCCAGCAGATTGCCCAGTTGGTAGACCAGTCCGGGAAAGGTCGCGCGGATCGCCACCGGCGCCATCTCGTTCAGGTGCGCCGGAATCACGCCCAGGCGCCTGGACCGAGATCTGCATCAGGAACGCACCGACGGCCAGCCACAGCGGCGTCGTCGAATAGGCCCACAACGGCAGCACCGGCAGCGCGATGACGGCCGCCAGCGCGATGGCCCGGCGGCGGCCGATCCGCTCGGACAGGCTGCCGAAGCTCAGCCCGCCGACGATCGCGCCGATGTTCAGCACGATCGTGATCAGGCTGACCGTCTCGACGCCCAGATGCAGTTGTTCGCGCAGGAACGTCGGATACAGATCCTGCGTGCCGTGGCTGAAGAAATTGAAGGCCGTCATCAGCACGATCGCGTACAGGCCGAGCATCCAGTGGCCGCGCATCGTCTCGAGCAGGCCCGCGGGAACGCCGCCGGTCTTGCTGCGCTGGCCTTCCCAGGCCTGGGACTCGGGCACGTGCCGACGGATGAACAGCACCAGCAGAGCCGGCAGCGCGCCGACGATGAACATGCCGCGCCAGCCGATATGCGTATACAGCACGCCGAACACCAGCGCGGCCAGCAGATAGCCGGTCGGATAGCCGGCCTGCAGCAGTCCGGAGACGAAGCCGCGCGCCTGCGCCGGCACGGTCTCCAGCGCCAGCGCCGCGCCGACGCCCCACTCGCCGCCCATCGCGATGCCGAAGATGAAACGCAACGCGATCAGCACCTCGAGCGACGGCGAGAACGCCGTCAGCACGTCGATCAGCGCGAACAGCCCGATGTCGACCATCAGGGCCGGCCGCCGCCCCCAGCGGTCGGCGATCCGGCCGAAGATCAGCGCCCCGAGCGGACGGGCGGCGAGAGTCACCGTGATCGCCCAGGACACCTTGGTGATGTCGCTGCCGAAGGCCTGAGCGATATCCTTGAGCACGAATACCATCAGGAAGAAATCGAACGCATCGAGCGCCCAGCCGAGATAAGCGGCAATCACGGTCTTGCGCTGCACCGGGGTCAGTTTCCAGTTCATCGCTGCTCCTCCATCGGCGCCGGCATGGCGCCAGAGGACTCCGATCCGCCGATCCCGATCGCCTTCGCTCCCGGGACGTCGACGGATCAGAACCTGACGACAGTCTTGAACCGACACGCGGATGGGCAGATGAAGGTGGCCGGTCCGGTTGCTTGATCGATCGCCCGCGTGGCGAACGGCACTACCCGCCGCTCAGCCGCAGAGCCTCCAGCCACTCGACGAAGAACTGCGCTTCCGGCGGCGCGTCCGGCGCGAGGCCGTAGTAGTACCGTTCGAGCGCCAGTCGATGCTGCGGCAGCACCGTCACCAGCCGGCGTTGCGCCAGGTCATGCGCCAGCAGCGAACGGGGCGCCATCGCGACCCCGAGTCCATCGACGGCCGCCTGCAGCACCAGATGCAGATGGTCCAGGTGCAGGCGGCCGGCCGGACGCAGGCGCGCGATGCCCGCCTGGCGCAACCAGTCGTCCCAATCGCCGTTGCGTGAACGCGAACACAGCAGCACGAAGGCCGCCAGGTCGCGCGGCGACGCGATCTGGCGGCCCCTGCCCTCGAACAGGGCCGGCGCGCCGACCGCCAGCGCCTCGTCCTCCAGGTAGGGCCGAAGCTGCAGCGAGGACGGCCAGCCTTGCGTTCCGCGCCGGATCGCGACATCGAAGCCCTCCTGCGCCCTGGCCGGCGCCGCGGTGCTGGTGATGACGACGGGCTCGATGCCGGGATACTGCGCGACGAAGTCCGGCAGGCGCGGGATCAGCCAGCGCACGGCCAAAGAGGGCCGCACGTTGATGCGCACCGCGCGCACCGGCGCTCCGGCCATCAAGGCCCTGGCCGCCGAACCGATCTGCGCCAGCCCGGCATCGGCCTGCGCGTAGAACGCCTGTCCTTCGACGGTGAGAACCACCTGACGGGTGCGCCGCTCGAACAGCGCGACGCCCAGATAGTCCTCCAGGCTCTTGATCTGCCGGCTCACGGCGCCGTGCGTCACGTGCAGTTCGGCGGCCGCCCGCGTGAAACTCTGATGGCGGGCGGCGGCCACGAAGACGCGCACGGCATTGAGCGGCGGCAGGCGAAGCGGCATGCGTGAGATTTTTGCACACGTGAGGCGGCGACAATGTCGTTTGTCGGCATGCCGGCACGCACGCACGATGCGGACCATGCAGACACCGAACTCCGGCCCGGCGCCCATCGACCCGACCCGCGCCGTCGACCCCGTGCCCGCCGCGGATCGCGACTCCCGCCACGCCGCGATCGCGCTGGCCACGACGCTGCCCTCCGACGTCGTGCTGTACCTGCTGCTGCCGATGTACGGCGGGGATTTCGGCATCTCGCTCGCCGAGGCGGGCATCCTGCTGGCCGCCAACCGGCTGGTGCGCATCGCCGGCTATGGCTGGGTCGCGCGCTTCTATGCGCGCCACGGCGACCGCCTGACCTGCTCGCTGGCGGTGGGCCTGGCGGCGGCGTGCGCGCTGGGCAATGCGACGCTGACCGGCTTCTGGGCCTTGCTGCCGCTGCGCCTGTTCTGGGGGCTGTCGTTCGCTGCGCTGAACCTCGCGACCCAGGTCATGGCGACATCGGTACCCGTCGGCGCGGCGGCGCGTTCCGGCCGCTCGCGCGCCTTCATCGCGCTCGGACCGGTGCTCGCGCTGCCCGCCGCCGCCGTGTCGAGCGAAGCGGTGGGGCCGCGCGGGATCTTCGTCGTGCTCGCGTTCGTGGCGCTGGGCGGCCTGCTGGCGACCCGGCGCCTGCCCGATCGGCCGCATCCCGGCATCGTCGCCGCCCGCAAGGGACCGACGCGTCCGAACGCGCTGGATACCTGGTCCTTCCTCGAAGGTTTCGCGCTGGACGGCCTGTTCGTCATCGGCCTGTCGGTCCTGGGACGCGACGCGCTGCCAGGCGGCGCCGTCGTCGCAGCCGGCGTGCTGCTGGCGATGCGCTACGCGGCGGAGATCGTGCTCAGCCCGCTGGGCGGGCGCCTGGCCGACCGCTGGGGCGCCGAACGCCTGCTGGTCGGACTCTCGCTGCTGACCGCGATCGCGCTGATCGGCTTCGGCGCCGGATGGCTGTGGAGTTGCGCGGCGGCCATCGTGGTCCTGCGCGCGTTGCAGTTGCCGCTGCTACCGCCGATCGTCGCCCGCCGCCACCCGGGCCCCGACCGGGTGCGCGCACTGGCCGCGCGTTCGGTCTGGCGCGACATCGGCGCCGGACTGGGCCCGCTGGCGGCCGGGCTGGCGCTGCCGGTGCTGCCGACGCCTTGGCTCTATGGCCTGCCGGCGGCGATGCTGGCGATCGCGGCCCTCGCCTGCGGACGGACCACTGGCTGGTCCCTGCCTCGCCAAGGCTGAATGACCATGCGCGCGCAGCGCCCGGCTCACCTGCCCCCGGCCATCGACGGGGTGGCCGAGGCGCTCCCGTTTCCCGACCGATGCTTCGATGCCGCCCTCAGCACGTTCTCGATCCATCAATGGACGGACGTCGAGCGCGGCCTGCGCGAGATGCGGCGCGTCGCGCGCGGCCCGGTGCTGATCCTGAGCTGCGATCCGGCGGCGGTCCGGGATTTCTGGCTGGCCGACTATGTCCCGGACGTCCTGGAAGCCGAGGCCCGGCGCTATCCGTCGTTGGCGCGCATCGCGACCGTGCTCGGCGGACGCGTCGAGGTGCACGTCGTCGAGATCCCCGTGGACTGCAGCGACGGGTTCAACGAGGCCTACTACGGCCGCCCCGAGATGTTCCTGGACCCTCGGGCGCGTCTCGCCTGCTCGGCCTGGAGCTTCGTGCCGGAACCCGTCGTCGACAGCGGCGTCGCCAGATTGGCCTCGGACCTGGCTTCCGGCGTCTGGGACGGCAAGCATGGACACCTGCGATCGCAGCCTGGCCTGGCCGGGTCGTTGCGCTTAGTGGTCGCCTGGCCGACGTCCACCGACTGGCAGCGTACAGCGTCCTCTACAGCGCCCGGACGTCGTCCGCGCGGCCCAGCGGACGACGCCGTCTATTGATCCGCGAATCGCAGATGCGGCGGCCCTTAGTGTCGAGGGGCGCGATCACTGGCGGTCGATGTCAGCCCACGGGTCGAAAAGCCGGATGCCGGTCGCTTCGAAATCCGCCGTGTTGCGGGTGACCAGCGTGAACTGATGCTGCCGTGCCGTGGCAGCGAGAAAAGCATCCATCGCCCCGATAGGCCGGCCTGCGGCTTGCGCCCGGGCGACGACATGCCCCCATTGATTCGCCGTTTCCGCATCGACCGGCACCAGACGACCGTCGAAACGCGCAGGCAATATGTCGGTCAGCCAGAGATCGAGCGCCGATTTCCGCCGGCCGTCATCCAGCCGCTCGATTCCATGGCGTAACTCGGCCAGAGATACGACGCTCAGGAACAACTGCATCTCGTCCACCGACGCCAGCCAGTCCATCACGCCCGGGTCGGGACGTGGTTTCGCTCCCTCGGAGATGACGTTGGTGTCGAGCAGGAAGCTCACAGCCCGGTCTCCCGGATTCCGCCCGGCAGACGCTCGACCTCCAGCCCGGAGCCACGCAACGGAGAAGCCAGCAGAAAGTCGGCAAAGCTGCCCCGCTGTTCCCGCACTTGGGACTGCTCCCACGATTCCGCGTCGACCACGACGACCGCGCGCTTGCCATTGCGGGTGATCACCTGCGGTCCGTGATGACGGGCCTTTTCGATGACTTCGCTGAGCCTGGCCTTGGCCTGTGCCACGGTCCAGGTGTCGAGCTGCTGATCCGCACTCATGACCAATTTCCCGTTTAATGTGGTCATAATAGTCACAATTTATCGCAAACGCAAGGATGCTCAGGCGCGCATCCGCGCATCGTCGCCGACGATGAAAGTGTCGCCGACATCGCCTCGGCGATTCGACGCACGGCCATCCAGGACCGCTGCTGCGCGCAGCGCATCGACTCCAGCGAAAAGGCCTCGCCGTGGGCCTCGGGATCTGGGGTATGCGGGGTCGTCATCGCGAATCGACCGGTGATGGGGCGGACCGGTTCCGTCTGTCTATCCCGCCCGGTTCGCGCGCTGGAAAACCAGCGCATCCACCGCCATCACGCCCTGCCCCTCGGGCAGGACCAGCAGCGGGTTGACCTCGGCCTCGGCGATGCCCAGCTCGGGCTCGAGCGCGAACCGCGACAGCGCGCTCACCGCGTGCGCCAGGGCTTCCAGATCACCGCGCGCCTTGCCGCGCAGGCCGGCGACGGACTCGAGGGCGTTGACCTCGGCGACCATCTCGCGCGCCGTCTCCACCGTGACCGGCGCCAGGCGGATGCTGCGGTCCTTGGCCACCTCGGCCCAGATGCCGCCGGCGGCCAGCATGACGATGGGGCCGGCATCGGCATCGACGCGGTAACCGACCAGCACCTCGGCGAGACCCTGCTGCATCGGCTGCACCAGCACCTCGTCGCACGCGGCCTCGGGCGCGCGCTCATCAAGGTTGCGGCGCAGCGTGGCCAGCGCAGCCGCGAGCTCCTCGTCGCTGCCGATGTTCAGCAGAACACCGCCGACCTCGGTCTTGTGCGGAATCCCGGCGGAGCACACCTTGGCCACCACGGGGTAAGCGAAAGGCAGCGGCGCGGGCGCCTCGTCGAAGCGGCGCAGGACCACCGGCGCGTGCGGCACGCCGACCTGGTCGAGCACTTCATAGGCCTCGGCCTCGCTAAGCGTGCGCGTGGGGCCGGGCGCGGGCAGCACGGGCTCCGGCCCTCGTTGGCGGCGGCGCGCGAGCACGGCGGCGATGGCGTCACCGCAGCCTCGGGCGTGCGAAAACACGGCACGCCGGCGGCGGCGAGCGCGGCCAGGGCCTCGGGCGCGTCGAGCACCAGCATGGCGGCCAGCGGCCTGGACTGTCCCGCCGCGCATTCGATGATGGGCTTGACGGCCAGTTGCGGCTGGAAGCGCGCGGACGAGCCCACGACCGCCAGCACCAGATCGAACTCGGGCGCGGTCAGCAGAATGTCCAGCGTGCCCTTCATGGTCTCGTACCGGGTGCCCGCGAGCGTCATGTCAGCACTCGGCCCGGCGTGCAGGGCAGGCCGGCCTGCTCCAGGTGCTTCAGCGTGGCCGGCGAGGGCGGCTCGACGACCACGCCGCGGATGCCGAGCTGCTCGACCGCCATCGCCGCGCCGCCGCCCGTGGTGGTGACCACGCCGACTCGCCTGGGCGCGCGCGCCAGCGGGATGCGCCGCGCGAGCGGAAAGGTCTGAGCAGCGCCTCGAGCACGCCGACGCGGGCGATGCCCATGTCCTTGAGGAAGGCGTCGGCGACGTCGCCTCGCCGGCGATGGCACCGGTGTGCGTGGTGGCCATCTCGGCGGCGGCCGCCGAGCGGCCGAGCTTGTAGGCGACGATCGGCTTGCCCGCCCGCTGCGCGGCGCGCGCGAACGCGCGCAGCGCGGGGCCATGGCGCAGGCTCTCCAGGAACAACAGGTAACCCTCGATGGCCGGGTCATCCAGCGTGGCGGCGCAGATCTCGCCCACGTTCAGGTCGACCTCGCTGCCGACCGACACCAGCCCCGCGAAGCCCACGCCGCGCGCCTTGCCGCGCGACACCAGCGCGCCGATCATGCTGCCGCTGTGCGAGGCGACGAACACCTTGCCGGGAGGCAGGTCGGGCTCGGCGAAGGCCGCGTTGGCGGTCAGCACGAGCCCCGTGCGCGGGTTGACCACGCCGAGGCTGCTGGGGCCGAGGATGCGGATGCCCGTCTGTCTCGCGATCCGGCGCAGCTCGTCCTCGCGCGCCGCGCCCTCGGCGCCGGATTCGGAGAAGCCGCTCGCCAGGATCGTGACCACCTTGACGCCCGCGGCCGCGCATTCGCGCACGGCGGCGATCACGGTGTCGGTCGGCGTCAGCACGAAGACCTGGTCGGGCGCCTCGGGCAGGCTTTGCAGGCTGGGCCAGGCCTTCAGGCCCTGGATCTCGTCGCGCCTGGGGTTGATCGGATAGATCCGGCCCGCGAAGCCCGTGCGCTCGAGGAACTGCACGGGCCGCCCACCCATCTTGCTGACGTCGTCGGAGGCGCCGTACAGCGCGACGCTGGCCGGGCGGAACAGCGCCCGCGCGAGCCGGTTGTCGGTGTCTGGATTCATCGCGTGTCGATCCGTCAGCCCTTGTCCGGTCGTTGCGAGAAGCTGCGGCCGAACACGCCCTCGGCGATGCGGTTCTTCAGGATCTCGATCGAGCCGCCGGCGATCATCCAGCCGCGCGTGCGGCGCACGCAGTATTCGACCAGGCATTCCTGGCTGAAGCCCGTGCCGCCCATGACCTGAAGCGCCTCGTTCGAGACTTCCCAGCCGGCGAGGTTACAGGCCAGCTTGGCCATCGCGGTGCTCTGCGCGCTGGGCAAGCCGTGCTCGCCTTCGAGCGCGGCGCGGTACAGCAGCATCTGCGCCTGCTCGAGCTTCATCGCCATCTCGGCGAACTTCCACTGGATGCCCTGGAACTCGCACAGCGCGCGACCGAACTGCTTGCGCGTCAGCGCATGCTCGCGCGCGGTGTTGAACGCATGGCGGCCAAGCGCCAACGCGCGCGCCGAGTTGCCCAGGCGCTCGACGTTGAAGCCCGAGATCTGCTTCTTGAACCCGCCCGGCCCCAGCAGCACGTTGGCCGCCGGGATCCGGCACTCGTCGAAATAGAGCTGCGACCAGCGCTCGCCGTTCATGAACGACGAGGGCTCGCCGACCTGGAAGCCCGGCGCGCCGCGCTCGACCAGCACCGAGCCGATGCCGCCCACGCCGGGGCCGAAGCGCACGTAGACGAGGAACAGCTCGGCCTCGGGGCTATGGGTGGAGAACACCTTGCTGCCGTTGATGACGAACTGGTCGCCCTCCCGGCGCGCGCTGGTCTTCAGCTCGGTGACGGCCGAGCCCGCGTCGGGCTCGCTCATGCCCAGCGAGATCAGCTTGCGGCCCGCCAGCAGGTCGGGCAGGAAACGCTGCTTCTGCTCGGGCGTCGCGTACTCGACGAAGGTGCGGATGGGCCCGAAGTTGCCCGCCTGCACGATGTCGGCGCTCTTCGGGCAGGCCAGCGCCACCTGCTCGATCGCGAGCACCGCGTGCATCAGCGTGCCGCCCTGGCCGTGGTCCTCCTCGGCAAAGGCGATGCCCAGCAGCCCCTGCTCGGCCAGCAGCGCGGCGGTCTCCCACGGGTAATGGGGCGAGTGGGCGCGCGCGAGCGCGCCGTCCTTGAGCCGGTCCTGGGCGAAACGGGCCACCGAATCGGCGAAGGCCCGGTGTTCTTCGCTGAGAGAGAAATCCATGCGTGTTCCTGAAGGATGTTCGGTCAGCGTCGATCGTGGCGAGCCCTCCGGCGCTTGAGAACTTCGCGTTGCGTCGCCCGCCCCGACAAATTCTCATGCCTGCCCAACAAATAGTCGGTTGTCCCGGGGTGGGCGCTATGGAAAAGTCGATACCGGAGACGAAACCGCCATGCACGAAACCACCGACGATCTGGCCCGCCGGGGCCGCTGGGTCGACGTCACCTTCCTGCTCAGGAAGGGCGAAGCCGAATATCTGATCACCGTGCGCGAGGGGCGCGTGGCGCGCATCGCGCACGGCCCGCACGTGATGCCATGCTGGACGTTCGCGCTCAGCGCGGCGAGCGATGCCTGGGATCGCTTCTGGGCCCCCGAACCGCAGCCGGGCTTCCACGACCTGATGGCGATGGTGCGTTTCAAGACGCTGCGCATCGAAGGCGACATGACGATCTTCATGCGCAACCTGCTGTATTTCAAGGCGCTGGTCAAACAGCTCGGAGGGCGACTCGATGCGCGTTGAGAAAGAGAACATCACCGGCGGCTACGTGAACGTCGAGATCGCGGGCCGCATGTGCCGCGTGTATCACGAGACGGCGGGCTCCGGCCAGCCGCTGCTGTGCCTGCATACGGCGGGCAGCGACACGCGCCAGTACCGCGCGCTGCTGAACTCGCCCGAGCTGACGGCCGGCCACCAGGTGATCTGCTTCGACATGCCATGGCACGGCAAGTCCTCGCCGCCCGAGGGCTGGCACACCGAGGAGTACCGGCTGACCAGCGCGCTGTACGTCGAGACCATCCTGGCCTTCATGGACGCGATGGAGATCGAGCGCCCGATCGTCATCGGCTGCTCGATCGGCGGGCGCGTCGTGCTGCACCTGGCGCTGCAACAGCCCGAGCGCTTCAAGGCGCTGATCGGCCTGCAATCGGGCGCGCACGTCAACCCGTACTACGACCTGGACTGGCTGCACCGTCCCGACGTGCACGGCGGCGAGGTCTGCGCGGGCATCGTCTCGGGCCTCGTCGGCC
>JASGFT010000087.1:0-20802 GCA_047605425.1 Burkholderiaceae bacterium | reverse complement strand
GAAATAGCTATCTGGCGGAGACGAAGGGATTCGAACCCTTGATGCGGCTTTTGACCACATGCTCCCTTAGCAGGGGAGTGCCTTCGACCTCTCGGCCACGTCTCCGGATCCGTTGCAACGGATGCGAGCCCGCGATTGTACATCTTTTTCCGGCGCCCTCACCCGCCATTCGACCTGCCACGCGGCTCGCCGGCCGGCTGGCATCCGCCCCCCGCGCAACGGTCATCGCATCGCTGCGACGCCAGCAAAGGGCGGGCCGGACCGCGTCAGCCGGCCTTCGGCAGTTGGCCGTCCTGGTCGAGCCCGAACGCGCGGTGCAACTCGCGCACGGCCAGCTCCATGTACTTGTCCTCGATGATCACCGAGATCTTGATCTCGCTGGTCGAGATCATCTGGATGTTGATCCCCTCTTCGGACAGCGTGCGGAACATCAGGCTGGCGACGCCGACGTGCGAGCGCATGCCGATGCCGACCGCCGACACCTTGACTATCTTCGGGTCGCCCTTGACCTCGCCGCCGCCGACGGCCGGCCGCACGACCTCGTTGAGCACCTGCAGCGCGCGCTGGTACTCGTTGCGGTGAACGGTGAACGAGAAGTCGGTCGTGCCCTGGGCGCTGGCGTTCTGCACGATCATGTCGACGTCGATGTTGGCGTCGGCGATCGGGCCCAGGATCTGGTAGGCGATGCCCGGGCGATCGGGCACGTGGGTGATGGTGACCTTGGCCTCGTCGCGATTGAATGCGATCCCCGAAATGACGGCCTGTTCCATGGTTTCGTCTTCCTCGAACGTAATCAGCGTGCCGGATGCCGCCTGTTCGGCCACCGGCGTGTCGGGCGGCGTCAGGCTCGACAGCACGCGGGTCTTGACGCGGTACTTGCCGGCGAACTCGACGGAGCGGATCTGCAGCACCTTGGAGCCGAGACTGGCCATCTCGAGCATCTCTTCGAACGTGATCTTCTCGAGCCGGCGCGCTTCGGGGACGATGCGCGGGTCGGTCGTGTAGACGCCGTCGACGTCGGTGTAGATCAGGCATTCCTCGGCCTGCAGCGCGGCCGCGACGGCGACCGCCGACGTGTCCGATCCGCCACGCCCGAGCGTGGTGACGTGCGCGCGGCCGTCCGGGGCGGTATAGACCCCCTGGAAGCCGGTGATGATGACGACCTTGCCGGCCGCCAGGTCGGCGCGTACGCGTTGCTCGTCGATCGATTCGATGCGCGCCTTGGTGTACGCGTCGTCGGTGCGGATCGGCACCTGCCAGCCGGCATAGCTGACCGCGTCGACGCCGATCGCCTTGAGCGCCATCGCGAGCAGCCCGACCGATACCTGCTCGCCGGTCGCGGCGATCGCGTCGAGCTCGCGCGGGTCGGGCTCGGCCTGGATCGCCTTGGCCAGCGCGATCAGCCGATTGGTTTCACCGGACATCGCCGAAGGAACGACGACCATCTGGTGGCCGGCCGCATGCCAGCCGGCGACGCGCTTGGCGACGTTCTGGATGCGCTCGACCGAGCCCATCGACGTGCCGCCGTATTTGTGAACGATCAGGGCCATGTTGCTGTCCGCAGGACTTAGGACAAAGCCCGTGATTATACGTGACGACCCCACGGATACCCGTATGCGCGCAAGGGACCGAGCCATCGCGGATCGGGTTCCCACGCGAACCGCACGGTCCCGGTCTCCTCCGACGGCGCGCACCGCCACCGGCCGCTGCGATCTTGCCCGAAAGCGCCGCTGAACAGCACATCGTCGCCGACCAGCACGACCGGCATCGCCGGGCGCAGCCATGGCGCGACGCCGTACTGCTGGTACAGGTGCTTGAGCGAGCGTGACGGGCCGTCCGGCCGCTGCCGCTGCCGGAGGGCGCCGAGCGGGCCGGCCGCCACGCGCAACTCGTCGCGATCCAGCCAACGGGCATCGACAGCGTCGTCCTCGTTCGGCGCGCACGGCCGGATCGTCAGCCAGCCTCGGCCCGGCCCGAGCGCGACGCGGCGCACGCCTCGTCCGCCTTGCAGGTCGACCGCGGCGGCCGGCCGTCCAGCGTCGGCCAGCACGTCCAGCGGCACCGCCGAGATCCGGTCTCGGTAGCGCAACAGCGCAGCACCGTCGTGATCGACCCGCGCCTGGGGCGACGCGCCCGACTGCAGTTGCCGCTGCATCTGCGCGAAGCGGGCGGTATCGGGCGCGCGCAGGCCCATCCGACCCAGCCACGTCCGCCAGGCCCAGGCGCGACGCGCCGGCGGCAAGCCGGCGAGCGCGTCACGGTCCAGCCAGCCGAACCGAGCGGCGCCCTCTCCGCGGTCGTGCTCGCCGCTGCCCGCCGCGTCCCCACCTGCCGCGCCGGCCAGATCGGCCCGCGCCAGCTCATCCAGGGTCTCGGCCGCGGTGCGCCAGTGCTCGAGATTGCGCAGCACGACCTGGCGGAAGCCGGGCATCGCCGCTTCGAGCGCCGGCAGCGCCGCATGGCGCAGCGCGTTGCGCACGAAGCGATGGTCGGCATTGCTCGGATCGTCGACCCATCGCAACCGGTGGAATGCCGCATAGTCGGTCAGTTGCCGCCGCCACAGCGCCAGCAGCGGCCGTTCTAGCCACAGTCCGTCGAGCGGGCGGCGCGCGTCGATGCCCAGCAGGCCGGACAAGCCGGCGCCGCGCCCCAGGCGCAGCAGCAGCGTCTCGACCTGGTCGTCGGCATGGTGCGCGGTCCACAAACGGCTCGCGCCGTGCTCGCGAACCGCCCGCGCGAGCGCGCGGTAGCGCGCCCGCCGCGCCCATTGCTCGATGCTGTCACCGCCGGCCGGCGCGTCCGGCAGCGCCAGCGATCCGAAGCGGGCGCCGCAGCGCGCGGCGATGTCGGCGCAATGCGCGGGCCAGTCGTCGGCCGCCGGCTGCAGCCGGTGATGAACGTGCAGCGCGAGCACGCGCGACGGCGCGATGCACCGGCTCAGCGCGTGCAGCAGTACGGTCGAATCGAGGCCGCCGCTGAACGCGACGGCAATCGTCTCGCCGTCATCGACGGCCGATGAGGCCGATGAGGCCGATGAGGCCGGGGAGGCCGGGGAGGCCTGGGAGGCCAGCGAAGCATCCGGCGACAGCGCGGCCATCACGGCCTGCCGCACCGACGCGTCCGCCGCCGACCCTGCCGGCGATCCGCGGCCGTCGGCCGGCATCGGCTCGACGCTACTCGCCGATCTCCTTGAAGCGGCCATAGGCCATCAGCCGTTCGTGGCGCTGCTTGATCAGGTCGGCCAGCTTGAGGTTCTGGAACTGCCGCAGCGCGTCGCCCAGCGCGCGGCGCAGGAACTGCGCCATCTGGGCCGGATCGCGGTGCGCGCCGCCGACCGGTTCGTTGACGATCCGGTCGATCAGCCCGAGAGCCTTGAGCCGGTGCGCGGTGATGCCGAGGCTCTCGGCGGCCTCGGGGGCTTTCGATGCGCTCTTGTACAGGATCGCCGCGCAACCTTCGGGCGTGATCACCGAATAGACGGCGAACTGCAGCATCAGCACGATGTCGGCGACGCCGATCGCCAGCGCGCCGCCCGAGCCGCCCTCGCCGATGACGGTCGAGATGATCGGCACGCGCAGCGCCGCCATCTCGTACAGGTTGCGTCCGATCGCCTCGGACTGGTTGCGCTCCTCGGCGCCCATGCCCGGAAACGCGCCCGGCGTGTCGACGAACGTGAACACCGGCACCTCGAACTTCTCGGCCAGCTTCATCAGGCGCAACGCCTTGCGATAACCCTCGGGCCGCGGCATGCCGAAGTTGCGCAGGTTGCGGTCCTTGGCGTCACGCCCCTTCTGGTGGCCGATCAGCATCACCGTCTGGCCGTTGAAGCGGGCCAGTCCGCCGACGATCGCCGGGTCGTCGGAGAAATGCCGGTCGCCGTGCAGCTCGTGGAAATCGGTGAAGATCGACGCGACGTAATCGAGCGTATAAGGACGCTGCGGATGACGGGCGACCTGCACGACCTGCCACGGCGTCAGCTTCGCGTAAGTCTCCTTGACCAGTGCCAGGCTCTTGCCCTGCAGACGCTCGATCTCGTCGGCGATGTCCACCGCCGAATCGTCCTGCACGAAGCGCAACGACTCGATGCGCTGCTCGAGCTCGGCGATCGGCTGCTCGAAATCGAGGAAGGTCGTCTTCATCAATACTCCACCGGTAAGGGATCGAGGCTGCGCCACAAATACCATGTGGCGACGGAGCGCCACGGGCGCCAGGCTTCGCCCCTGTGCAGGGCCTGGGCGCGCGATATCCTCGCGCCGCCTTCATAAGCGGCGCTCAACGCGTTGAGAAGGCCGATGTCATCGAGCGGATAGACGTCAGGCCGGAGCAGATTAAAAATCAAAAACATCTCGGCTGTCCAGCGGCCGATACCGCGGATGCCGGTCAGGTCGCGGATGATGTCCTCGTCGCTCATCCGCGGCCATTCGGCCGCGTCGATCGCGCCGGAATCGAAGTGGATGCACAGGTCGACCAGGTATTCGATCTTCCGGTACGACAGTCCGCATGCGCGCAAGGCTTCGGTCTGCTGCGCGAGCAGCGACAGCGGCGTCATCTCGCCGACCAGCGCGACGCAGCGGTTCCACACCGACTGCGCGGCCTTGACCGAGATCTGCTGGCCGACGATCGAGCGGGCCAGCGTCAGGAACGGGTCGCTGCGCTGAACCAGATGAGGCGGCCCGGGCCGCGCGATCAGCGCGCGCATCACCGGATCGGTGCGGCCGAGCGCATCGCGGGCCTCGATCCAGAATGGCGGCGGCCCGCCCTGCCCGGCGGCATCGCCGAGCGGCGATGATGATGAGGCTGACGACGAAGCGCTCACGCGCGTCGCCAACTCGTGCCGGCCGCGCCGTCCTCGAGCTGGATGCCGGCCGCCTGCAGCGCGTCGCGGATCGCGTCGGCGCGGGCGAAGTCGCGCGCCTTGCGCGCGGCCAGGCGCTCGGCGATCCGGGCCTCGATCTGCGCGTCGTCCAGGCCGCCGGCCGCCGCGTCGCGGCCGTGCAGGCCGGACTGGCGCACGAGGACCGGATCGCGCTCGAGCAGGCCCATCAGCGCGCCCAGCGCGCGCAGCTCGGCCTCGAGCCCGGGCTCCGGCCCGCGGTTCAGCTCGCCGGCCATCTCGAACAGCACGGCCAGCGCGATCGGAGAATTGAAGTCGTCGTCGAGCGCCTCGCGAAAGCGCCGGGGGTAAGGCCGCTGCCAGTCGATCGCGGCCGCCGCCGGCTCGCCGGGGGTCAGCGCGTTGTACAGCCGCAGCAGCGCGACGCGCGCGTCCTCGAGGTGCTCATCGGCGTAGTTCAGCGGGCTGCGATAGTGCGCGCGCAGGATGAACAGCCGGATCACCTCGGCGTCGTAACGCTCGAGCACGTCGCGGATCGTGAAGAAGTTGCCCAGCGACTTGGACATCTTCTCGTCGTCGACGCGAACGAAGCCGTTGTGCATCCACAGGTTCGCGAAGCGCCCGTCGGTGCCGTGGAAGAACGCGCCCTCGCTCTGCGCGATCTCGTTCTCGTGGTGCGGGAACTGCAGGTCGGGACCGCCGCCATGGATGTCCAGCGTCGGACCGAGCAGCGACGTCGACATCGCCGAGCACTCGATGTGCCAGCCCGGCCGCCCCTCTCCCCACGGCGAAGGCCAGCGTGCCTCGGCCGGCTCGTCGCGCTTGGCGGCTTTCCACAGCACGAAGTCCAGCGGGTCGCGCTTGCCGTCGTCGACGGCGACCCGCTCGCCGGCGCGCAGGTCGTCGAGCGATTTGCCCGACAAGCGCCCGTAGCGCGGGAACGCGCGGACCGCGAAGTTGACGTCCGGCCCGATCGCCTCGTCGTCCGCCGGGCCGCCGTCGCGCGCCTGCGGCGCGTCGCCGACGTAGGCTAGGCCATTGGCCTGCAGCCGGCCGATCAGGTCGATCATCTGCGGCACGTAGTCGGTCGCGCGCGGCTCGTAGTCGGGCCGCTGCACGCCGAGCGCGTCCAGGTCCTCGTTCATCGCGGCGATGAAGCGGTCGGTGAGCTCGCGGATCGTCTCGCCGTTCTCGACCGCGCGGCGGATGATCTTGTCCTCGATGTCGGTGATGTTGCGCACGTACGTGACGTCATAGCCGCTGGCGCGCAGCCAGCGCTGCACCAGGTCGAACGCGACGACCATCCGCGCATGGCCGATGTGGCAGTAGTCGTAGACGGTCATCCCGCACACGTACATCCGGACCTTGCCGGGTTCGATCGGCTCGAAGGCTTCTTTCGTGCGGGTCAGCGTATTGTGGATGCGCAGCATCTTGGATCGGATAGACGTGGAACGTCCGGGCATCGGCGCGCCAGCACCGCTCGGCGCGCCTTGAATCCGGCGCGGGGCCTGTGAGGCTGAAGGACAGTCGGTACGCGACGGCGGCCGCGGGCCCGGGTCGCAGGAGCATTGGCCCGGTCGCCCGGACCGTCATCGCGCGGCCCGGCGATCCGGCGTTGATACAATGCCGGGATGCGATCGAGTATAGCATCGGGTATCCGTCGTCTCCGGCCCGGGCCGGGACCGGCGCGGCCGTCGGCGTTGTGGGCCATCGGCTTCGTGCTGGCTGGCCTGGGTGGCGGCGCGCAGGCGCAACTGGCCGGCCAGCAGGCCGACTTCACCAGCAGCCCGATGGCGCCGGCCGGCGCGCAGATGTCCGACGCCCAGGCCGTGCAGACGACCATCGACCAGGCCAACCGGCTGCTGCAGGAAAAAGACCCGGCGCGCGCGCTCGAGACCCTCGATCACGGCCTGAAGCGCTCGCCGCGCGATCCCCGGCTGCGCTTCCAGTACGGCGTCTTGCTCAACCAGCTCGGCCGCGGCAACGAAGCGGTCGACGTGTTCCAGCAGCTCACCGAGGATTATCCGGAGCTGCCCGAGCCCTACAACAACCTGGCCGTGCTGCTGGCCGCGCGCGGCGACCTGGATCAGGCCAAGGTCGCGCTCGAACGGGCGATCCGCGCGCTGCCGTCGTACGCGCTGGCGCAGGAGAACCTCGGCGATCTGTACCTGCGGATGGCCGCCCGCGCCTACGAGCAGGCGGGCCGGCTCGACGCCCGCGGCGACGGCCGGCGCAAGCTCGAGCTGTCGCGAACGATGCTGACGCAGATCGCCGGCATGGCCGGCGCCCCGGTCCGCCGTCCGGCGGCGACCAGCCGTCCCGAGACGCCGCCCTCGTCGGCGCCGTTCTCGCCCGATTCCCCGTCGTTCGGCCTGCCGTCGACGCCGGCCTCAACGAATCCTTGATGGAGTTCCCGATGTTCCGAAAATTCCCGCTGATCGGCGCCCTGGTCTTCGCGCTGAGCGCGCCGGCACCCGCCGCCTCTCCCGCCCCGCGCGTGCTGTTCAAGACGTCGATGGGCGACATCGTCATCGAGCTGTACCCGGACAAGGCGCCCAAGACGGTCGCCAACTTCCTGCAGTACGTGAAGGACGGCTTCTATGCCGGCACCGTGTTCCATCGCGTCATCGACGGCTTCATGATCCAGGGCGGCGGCATGAGCAAGGATCTGTACACCGGCGGCTCGGGCCGCAAGGAAACGCGAGCCGCGATTGCGCTCGAATCGAAGAACGGCCTGAAGAACCAGACCGGCTGGGTGGCGATGGCGCGCACCTCGGTGCCCGATTCGGCGACCGCGCAGTTCTTCATCAACGTCAACGACAACGATTCGTTGAACCATCCGCAACCGGACGGCCACGGCTACGCGGTGTTCGGCAAGGTCGTCGAGGGCATGCAGACCGTCAACGCGATCAAGGCCGTGCGCACCGGCTCGATGGGACCGATGCGCGACGTGCCGACCGAGCCCGTGGTCATCGAGTCGGCCACGCTGCTCTGAGCGGTCCCCTGCTCTCCTCCGCGCCAGGGCCGCGCCCCGCCGCGCCCGACCAGCCCCTGCCGGACGCGGCGTCGATCGACGGGGACGATTGCGCGCTGTTCGCGTCCGACGTCCACCTGAACGAGCACGACCCGGCGACCGCCGATTTCTTCTTCGCGTCGCTCGCGCGCGAGGCGCGGGACGCGACGCACGTATTCCTGCTCGGCGACCTGTTCGAGGCCTGGATCGGCGACGACCAGCCGGACACGATCGCGCCGCGCGCCGAGGCCGCGTTCGCGGCGATCGCGGCGGGCACGCGTTTGTTCGTGATGCGCGGCAACCGCGACTTCCTGCTCGATGCGCCGGGAGCGACGGCCAGCCGTTTCAGCGATCGCGCGGGCGCGCGGATGCTCGACGACCCGAGCCGGATCCTGCTGTTCGGCCATCCGACGCTGCTGTCGCACGGCGACGCGTGGTGCGTCGACGACGAGCGCTACCAGATGTTCCGGCTCCAGTCGCGCGACCCGGACTGGCAGCAGGCATTCGTGCGCCAGCCGATCGCGCAGCGCCTGGCGATCGCGCGGCAATTGCGCGACCAGAGCGAGCGCGAGAAGCGGGACAAGGCCGCGTACCTGATGGACGTCAACGCGACCGAGATCCTGCGCGCCGTCGCCGACCAGCAGGTCGACACGATCATCCACGGCCACACGCACCGCCCGGCCCGGCACGAGATCGACGCCGGCGGACGGCGGGCGGTCCGCTGGGTGCTGCCGGACTGGGACGGCGCCACGCGGCGCGGCGGCTTCCTGCGCGTCACGCGCGACGCCTGGACGACGATCGGCTGGTGAATCGGGGCCTGGTCACCCGCGATCGGGCCGCGATGCCGCCCCGCGGCCCGCGGAATAATGCCCTCGTCTAGTCGACCATCCGCGACAGCGTCGCGGCGTCGAGCTTCTCGCAGTCGTGGTCGATGTGCGAACCGAGGCAGGCCAGCGCGTCCTGCAGCCGTTCGATCGTCCGGTCCTGCTCGGCGACATGGTCGATCAACCGGTGCAGCGCGGTGGCCAGCGGGTCGTTGGCGGCGCTGGTGACGCCATAGGCCGTGAAGGCGCCGAGCGCGCCGGCGGGCGTGTACGCCGGCGGCGCGTCGTCGTCGGCGGCCAGCGCGGGGTCGTCGCGCACGATCACGCGCGCCGGGATGCCGACCGCGGTGGCATTGGCCGGCACCGGCTTGAGCACGACGGCGTTCGAGCCGATGCGCGCGCCCTGCCCGACCGTGAACGGGCCCAGCACCTTGGCGCCGGCGCTGACGACGACGCCGGCCTCCAGCGTCGGATGGCGCTTGGTCGGTTCCAGCGACGTGCCGCCGAGCGTGACGCCCTGGTAGATCGTGCAGTCGTCGCCGACCTCGGCCGTCTCGCCGATGACCACGCCCATGCCGTGGTCGATGAACACGCGACGGCCGATGACCGCGCCCGGGTGGATCTCGATGCCGGTCAGCCAGCGGCCGAGCTGCGACACGAGGCGCGGCAGCGTCCGGAAGCCGTTGCCCCACAGTTGATGCGAGAGCCGGTGCAGCAGCACCGCATGCAGGCCCGGATAGCACAGCAGCACCTCGATCGCCGAACGCGCGGCCGGATCCTTGTCGAGAATGTTCGCGATGTCTTCGCGCAAGCGTTCGAATGCCACGATGAATCCTCGTCGATGCCGCGGCGGCCGGACGAGGCCGGCGCGGCGGTCTGCCAAGCCAGCGCTGATTCTACGGGCAGGCCCGGATCGCCGCCGGCGGTACGTGGACGACGCCCGACATCGGACAGGCGATCCATCAGGAATCGGGCCGGCCTCGCCGCGGTGGTTGCGGCGATTCGATCTGCCGGCACAGGCCGCGCAGCAGCCGGACCTCGTCGACCTCCAGGCGGGCGCGGCCGAACAGCCGCCGCAGTCGCGCCATCAGCTTCTTCGGGTGGGCCGGATCGAGAAAGCCGATCCCCACCAGCGCGCGTTCGAAGTGCTGGAAGAACTGCTCGACGTCCCGCTGCGAGGCGCGCACGGCCGCCGTCGGATCGCAGGCCACCGCCCCGTCCGCCGGCATGCGCCGCATCACCGTGCGGCGCAGCTCGTAGGCGATCACCTGGACGGCCTGGGCCAGGTTCAGCGAGTGGTAGTCGGACTCGCCCGGAATCGCGCACAGAAGCTGGCAGCGTCCGGCATCGGCGATCGACAGGCCGGTTCGCTCGGGCCCGAAGACCAGCGCGACCTGGTGCGCATCGGCATGCCGCAGCTCGTCGACGACCGCCGCGCAGGCGGCCTCGGGATCGCACAGCGGCGGCCCGAACTCGCGCGCGTCGGCGCTGATCGCCACCGCGAGCGTCACGTCGGCCAGCGCCTCGTCCAGCGACGCGCGGATGCTCGCCGCATCGAGCAGGTCGCCGGCCCCCGACGACAGCGCGCGCGCCTGCGAGTCGTGCAGCACGTCGGCGCGAGCGGGATCGACGAGCACGAGCCGGCGCAAGCCCATCACGCGCATCGCCCGCGCGCAGGCGCCGACGTTGCCCGGATGGCTGGGCTGGACGAGCACCACGCGGATGCGGTCGCGCAGCCCGCCTGGCAGGTCGCGGTGGAGCCGGACGGAAGGAATGCTCACGTGAAGTACGGAACGCGGAAACAGGAAACCAGGCAACAACGAAGCGGGAAGCTAAACGGCCACGAGGCGGGAACGAGGCGCGACGCGATCGAAGCCGCGGGCAGCGGGTTTCCCTTAGAATGGCGTGTTTTCCAAGGGCTCGCCATGCACCCGATGCTTGTAGTCGCGACGAAAGCCGCGCGTCGCGCCGGCCGGATCATCACCCGCGCCGCCGCCGATATCGATACCGTCAAAGTCACCCGCAAACAACAGAACGACTTCGTCACCGAGGTCGACCGCGTGTCGGAACAGGAGATCATCGACAACCTGCTGTCCGCTTACCCCGATCACGCGATTCTAGCAGAGGAGTCCGGCATCACGATGGGGCCGCGCGCCGGCGACAAGCCCGCCGACCTGTCGCAGGCCGAGCACATCTGGATCATCGATCCGCTGGACGGCACGACCAACTTCATCCACGGCCTGCCGCAGTACGCGATCTCGATCGCGCTGATGGAGCGCGGCGTGATCACGCAGGGCCTGGTCTACGACCCGAACCGCGACGAGCTGTTCACCGCGACCAAGGGCCGCGGCGCGTTCCTGAACGACCGACGGATCCGCGTGTCGCGGCGCACGCGCATCGACGAGGCGCTGATCGGCACCGGCTTTCCGTATCGCAAGCTCGACCAGCTCGACGCGTACATGGCGATGATGAAGGTGATGATCGAGCGCACGGCCGGCCTGCGCCGTCCGGGCGCCGCCGCGCTCGACCTCGCTTATGTCGCGGCCGGCCGTTACGATGGTTTCTTCGAGATGGGACTGGCGCCCTGGGACCTGGCGGCCGGCTCGCTGCTGGTCGCCGAGGCCGGCGGCATGGTCGCCGATCTCGACGGCGAGGCGCGCTACCTGGCCAGCGGTGACATCGTCGCGGCCACGCCCAAGGTGTTCGGCATGATGCTGCCGCTGCTGGCCAACGCGCGGCAAGGGGTACCGGGCACCCGCTGATGGATCAAGCCTTGTCGATCGATGTCCACCACGGCAGCGGTCGGCTGACGCGGATCGACAGCACGCGGACCGAAAAACGCGTGCGCGGCGCGTTCGGCCGGTCGATCGCGCGCAGCCGCCGGTAGCGGCAGTCGACGACCAGCGGCCGGCGCGCATCGACATCGACACGTCCTCCATCGGTTCGGCCGGCAGCACACCCGGCCACTGCGGGGCCATCACTCGTTCCTCGGCCGAAAGTCGGCGACACCTGGTCGCACGACTCTCTATAAATAGAAACGATTCTCATTCCTATTCTAACAACGCCTGCGACCGCTCCGTCGAAACGCCATGCTCGCGCCAGGGCCGGCCCTGGCCGATCATCGCCGCCCGCGCCGAACGAAGGTCACGTCGTCACTCGGGGGGTATCGAGGTGCTAACGAACGGCCGCGAGCCGGCGGCTCATCGACGCCAGCCGCGCCGGCAGGCTGCGCGGGTCGTCGACGATGCCGTAGTGATGCCAGCCGAAGATCCGCTTCAGGCTGGCCTCGGCGGCGCCGTCGACCGCCAGGCAGGCCACTCGCACGCCGGCTTCGCGGGCCTGCATGACCGCCTGGCGAGCATCCTCGATCAGATACCGCGGATCGTGCACGTCGATGTCCGAGGGCGCGCCGTCGGTCACGACCACGATGGCCCGCTGTCCGTCACCATCCGGTTCGCCGGCCAGCCGGCGGGTCGCATGGCGCAGCGCGGCGCCCAGGCGCGTCGAATGACGGCCCCGGATCCCGTCGATCATCGCGCGGACGCCTTCGTCGAGCGGGCGGCCGAAGTCGAGCAGGCGGTCATAGCGGACCTCGGCGCGCGTGTTCGACGAAAAGCCGTCGATCGCCAGCCGATCGATGCCGCCGGCGCTCGACGCGGCCAGCAGCAGCGCCGCCTGCTTCTCGATGTCGAGCAGCGATCGGCCGGTCGCGCCGATATCGTTCACCGAGGCCGACAGGTCGAGCAGCACCAGCACGCTGACCGGCCGCGGTCCCTTGCCCGCACGCCTGAACAATCGCGCATCCGGTCGCAGACGCAGGCGACGGTCGATCCACACGTCGATCGCGGCGTCCAGGTCGATGTCCTCTCCGTCCCACTGCCGGCGCAGCCGCTGCGCGCGGTCGATGCGATGAGCGCGCGGCAGCGCGAGCGGCGCGATCCTCGCGCCGCCAACGGGGCCGTGATCGCGATCGCGCGAAGCCGGACGATCCTGCCGCGCCGGCCGTTTCTCGATCACCGTGCACCAGTCTGGCCGCAGGCGCTCCAGCCGGCGGTCCCATTCGGGATAGCGATGGCGACCGATCGTCGAGTCGCCCGCGCCTCCATCCTCGCGCTCGCCCACGTCTCCGCCCGCACCCGCACCCGCGCCCTCGCCCTCGCCCTCGCGCCGCACCGCGTCGCGCGCCTGTCCGCGATCGGCAACGGACGGCAGGACCGTGGCCCGCGCCTGCCGCAGCAGGATCGCCTCGTCATCCGGCGCCTGCGACTCGCCGAAATCCCACAGATGGCTGTTGTCGTCGCGATGCAGCGCCGGTACCTCGTAGGCGCGCGGCTCGAAGCGCACGCGCATCTGGCCCAGGTCGTTCGCGAGGATCGACGCGACCGCGCGAAAGGCGCGCCCGTCGTCCAGCCCGGCGTTCGCCGCGGTCTCGTCGAACAGCCGGCGCGCCTTGTCGACCCAGTGGTTGCCGTCGCGCCATCCGGGTACCGACAGCGCGCGGTCCATGCGAGCGATCAGCGCCTCGAAGCGCAGGTCCAGCGGATCGGGCGCCGGCGCCAGCGATTCGATGAACCAGCCGCGCAGGCCGGGAAACTCGCGGCCCAGCAGGCGTTCGACGCGCGCGTCCTCGATCGCCGAGATCACCGCGATGCCCATCGGCGTCAGCCCGTGCGCGCGGCCGCCAGGTGTCGAATACCGCAGATGAGCGACGGCGTGCGCGACCATCGCGCGGCGTACGCGCGCGTCGCCGACGCGATCGGGCAGCAGCAGGCGCGTGCCCACGAGCACCGCGCGCCGCAGCGCCGATTCCGCCAGCGGCTGCACCCGCACGTCGATGCCGGACAGCCCGCGCGCCAGCAACGCCAGCGAGGCCAGGTCGCCGCCCTCGCCGGTCATCCGAACTGGGCGTCGACGAAGCCGCGCAGCGCGCTCGCCATGTCCGGATCGTCGGTCAGCGCGCGCGTCATCGTCATCTCGCAGCTATCGTGCGGCGTCACGCCGTCCCGGATCAGCGTCGCCGCGTAGATCAGCATCCGCGTCGAGATGCCCTCGTCGAGGCCGCGATGCCTGAGCTCGCGCGAGCAGCGCGCGATCGACACCAGCCTGGCCGCTAGCTCGACCTCGACCGCGGCCTCGTGCGCGACGATCCGCGCTTCGTGCGCGGCGTCCGGGTAGTCGAACTCCAGCGCGGCGAAACGCTGGCGCGTCGACGGTTTCATGTCCTTCGCACGGCTCTGGTAACCCGGGTTGTACGACACCACGAGTTGGAAGTCCGGATGCGCGCGCAGCAGCTCGCCCTTCTTGTCGAGCGGCAGTATGCGGCGCGCGTCCGTCAACGGATGGATGACCACGGTCGTGTCCTGCCGCGCTTCGACGACCTCGTCCAGGTAGCAGATGCCGCCGTGGCGCACGGCCAGCGTCAACGGACCGTCGTGCCAGGCGGTCCCGTTCGCGTCCAGCAGGTAGCGGCCGACCAGATCGGCGGCGGTCATGTCCTCGTTGCAGGCCAGCGTGACCAGCGGGCGGCCCAGCAGCCACGCCATGTGCTCGACGAAACGCGTCTTGCCGCAGCCGGTCGGTCCCTTGAGCATCAACGGCAGCCGATGCCGGTAAGCCTGCCGGTACAGCGCGACCTCGTTGCCCGACGGTCGATAGTACGGCTCCTCGTCGATGCGGTAGGCGGCCAGCGGGTCCGGGTCCGGCGCCCCGCCCGGCCGCCCGCTCGGCGGACCGCTCATCGATGCGTGGCCGGCGCGTTCGGGATGCCTTCGATCGGACATTCAGGCGTGCCGACGGTGCTGCGCGTGAACGACTCCACCATCTCGCGCGTGCCCTCCGGATCGTTGACCCACTTCGCGTAGAAGCCGTACGGGCAGGCGGCGACCCCGCGGTCGCCGTCGCCCGAGTTGATCGTCCCCGTGTAGCCGCGGTGCACGAGCTTGAACAGGTGGTTCTGCGACTGGCCGTTGCGGCGCGCGTCGCGGATCAGGCTCATCGACAGCTCGGCGTACTGGATGCCCATCTCCTCCTCGCCGCACTCGCCGAGCGTGCGGCCGTCGAAGCCGATCAGCGCCGAATGGCCGAAGTACGAATACACGCCGTCGAACCCGGCCGCGTTGGCGACCGCCACGTACGTGTTGTTCATGAAGGCCATCGCCTTGGACACCATGATCTGCTGGTCCTTGGCCGGATACATGTAGCCCTGGCAGCGGACGATCAGCTCGGCGCCGCGCATCGCGCAGTCCCGCCAGATCTCGGGGTAATTGCCGTCGTCGCAGATGATCAGGCTGATCTTCATGCCCTTGGGGCCGTCGGAGACATAAGTGCAGTCGCCCGGATACCAGCCCTCGATCGGCACCCACGGCATGATCTTGCGATATTTCTGGACGATCTCGCCCTGGTCGTTCATCAGGATCAGCGTGTTGTACGGCGCCTTGTTCGGGTGTTCTTCGTGGCGCTCGCCGGTCAGCGAGAACACGCCCCAGACCTTGGCGCGGCGGCAGGCGTCGGCGAAGATCGCGGTCTCTTCTCCGGGGACCGTCGACGCGGTGTCGTACATCTCCTTCGCGTCGTACATGATGCCGTGCGTCGAATACTCGGGGAAGATCACCAGGTCCATGCCCGGCAGGCCCTTCTTCATGCCGACCAGCATCTCGCCGATCCGGCGGGCGTTGTCCAGCACCTCGGCCCGGGTGTGCAGCCGGGGCATTTTGTAGTTGACGACCGCGACGCCGACGCAATCGTTGCTGCTCGAGATATCTCCGTGTCTCACGTCCGTCTCTCCCGGGAACGAAAGAGCCCGACCATACGCGGGGGTTCCGGGTGCGGACATACGTCATCCGCCGCATTGACAGCGCGGCGGTCCGCGTCCGACGACGCCTTCAGGACCGGATCGGCATCGCAGACCGCCTGGTCGGTGACCTTCGTGCCTTGCGCGACGTCGGTCGACAGCCGGCAGAAATCGGTCGCGACCGCCGGCTTCGACGCGCGCACTTTCTGCTCGATCGTCGCGGCGCTGGTGTCCGCCGTCAGTGTCGTCAGCCATCGATCCATCGCCGCGAACGCCTGCGGCGCCAGCACCGACGACAGCAGCCCACCGCGCCCGAAACGCCACATCACCTGGTTGCCGTGATCGCCGAACTGCCGATCGAGCCGGTCGCGGATCGAGAAGCTGCGCCACACGTGGTGGATCGGAATCACGCCGGGCACGACGGTGCCCGGCTGCGTGACCAGCCCCGAATCGTCCCAGCCGCGCATGTCGATGACGGCGGAACAGGTAATTAATATCGCTCGTTGACCGATGGCGAGGTAACCGACCATGGCTGCGGCGGCATTGACGGAGCGGTACGCGGCGAACCTTCACGGCGTGCTGTCTGCCTGCCGCAGCACGAACACTGGCACAATCGGATCATCAGCTCATAGGCCAGTTCATGACGCAACGTCGGAATCGATGTTGGAACGTGACGCTGCGCGCGCTGGGCTGCCGCGGGGGATGTAATCAGCGGGAACGGCAGGCATTTGGTGTGCCAGGAAGTTTTTTTCTTCCTGATCGCCAGTCTGGTGGCTGCCGGCGTCGATGTGCTGTTCGAGCAGAACGGAGCGCGCATCACCGACTTTCGCCGCGGCCAGCGGCTCGGCCCTCGAGACCATCTGGTGTTCTGGCCCAAGCCCAAACATGCAGGTGCTGATCATGCTGCACGCGCTGGCCTGCGTGGCGGCCTGGCTGCGAGGCCAACAGGCTTGCCTGGATCGCCAGGCGCCGCGGCTGCTCGCTCACCCGCAGGCGGCCCACCGGCAGCGACCAGACGCTGAGCGTCTGGCGCATCGGTTGGGAGGTGCTCAGCCGAGGTTGGCCGCCTGTGCGGCCGGATCATGATCCACCGTTCGACTGGGAACCGGCCCCATCTTTGAGCGCTTCAGCCGGATGAATATTTGTGGTGTAACTGTGGTGTAACCTCAGGCCTCGGGCCGCGCGCCCTGACGGAGGTCGGGCTCGCCAGCCTCGCCGTCGCCGGCCGCGGCACGCGATGCAAGCTAGGACATCGTCAGCTACCTGCGATCGGACGAGTTGAACATGCTCAGCGCTTGGTTTAGGCTGCATGCCATGTGTCGACGACCGTTGCAACGGCTCGATATTCGGATTTTTTCCGCTGAGCAGCGGGGGATGGAACAGCTTGCCAGTCTCCAGCGAAGTTCGCCATATCGAGATTTACGGCCATTCCGTTCGTGTTGCGGTGCGGCGCGCAACTCACCATAGCATACCGCTGCTGCTTTTCAATGGCATCGGCAGCAATCTCGAGCTCCTGCAGCCATTCATCGAAGCGCTCGGCGATAGAGACAGCGTGGTTTTCGACGTCCCCGGAGCGGGGGCATCGCCACCACCGCTCCTGCCTTATCGATTTTTCGGCATGGCGCACATGGCGGACCGGCTGATGACTGAACTGGGCCATACCGGAAAATTCGATATCTTCGGTGTTTCCTGGGGCGGCGGCTTGGCGCAGCAATTCGCGTTGCAGTATCGCCGGAGATGCCGCAAGCTCGTGCTCGCCGCGACATCGCAAGGCGCGCTGATGATTCCGGGGCGCTTCCGCTCGATGCTGAAAATGATAAGCCCCCAGCGCTTCGTCAACAGGAATTATCTATCCAGAATCGGACCGGAGCTCTATGGCGGCGCCATGAGAACCCGCCCTGACCTCCTGGCCGTCCATTCCGCTCAACTAAGGGCGCCCCAAAAGCGCGGCTACGCATATCAGCTACTGGCCGCTTGGGGATGGACCAGCCTCTGGTGGCTGCCATTGCTCCGCCAGCCGACGCTCATCCTCGCCGGTACGGACGACCCACTGATGCCAGTGATCAATTCTCGACTGATGGCTTCGCTGATTCCCGATGCGCGCTTGCATCTCGTCGATGATGGACATCTGTTCATCGCGACCCGCGCGGTCGAGATGGCGCAAGTGGTTCAGCAGTTCCTCATGGAAGATATGCCCGGATCGAGTAAGCAGTCCGGGGATTTATAGTCTCATTGCGTAGCGAACGAAAACTGTTGAATACAAAAAAGGAGCAGGGATTGACAAACGAATCATCCAGAAACGACTCCGAGCCAGAAGTTTCGGCCGCTCAACAGGATCTTGTCGAGCAAGCGACTGAAGGAATGCTCGGACCAAATCCCTTCATCGGATTGCGGCCGGAGACTTTCCTGGAGGCCTATCGCGATCTGCTGGAGCAGGCTACGCTTTATCCGACTCTGGCAATGGAGGAAACCGCCGCATTGGTTCGCGAATTGATGGCTGTTTACGCGGGCAGCTCCATCCTGGCTCCGGAAGCCGGCGACAAGCGCTTCACCGGCGATGTCTGGCGTGACAATCCATTTTACCGGATCACCCTGCAATCGTATCTCGCGTGGAGCACATCTTTGCGGAACTTCATCGATCGATCGAGCCTCGAAGCCGACAACAAAGCGCGCGCGCACTTTGTTTTCTCATCGCTGACCGATGCGTTCGCGCCGACCAACACCCTGCTCGGCAATCCCGACGCGCTGAAAAAGACGATCGAAACACGCGGCGAGAATCTGCTTGCCGGGTTCAGAAATTACATCAGCGACCTCGTCAAGAATGACGGCCTTCCATCGCAGGTGGACAAAGCGGCTTTCAAGGTCGGTGGCAACCTGGCCGTATCGCCCGGCGAGGTGGTGTTTCGTAGTCCCATTCTCGAACTGATCCAGTATGCGCCTGCCACGAAAACGGTTCATGCCCGACCGCATCTTTTCGTCGCACCGGAAGTGAACAAGTTCTACGTGTTCGACCTGGCTCCCGGAAAGAGCATGATCGAATATCTGCTCGACAGCGGTTTTCAGGTATTCGCCATCAGTTGGCGCAATCCCAAGGCCGAGCATCGCGACTGGGGAATGGACGCCTATGTGACCGATCTGCTCGCAGCGACGGATGCCATCAGGGACATCACCGGCTCGGACGATCTGATCATGCATGCGGCGTGTTCGGGCGGAATGACGGCCGTTTCGCTCGCAGGCTATCTGGCGGCAAAGCGCGATCCTCGCTTGCACGCGCTGACACTTCTGGTCGCATCTTTCGATATGACCGATTCCACGCCGGGGCTGTTCGCTACACCGAGAGCCGTCGCCGCGGCGAAAGCCGCCGTGAATAGCAAGGGCATCCTCAGCTCGGCCGAGATGAGCCGCGGCTTCGCCTTGATGCGACCACGGGAGGCCATCTGGAATTACTGGGTCAACAATTACCTGATGGGCAACGATCCACCCGCCGCGGACCTGTTCTACTGGGCGAATGACGCGACCAGCCTACCGGCGAAGTTCTACTGCGACATGATGGATCTGGTCGCCAACGGACTCTTGCTCGAGCCGGGCGGTTTCACAGTGCTGGGCAAGCCGATCGACATATCGGAAATACAGGCAGACAAGTATCTCGTCGCGGGAACGACGGATCACATCATGCCCTGGAAGGGCGTCTATAAAGCCGCGCAACATTTCGGCGGCCACACCGAGTTCGTGCTCAGCGCGGCCGGGCACATCCAAAGCCTGATCAGTCCGCCACCAGGTCACGTCAAGGCGAAGTTCTTCCTCAATCCGGATCTGACGCCCGCGCCCGATCAATGGCTGAAAGACGCCACCAGAACAGCCGGGTCCTGGTGGCCGCATTGGCAGGCGTGGCTGGCTGCGCGCTCTGGTGAGCGGCGGTCCGCGCCAACGAGCCTGGGCAGCAAGAAATGGCAGCCGCTGGGGAAAGCGCCTGGAACGTACGTGCACGAGTGACGACGCGGTCGGGCGGGCCCCGGGCCCACCGCATCGCGCCTGGCAGCGTCGACGCCTTGCGCCCCCCGCCCGATCATCGCCGCCTGAACCGAACGGATGTCACGTTACCCTGGTGTCGAGACATCAGGGCCTGTTCGCACTAAGATCAAGCGGCGCTTAGCACCACGCTCACCCCCCCGTCCACCGCCAGCCACTGACCGGTGATGTGCTTGCCGGCGTCGCTGGCATACAGCAAGGTCAAGCCCTTCAGGTCTTCGTCGTCCCCCAGACGGCCCAGCGGCACGCTGGCCTTCATCTTGTCCTCGCCCAACTGGTCGATCAGGCCGCTGGCCAGCTTGGTACGGAAGAATCCCGGACAGATGGCGTTGACGGTGATGCCGTGGCGGCCCCACTCGGCCGCCAGCGTGCGCGTGAAGCCGATCACCGCCGTCTTGGAGGTGTTATAGGCCACCGTCTTCATGCCGACCGGGTTTCCGTTCAGAGCGGCGACGGAGGCGACGTTGATGATGCGCCCGCTCTTCCTGGGGATCATGCAGCCTTTGGCGACCCGCTGGCTGAGGATGAAGTAGCCGCGCACGTTCAGGTTCATCACCTTATCCCAGGCGGCGGTGGTGTGCTCCTCGGCCGGAGCACCCCAACTGGCGCCGGCATTGTTGACGAGGATGTCGATGGCGCCCATGCGTTCCAGCGTCTCGTCGGCCAGACGACGGGTGTCATCCTCCTTGCTGCAATCGGCGGCGATCCAGCTCGCGTCGATGCCGGCTGCCTGCAGTTCGGCGGCGGCCCGCTCCAGGTCCTCGGCCTTGCGCGAGCTGAGCATGATGCGGGCGCCGGCCTCGCCCAGCGCCTGGGCCATCTGCAGGCCCAGGCCGCGCGAGCCGCCGGTGACGAGGGCAGTCTTACCCTGCAGGTCGAACAGTTGTCGGACAGTACGTGTCATGGATACGTCTCCTCATAGAGCATCCTCAGAAACCTCGGCGCGGGCCGGGTCGCGACCTTCCGCCATGGGCGGTCAGGCCTCGACCTTCGAGAACTCGTAACGATAGAAACCGGTCTCGACGCGAAGCGACGGCTCGCTGATCCATGAGCATTATGCGGGCGAACCGGCCGGGCGCTCCAGGGAATTCCGAAGCACGCCCCCCTGAGGGATGGGACAAGCCGCCGAGCACTTATGAGCCTGTACGGCTTGCCGCGCCCGCCCTGCGCTCGAACAGGTCTCCTACCAGGGCCCATTCGGCATCGGTCGGGTCGGTGCTCATGCCACCGGGCGGCGCCTGCCGGCGGTGCACTGCCGTGTAGCCGTAGCGTTGCGGCGCCGAGCCCTGGGCGGCTGCGCGCGTGCCCGCAC
>JASGFT010000086.1:0-20952 GCA_047605425.1 Burkholderiaceae bacterium | reverse complement strand
GCCGGGGCGGATGCCGCCGGGCCCGACGACGGCGGGGCGCCGACGTCGCCGGCCGCCTTACCAGCCGCGCTCGCGACGTTGTCCGGCACGCGCACCGGCATGCCGTCGTCGCCGTCGAAGCGCGTGATCTGCTCGACCTCGACGCGCGTATGCCCGGCGTTGACGTAGCCGAGCTTGGCCGCGGCCGTCCACGACAGGTCGATCAGCCGATCGTTCAGGAACGGGCCGCGATCGTTGACGCGCACGACCACCGAATTGCCGGTGCCGAGGCTCGTCACGCGCACGTAGCTGGGGATCGGCAGCGTCGGATGGGCGGCGGTCATCCCGTACATGTCGTAGACCTCGCCGCTGGACGTCTTCTGTCCGTGGAACTTGCGGCCGTACCAGCTCGCCACGCCGCGCTCGCGATAGGGCGCCAGCTCGCCGCGAGGCGTATAAGTGCGGCCGAAAACGACATAAGGACGGGTCGTCGCCCGCACGATCGGCTCGCGGCGCGGGCGCGCGTCCGGGATCGCCGCCAGGTCGGTGGGCGCGCCGCTGCCCGGGCCGTCGTCGAGGTAATAGCCGCCGCCGGACGACGATCCGGCCTTGCCGGCGCGCGACGACGTCGGCGTGCTCGAGCAGCCGGCCAGCAGCGCCAGCACGCCGGCACCGCAAACAAGCGCGACGCGTCCGGAGCGCGTGCCGGCGATCATCCCCGCGCCTTGCGCTCGCGCTGGATCAGTTGCTCGGCGACCATCAGCGCGCCACCGGTCGAGCCGGCCATCGACGGCGCCGTCATGTACTTGCCGTTGATCGCCAGCATCGGCACGCTGTCGACCTTGTACGCCGCGGCCAGCGCCGTCGCCTTGCGCATCAGCGTCGTCACCGCGAACGATTCGAAGCTGTCCTTGAACGCCTTGGCGTCGATGCCGAGCCTGGGCATGAGCGCCGTCATCGCGCCCAGCGTGTCCAGATGGTTGCGCTCGTTGTGGATCGCGTTGAAGACCGTCTCGATCGTCGCGTCGTCGGCCTTGCCCAGGTTGACCAGCGCGTAATAGAGCTGCTGGTGCTTGACCTCGTTGAACGGCACGTGGACCTTGCGGAACGCGACGTCGGACGGCAGCTTGCGCACCCATTCGCGCAGCACCGGCTCGAGCGCGAAGCAGTGCGGGCAGGCGAACCAGAAGAACTCGGTGACCTCGATCTTGCCCGGCGCCTCGGTGGGCTGCGGCGGCTCGATCGCTCGGAACTGCGTGCCCTCGACGATCGGCGAGCCCTGCGCGGCCGCCAGGCGAGACAAGGACGCGAGGCCGCCGCCGATGCCGACGGCCATCGCCGACTTGAGCCAGAAACGCGTGGAGGGATTGAACGTCGACATGGTTGGAGATCCTCGTGCTAAGCAGCCGATGCGGGCAGGCAGGACGGCGCGTGCCCCATTGTCATTCGCCGGCGGATTCGCGGCACCGGCGCCGCCGGTCAGCGCTGACGCACGACCGAAGCATCGATCCCGCTCTGGGCCAGCTTGGCGCGCACGCGGTTGATCTCCTCGATCTGCGAATACGGTCCGACGCGCACGCGGTACAGCGTCTGGCCGTTGACCTCGGAATTAAGCACTCGCGCCTCGTAGCCGATCAGCGCGAGCCGGGCCTTCATGCCCTCGGCATCGTCCTGCGAGCGGAACGCGCCGGCCTGCAGCACGAACATCGTCTTGTCCTCGCGGTCGGCGTCGGCGACGCGGCCGGGACCGGGAATCACGTCGGCGGGCGGCGGCACGGGCACGGCGCTGGCGCCGCCCGGCGGCAGCGCCGGCGACGCGGGCGGCGGCGACATCGAAGCGACCGGACCGCTCGGCGGCGGCGCGGCGCCCGCGTCGGCGGACTGGCGGTTCTTGCCGTACAGCGGACGGTTCGGATCCGGCGTCTCGGCACCCGGCTTGACGTCGGTGACGCGGTCGGGTCCCTTGGACAGGCGATTGACGAACGGCACCGGCGCGCGCGTAACGAAGATCGCCACGACGACGGCGATGATCAGGCCGAACACCAGCCCGACCAGGAAACCCAGAATCGTCCCCCCGCCCTGGCGCTTGCCCGGGCGGGCCTTGGGTGCGGCCATCTACATTCTCTCCGGCGCCGAAACGCCCAGTAACGTCAAGCCGTTACGCAAAACCTGACGCGCGGCCGCCAGCAGGGCCAAACGCGCCAAGCGCAGCGCCGCGTCGTCGACGAGGAATCGCTCTGCATTATAGTAAGAATGAACTTCAGAGGCTAAGTCTTTGAGGTAAAAGACGATCGAGTGTGGCGATAATTCATCGGCCGCCGTCGCCAGCAAGGACGGGAACTCGGCCAGCATCGCCATCAGCGCGAACTCGCGCGGCGACGTCAGCGGCGCCAGGTCGACCTGCGGCAGCGCTTCGGCCGACACGTCGGCCGCGCCGAAGCGCTCGGCCCACTGCGCGAACACCGAGCAGATCCGCGCGTGCGCGTACTGCACGTAGTAGACCGGGTTCTCGTCGGTGCGCGACAGCGCCAGGTCGACGTCGAACACGAACTCGGTGTCGGGCTTGCGCGAGATCAGGAAGAAGCGCACCGCGTCGCGGCCGCGCTGCAGGTCGCCGTCGCCGCTCCATTCGATCAGGTCGCGCAGCGTGACGTAGGAGCCGGCGCGCTTGGAGATCTTGACCTCCTCGCCGCCCTTCATCACGGTCACCATCTTGTGCAGCAGGTAGTCCGGGTAGCCGGCCGGAATGCCGACCCCCAGCGCCTGCAGGCCCGCGCGCACGCGCGCGATCGTGCCGTGGTGGTCCGAGCCCTGGACGTTGATCGCGCGCTCGAAGCCGCGCCGCCACTTGTCGACGTGGTAGGCGACGTCGGGCACGAAGTACGTGTAGCCGCCGTCGGACTTGCGCATCACGCGGTCCTTGTCGTCGCCGTACTCGGTCGAGCGCAGCCACAGCGCGCCGCCGTCCTCGAAGGTCTTGCCGGCGGCGACCAGCGCGTTGACCACGGCCTGCACCTTGCCGTCGGCATACAGCGACGATTCGAGGAAGTAATGGTCGAAGCGCACGCCGAACGCCTGCAGGTCCAGGTCCTGCTCGCGCCGCAGCGCCGCCACCGCGAACGCGCGCACCGCTTCGAGGTCGTCGACGTCGCCGCTGGCCGTCACCGCCGGCACGCGCTCGGCCGAGACGGTCTGCCTGGCCACGAACTGCGCGGCGATCTCCTTGATGTAGTCGCCGCGATAGCCGTCGGCCGGAAACGTCGGATCGTCGGGCTCGAGCCCGCGCGCGCGCGCCTGCACCGACAACGCCAGGTTGTTGATCTGCGCGCCCGCGTCGTTGTAGTAGAACTCGCGCTGCGCGCGCCAGCCCGAGGCCTCGAGCAGCGCGGCCAGCGCGTCGCCGAGCGCGCCCTGCCGGCCGTGACCCACGTGCAATGGACCGGTCGGATTGGCCGACACGAATTCGACGAGCACGGGCCGCCCCTGGCCGCGGTCGCTGCGGCCATAGGCGTCGCCGGCGCGCAGCACGACGCCGATGACGGCGCGCCGGGCCGCCTCGGTCAGCGTCAGGTTGACGAAGCCGGGCCCAGCGATCTGCAGATCGGCCAGCAGCGCTCCGCCGTCGGCTTCGCGCACCGCTCGCACGAGGTGATCGGCCACCTGCCGCGGGTTCAGCTTCAGCGGTTTGGCCAATTGCAGCGCGAGATTGCAGGCCAGGTCGCCGTGGCTGGCCTGCTTGGGCCGGGCCAGCGTCGCCAGCGCGTCGAAGCGCGGCGCGGCGTCGGCGGCGAGCGCGCCGGCCGTCACCCGTTCGGCGATCAGCGCTCGGCCGGCGGTATCGATGAGGGCCGCGAGGGCCTGTTTTTGTTCGGCAAGCATGGGCCCGGATTGTACTCGGGGGCCCGGGCGGACGCTGAACCGCGCGCCGGAGCGCGTGCGATCGGTCGGTCAGCGGCCGCGCTACCGGACAGCGCCGGTCACTCCAGGTGCGCGCGCACCATCCAGGCCATCTTCTCGTGCTGTTCCATCAACCCGGTCAGGAAGTCGGCGGTACCCTCGTCCTTGTTATCGCTGGCCGTGTCCACGTCCTTGCGCAGCTCGCGGATCAAGTGCTCGTGCACGCCCAACAGCGACTTGAGCATCTCTTCGGCCGACTTGGTCTGGCCGGCCTTGTCGTCGACGCGCTTGGCCTTGACGTAGGCGTCGAGCGTCGACGTCGACTTGCCGCCCAGCATCCGGATGCGTTCGGCCACCTCGTCCATGATCTCGTCGACGGCCTCGTACTGCTCCTGGAAGAACGCGTGCAGCGGCCCGAAGTGGACGCCGACGACGTTCCAGTGGGCGCCGCGGGCGGCGAAGTACAGCGCGACCTCATCGGCCAGCAACGTCTGCAGCAGGTTGATGACGGTTTCGCGCTGTTTGACTGTCAGGCCGATGTCGAGTTTTTCCATGTCTTTTCCCTCGGTGTTTGTTGGCGAACCAGGACCATGATATCGACCGGAAACCAATTGTTCCAATCGACTCTTTGCAATGGCGTGATAGCCCGATGCAATGGCGCGCCGCGGCGGATCGCCGGCCATCCGGACGGACGAGCCCCCACGCCGCGACGCATGAACGATCCGTCGCGCCGGATCACGGAAACTGGCATCTCGGCGCGCCGCGCGCTCGCGCCCGGTCGCCGCGGCCCGCGTGACGCGGAGCGGGCCGACGCCGGCGCCCTGCCCGATCCTTAGCGCCGATGCCGATACCCCGCCGGCATCGGCCGGACCGCGATCCGATCGACCGGGAGTCGACGAGGCGCTGGCGGGCGGTGCGGCAGGCGCGAACAGGGCTTCACGTGGGCTCGGTCTTAGTGTGAGAAGACCGTAGTGCCACCAGCCGCGCGCGCAGCCGTTCGGCGAACCGGTCCGGCGTGATCGGCTTGGTCAGGCACTCGACGTCGTCGAACGCGCCGATCGATTCGGCGGTGACCGCGCCGTCTTCGCTGAGCAGCGCGAACACCGGCATGCCGCGCGTGGCCGGGTCGGCGCGCAACTGCGCGAGCAGCGACAGGCTGTCGACGTCGCTCAGGCCCATGTCGAGCAACAGCAGGTCGGGCCGGCGCTCGCGCGCGCCGCGCATGCCGGAGGCGCTGTCGCGCGCGTGGATCACGCGCAGGCCCGGCCAGCGTTCGAGCAGCGTGATCATCACGTAGGCGTTCAGGTCGTTGTCGTCGACGTACAACACGACACCGGTCAGCGCGTCGTCGCCGTCGGCCGCGACCGACGCGGCGTCGGCATCGCCGGACGGCGGCATCCGCTCGAGGTCGCCGCGCGGCACGGTCAGGCTCACCTGCGTGCCGCGGCCCGTTTGGCTGTCGACGGCGATGTCGCCGCCCATCAACTGCACGAGCTGACGCGACAGGACCAGCCCCAGGCCGGTGCCCTCGATCGGAGAACGATCGCGACCGAGCCGGTTGAAACGCTCGAACAGGTGCGTCAACTGGTCTCCGTTCATACCGATGCCGGTATCGACGACGCGCACCGACACCATCGACGGGCCTTCGTCGATCGCGATCGTCACGCGGCCGCCGACCCGGTTGTACTTGATCGCGTTGTTGACGACATTCAGCAGCGCCTGGCTCAGCCGCAGGCGGTCGGCCTCGACGGCGACCGGCCGGTGCAGCAGGTAGTCGGCGCGCAGCGACACGCCGGCGGCCTGCGCCTGGTTCTCGACCAGGCGGATCACTTCGTCGAGCAGCGAGCGCAGGTCGAAATGCACGATGTTCAGCGACACCTTGCCGGCCTCGACCTTCGACAGGTCCAGCACGTCCTCGGTCAGCATCAGCAGATGCCAGCCGGCCTCGCGGATCGCCTCGACGTGCGCGGCCTGCCGATCGTTCAGCGGCCCGCTCTGGCGCTGGCGCAACAGGTCGGCGAAACCGATCACCGCGTTCAGCGGCGTGCGCAGCTCGTGGCTCATCTGCGAGATGAACTCGGACTTGGCCGAGCTGGCCGCCTCGGCGCGCAGTCTCGCCAGGTGCTCGCGCTCGGCCGCCTCGTGTTCGCGCAGGTCGTGCATGACCAGCGTGACCAGCGGATCGGCGTCGGGCCCCGAACGCGACACGGTGACGTGGACCGGAATCCGTTCGCCAAGGGCGCTCAGGTACTCGTAGCGCCTCTCCGGATCGAAGTCGGCCGGCAGCTTTCCGGTTTCGATGACCTCGCGCAGCGTCCGGGCGGCCGCGTTGTGCCGCTCGGGCGTCACCAGCCGCAACACCGACGTGCCGAGCATCTGGTCGGCCGGATAACCGAACACGCGCTCGGCCGCGCGATTGAACACGACCAGATCCAGTTGGCGGTCGATCGTCACGATGATCTCGTGCGTCGCATCGAGGATGCCGGCCAGGCGGCGCTGGCGTTCGTGCAGCTCGGTCACGTCGATGCTGGTGATCAGCACCGATTCGCGCTTCTCGAACTCGATCGGCTGGCCGCTGACCAGCAGGCACAGGTAATTGCCGTCGGGGCGCCGCAACTCGATCGGCAGGTTGCGGACAGTGCCCCCGGCGCGGATCGACGCATAGAAGTCCTCGCGCATCCGTTCGGATACGACGACGTTCGAGCTGTCCAGCGAGCGGCCCAGCACCTCGTCGCGCGTCAGCCCGTAGCGCTCGCAGAACGCGGTGTTGACGACCCGCAGGCTGTAGTCGGCCATGTCGGTGATCGATGCCGCGATCGGCAGCGAATCGAGCGCGACCATGAAACGTTCGTTCGACTGCCGCGCTTCGCGAAGCGCGGCCAGCCGCGCGCGGTCGGCCGCCAGCGAATCGAGCGCGAACGAGGTCTGGCCGGCGATCTCGGTCAGGATCAGGATCATGTCGCGATCGAAATAGTCGCCGTCGGTCGCCGCGATGATCAGCGCTCCGCGCGCCCGGCCGCCGCAGCGGATCGGAAAGGCCGCCAGCTCCTGCATGCCCATGCGCTGCCCGATCGGCATCCAATGGGTCGCCGCCATGTACTCGCCCAGATCCTCGACGATCGCCGGCTCATCCGATTGGATCGCCTCGTACGCGACGTTGCCGGGCGTGCGGATCGCCTGCACCATGCTCCGCTCGGCGTCCTTCATCATGATCTGCGGGCCGGCCCCGGCGAACAGCGCTTCGCCGTCTTCCTGCTCGAGGACGATGCAGGCCAGCAACGCATGCCCGGTCATCACGCAGACGTCGCAGATCCCCTGGACCAGTTGCCGATCCTCGCGCGAGCGGACGATCACCCGGTTCGTCTGGCTGAACGCCAGGTACATCGAGCTGCGACGCAGCGCGCGCAGCTCGGCGGCATCGTCACCGCGCTCCAGCCCGCCGGCGCCTTTTCGAATCAATGGCATCGAGATCGCTTCCGATGTGATGGCGGCGCCGATGTCGATGGTCCGGCCGCGCATGCTCCGGTCGGGCGGAGCCCTTATTCTTTACCATGCGCCCGCCGGCCGCGCACCTCGCCGAAGGGGATTTTCGGCCGGCCCGGGGAACGCCCCGCCGGGCATCACAACGGATGGCAGACGCCGAAGGCCAGGTCGGCGCGCGGCCAGTCGCGGCCATCGGCCGGACAGGCGATGCCGCGCTCGAGCAACTGCATCGCGCGGATCACGCCGGCGTGCGTGATCCACCACGTCGCCGCCGGCGCGCCGCCGCCGTCACCCTCCCCGTCGTCGTCGTCGCCGCCGCCATCACCGCGTCGCGCCAGCGCGTCGTCGCGCGCCCGCGCGACCCGCGCCATGAACGCGCGCACCGACTCGCCGTCTCCGCCGACACGATGATCGGCGAACGCGGCGCGCCACTGCTCGATCTCGGCCCGCGGCACGTCGCGCCACAGCCGGCCTTCCCATTGCCCGAAGTGCATCTCGGCCAGCCGCTCGTCGACGTCGATCCGCAGGCCGGGCCACTGCCCGGCAAGCGACCGCGCGAGCGCCAGGCAGCGCCCCAGCGGCGAGCAACGAACCGCGCGCGGCGCCGGCCAGGCGGCGGCGATCGCGCGCGCCGACGCCTCGGTATGCGCGGGGTCGTCGGCCACGTCCAGGCGGCCGTAGCACAGGCCCTCGGGCGTCAGCACGCGCGCGTGCCGCACGAGCCGCCAGCCGGGGCCGGGAGACGCCGTCACAGTCGTCGCGTTCACGGCGAAACGGTCAGCGGTGCGGGCCGCTTGGCCGTCGATTCGGCGAAACCGCCGCCATCGCAGTCGCTGGCTGCACGTCAGCAGCGGCCGGACTTCAACGATGGTCCGCGCCTCGATACTGGTTTCCAACTCATCCAGCATGGCCATGCGCTGGCGCACGAAATAGCGGCGCAGCGCTCGAGCGTCGTCTTTGCCGTCATTCGACATCGCCGTCCCACCCATCATGTTACGAGGCCAGCGTAACCCACTTCGAGCACCCGGCGCACGACCTGCCGGCCACCGGAACTCGCGGGCCGGATCAGGCTTCGACCAGGCGTCCTGCCAAGGTCTTCGACCGGGCACCCCGATCCACGGCATCGGCCGGCTCATCGCGACCTCAGAGGACCGGCGACAGGTTCTTCGCGGCCGCGCACGCGCACAGGTAGACGAGCAGCTCGACCCCCTGCTGCGTGGCCCCGAGGCAGTCGCCGGTGAAACCGCCCAGCCGACGGCGGAACCAGCGCCCGAGCGCGGTCGTCAGCAGCGCGACCACGACGATCGCGCACGCCAACGCCGGCACGCCGATGACGACGGCCAGCCAGATCAGCGCCGGCAGCGTCCACAGCCCCGCAGCGACCAGCGCGCGGTCGTCGATCGCGCTGGCCATCGGCTTGGCCTTGGGCGGCGCGTCGCGCGTGCCGACCTCGACGTAGTCGAGCGTGCGGATCAGCAGCAGCGGCGCGAATCGCGACACGACGTGCGCGGCCAGCATGACGGCCGGCACCGCCGACGCATCGCGCTGCGCCAGCGCCGTCAGCAGCGACAGCTTCGCGGCCAGCGCCAGCACCAGCGCCAGCACGCCGAACGAACCCAGCCGCGAGTCCTTCATGATCGCCAGCGCCCGTTCGCGATCGAGCGCGCCGCCCAGTCCGTCGGCGACGTCGGCCAGGCCATCCTCGTGGAACGCGCCGGTGACTAGGACGGTCGCGGCCGTCGAGAACACCGCGGCGACCGCCGCCACGCCCGGCGCCAAGCCGCCCGCCGCGCCGTCCACGCCGGCGCCGCCGAGCAGCGTCGTCGTCGCCAGCCAGACCAGCGCGGCGATCGCGCCGACCAGCCAGCCGACGCCGGGAAAATGCGCGGCGCTGGCGCGCAGCGCGGCGTCGCTGAAACCGACCCAGCCGGCCAGCCGTCCGGTGACCGGCAAACGCGTGAAGAACTGCACGGCCAGCAGGTAGTGGCGCAGCGCGCGACCGATCATGCCGGCCCCGCCACGCCGGCATCATCGAAGCTGGCCATCTCGTCGAGCAGCCGGCACGCCGACACGATCAACGGCCAGGCCAGCGCCGCGCCCGAGCCTTCGCCCAGCCGCAGGCCGAGCTGCAGCAGCGGCTCGACGTCCCAGTGCGCGAGCAGGCGTCCGTGCGCGGCTTCGGCCGACCGATGCGCGAACACGCAGCGCTGCCGCACTCGCGGCGCGAGCCGCTCGGCGACCAGCACGGCGACGCTGGCGATCAGGCCATCGACGACGACGACCCGGCGATCGGCGGCCGCGCTCAGCACGGCGCCGACCATCGTCGCGATCTCGAATCCGCCCAGGCTGGCCAGCGCCGCCAGCGCCCGTGCGCCGCCGTCGCCCAGCAGGTCGCGGGCGGCACCGGCAATGCCAGCGCCACCGTGCGCCATCGCCGCGTCCCGCGCCATCACCCGCCGCAGGATCTCACGCTTGTGCGCCAGCCCCGCGTCGTCCAGTCCGGTGCCGCGGCCCACGCAGTCGTCGATCGGCCAACCGGTCAAGCGGGCGAGCAGCAGCGCCGCCGCGCTGGTGTTGCCGATGCCCATCTCGCCGAGCAGCAGCGCGTTGCCGGGCAGCGCGTCGACCACCGCGATGCCGTTGTCGATCGCCCGCAGGCACTGCGCGACGCTCATCGCCGGCCCCTCCAGCGCGTCGGCCGTGCCGGCGGCGATCCGGCGATCGATCAGGCCGGCGCGCGGCGGCGCCGCCGTGCGAACGCCGCAATCGACGACGCCCAGCGCGAGTCCGTGCTGGCGGGCCAGCACGCTGACCGCCGCGCCGCCGTCCAGGAAATTGCGCACCATCTGCGCGGTCACGTCGGACGGATAGGCCGAGGTCCGGTGCCGGGCCAGTCCATGGTCGGCCGCGAACACGACGAGCTGCGGCTCGTCCAGGCGAGGCGCCGGACTGCCGACGATCATCCCGACCCGGATCGCCAGCGACTCGATCGCGCCGAGCGCGCCGAGCGGCTTGGTCTTGCCGTCGATGCGCCGCGTCAGCCGCGCGCGCAGCGAGTCGTCGTCCAGGTCGCCGATCCGCGCGATGACGGCCATCAGCGAATCCGTCGCGGTGCGCGGCGCGGGATCGGATGACGCCGCGGGGAGCGACGCGGGTTCTCGCGGTGTCGGACCGGGCGGTGTCGGACCGGGCGGTGTCGAACCGGGCGGCGTCGGACCGGGCGGTGTCGAACCGGGCGGCGTCGGATCGGGCGGTGTGAAATCAGGCGGGGTAGCAGGCATCGTGTCGTCCTTCATCCAATCAGCGCGTCGAGCACGCCAGGCTCGACGTGGCGGTCGACGAAGTCGGCCAGGCCGTCGAACACCGCCTCGCGCGACGGCGCCCGCGCGCCGAACAAGGCCGCGAGCGCGCGCGGGTCCTCGAACAATCCGTGCAGGTACAGGCCGAGCACGTTGCCGGCGCGGTTGGCCCAGGCCATTCCCGGCACGACCTCGATCGGCGCCGCCAGGTCCGCGCGCGGCTGCGTCCGGCCGTTATGGATTTCATAGCCGTCGATCGCGACGCCGGACAGCGGTCGCCAGACACTGCCTGCGGGAAGCGGGCCCGGCACGATGCGCGTCGCGCGCACCGCCTTGTCGGGGCCGAAACAGGTGACCAGCGGCACAAGCCCCAGTCCCGGCGCGTTGCCGCCCAGCGGATCGATGCGCCCGGGCGCGCCGCCTTCGACGCCGAGCGGGTCGACGATCGCCTCGCCGAGCATCTGCAGGCCGCCGCACACGCCCAGCACAGGGCCGCCGCGCGCCGCGTGCGTCGCGATCCGCGCGTCGAACCCGCGGGCGCGCAGCCACGCCAGGTCGGCGACCGTGCTCTTGGAGCCCGGCAGCACGATCCAGTCATCGGCCGACAGCGCGTCGAGCGCTCGCGCGTCGCGCACCCAGCGCACGCGCTGGCCCGGCACCCGGCACAGCGGCTCGAACTCGTCGAGATTGCTCAGGCGCGGGTAAGCGATCAACGCGATCGTGCGCGCGCGCGCGCCATCGACGTCGCTGCCGTCGCCGTCGACCCCGGCGGCGCCGGGCGACGTCCGCTCGTTCCACTGCGCGTCGAGCCAGCCGTCTTCCTGCGGCAGCCCGTGCTCGCGCCACATCGGCAGCGTCGCGACGGTCGGCACGCCGGTCAGCGCCTGCAGCCGCTGCGGCGCCGGCGCCAGCAGCCGCGCATCACCGCGGAAGCGGTTCAGCACGAAACCGGCCAGTCGCCGGCGATCCGCTTCGGGCAGCAGCGCCCAGGTGCCGTACAGGTGCGCGAACGCGCCGCCGCGATCGATGTCGGTGACCAGCAGGCAGCGCGCCGACGCATGCCGGGCGACGCGCAGGTTGACGATGTCGCTGTCCTGCAGATTGATCTCGGCCGGCGAGCCAGCGCCCTCGATGACGACGACGTCGGCCCGCGCGCGCAACTCGTCGAGCGACGCGGCGATCACCGGCCATACGTGCTCGCTGCGCGCGCGCCACGGCATCGCCGTCAGCGCCGGATCGACGCGCCCCCTGAGCACGACCTGGCTATGCGTATCGCCCTCGGGCTTGAGCAGCAGCGGATTCATCCGCGTATCGGGCACCGCGCGCGCCGCCAGCGCCTGGAAGTACTGCGCGCTGCCGATCTCTCCGCCGTCGACGACGCGCGCGTTGTTGCTCATGTTCTGCGCCTTGAACGGCGCCACGCGCAGGCCGCGCCGCGCGTACCAGCGGCACAGCGCCGTCGCGACGAAGCTCTTGCCGGCGCCGCTGCTGGTGCCGAGCACCATGACCGCCCTGGCCGTCATGCCCTCTCCCCTTCCACGCGTGACGACAGTCGCCGCAACGCCGCGTCCAGCGCGCGCCGCGCGGCCGGCGGCTGCACCGAGATCCGCAGATGGCCATCGAGACCGAACGAACGCGCGTCGCGCAGCTTGATGCCGTCGCGGCGCAGCGCGTCCAGCAGCGGCCGGATGCCATCGCGCGCCAGCGACCCGGGGGGTCGCGCGCAGAAGAACGGCGTGTCGCTGTCCAGGCAGTCCCAGCCGAGCGCGCGCAGCATCGCCAGTTGCGCCTGCTTCCAGTCGCGCAGCCGCGCACGGCTCGACAGCAGCCATTGCTGCGTCCGCGACCGGGGCCACGCGCTCAACATCGCCACGCCGTGCGCGCCGAGCACCCAGGACGGCGCCATCCGCCGCAGCGACGAGACGAGCCGCTCGCCGCCCGGCGGCGCCAGCGCATAAGCGCCGCGCACGCCCGGCGAGCCCAACGCCTTGTTCGGCGAGACCAGGCGCCAGACGCGGTCGCGCGTCGCGCCGTCCCAGGCGCTGGCGCCCGACAGGCGCAGCGGTTCGTACGCGCAATCGAGCACGATCGGCGAGCGATGGGCGAAGGCCGGCTCGGAACGACCCAGCGGCGACGACGGATCGCAGGCCCAGACCAGATCGGCGTCCGGATCGACATTCGCGTTGGCACCTGCATCAGCATCCGAATCGACGCACGAGCCGATGCCCGGATCAATACGCGTATCACCCCCGGCGCCGACGTTCGCCTCTGCGGCGTCGTGCGCCAAGCACCCGTCCGCGGACGCGGCGTTCCGATGTCGCACCCGCAGCCCCCAGGCCGCGGCCGCGTCGGCGTAGTCGCCATAAGCGTGTCGCGGCACGCTGACGGCGCGCCCACCGTCGCGGGCGATCGCCGCGGTCATCCGGAAGATGAACTCGCTGCCGCTGCCGGCGATCACGACGCGCTCGGCGTCGACGTCGTGCAGGCGCGCGATCGCCTCGCGCACATGCAGATAAGCGCCTTCCGGATATCGCGATGCGTCGACGCCGGCGAGCGCATCCAGCAACTCCGGGCAAGGACCGCAGGCGTTGGCGTTGACCGAGAAGTCGAAGTCGATCGGACCATGAACGTCGGGGCCGCCATGCTCGCGCGCGACCGATACGGTTCCGTCGGCGATCGCCGGCCAGTTCATTTCCGTCCTCCATCGCGCGCCCGCGCGTTCAACCGTTTACTTTCGCCAATACGCGCCCGCGCGCTCAGCATCGTCCGACCCCGGCGGCGATCGCCATCGCCGCCACGACCGCGAGCACCATCGCGCGGACCGCGGCGCCGGCGACCGCCACGGCCCGATGCAGGTCCGCGGCCCGCGGCGCGCGGGCACCGGCGTTCAGCGCGTAGACGCCCGGCTTGCCGAGCCGCACGTCCAGCAGCAGCGCCATCGCCGCCATCGGCCAGCCGCCGTTCGGCGACGGCGTCAGGCGCGCCTGCGCGGGCAACCGCCGCCAGTGACGCAGGCCTGCGCACCCGCCGAGCGCCAGCGCGCACAAGCGGGCCGGCAGCCACGACAGCAGGTCGTCGGCGCGGGCCGCCCACTTGCCCGCCCATTCCCAGCGGCCGCGATAACCCCACATCGCGTCGGCGGTATTCGCATAGCGATAGACGCAGGCGCCGGCGAAGCCGAGGCAGGCGAACCAGCACAGCGGCGCGATGACCGAATCGTTCAGGTTCTCGGCCAGCGATTCGATCGCGCTCTCGCGCACTTCGTCGGCCGAAAGCGCCGACACGTCGCGGCTGACCAGCCGGGACAGGCGCGCGCGGCCGGCGCCGAGCCCGTCCCGCGCCAGCGCCGCTTCCACGGCCAGCACCTCGTCGCGCAGCATCGACCAGGCCAGCATCGTCTTCAACGCCCAACCGCCGGCCAGCATGGCGATCGCCGCCGACGCCCATCCGGAAAACGACGATGCCGGAGACGGCCACGCGAATGGAGTCCATGCCCGAGACGGCATCACCGACGGTTCGCCACCCGCCGCGAGCCAGGCCATCGCGAGATCGAGCGCCGCGCCCAGAACGCCGACGACCAGCGCGCCGAGCCACCATGCCAGCGTACCGGCCGCCATCGCGCCGGCCGGCGGCCCGACCGGCAGCCGGCGTCCGGCCGCGCGCAGGTAAGCGCCGATCGCCACCACCGGATGCCAGGCCGCGCGCGGCTCGCCCCAGCGCGCATCGATCGCCATCGCGCACAGCACGGTCCCGGCGGCCAGCACGCTCATCGCTTCGGCGGCGCCCGGCGCGCGTCGGCCGATCGCGGGGTCGATTCACTCACGGGCGCGCTCGGTCCGTTCACCGGTCATCAATCCTCGATGCCGCGCTGCGCCGGGATGCCGGCCTCGAACGCGTGCTTGATCTTGCGCATCTCGGTCACCGTATCGGCGATCGCGATCAGCTCGTCCGGGCAGCGCCGACCGGTCAGCACGACGTGGACATGCGGCGGCCGCTCGCGCAGCGTCGCCATCACCTCGTCCAGCGGCAGCCAGCCATAAACCAGCGGATAAGTGATCTCGTCGAGCACGACCATGAACGCGTCGCCGCCCAGGATCACGTCGCGCGCCCGCGCCCAGCCTTCGCGCGCGAGCTGCGCCGAACGCTCGAGGTCCTTGCTCTTCCAACTGAAACCGTCGCCGAGGCCTTCGATCGGCGCGCCGATGCGCTCGAACATCCGGTGCTCGCCGAAGCGCGCGCTCGGCACCTTCATGAACTGGTAGATCCGCACCGTCTTGCCGCGCCCGGTCGCCCGCAGCGCCAGGCCGAAGGCCGCCGTGCTCTTGCCCTTGCCGTCGCCGGTATTGATGATCAGCAGGCCTCGCCGCTCGCCTTCCGGTGGAGCATAGGGCTTGTCGGTCGGCGGTTGTTCGATCTGCATCATTCGCTCCTGGTTGATCCGGGGGTAACGGGGACGGACGCGAGCATGGGCGGCGGGCGATCGACGCGCGGCGCGACCAGCGAGACGACCGGCGGGCCCTCGTCGACGGCACGCACGGCGACGCGATCGTCGAACACGCGCTCGATCGCGCGGTGCCCTTCGGGCTCGCCGGCCGGCCCCTGCCAGACGATGCGACCCTCGTCGACGATCGCCAGCTCGTCGGCGTTCAGCGCCAGCGACAACTCGTGCAGCACGCTGACCACGGTCACGCCGGCGGCCACGCGCTCGCGCACGATCGCGAGCCAGTCGGCCTGATGCGGCGGATCGAGATTGGCGACCGGCTCGTCCATCAGCATCAGGCCGGCCTGCACGGCCAGCGCGCGCGCCAGCAGCACGCGCTGGCGCTCGCCGCCCGACAATCGTCCGAGCGGCCGGTCGCGCCAGTCCCAGGCCTGCGTGCGCAGCAGGCAATCGCGCACGACCTGATGATCGCGCGCATCGGCGATGCCCAGCCAGCGCTGGTGCGGCAGCCGTCCGATCATCGCCACGTCGTAGACACTCAGGTCATCGGCGCCGGCCTCGTTCTGGCCCAGCCACGACAGCCGCCGCCCCCGGTCGCGAAGGCCGATCCGATCGAGCGCTTCGCCCGCCCACGCGACGCGGCCGCCATCGACCGGCGCCAGGCCGGCCAGCGCCTTGAGCAGCGTCGATTTGCCGGCACCGTTCGGGCCGACGACGGCCAGCCAGCGCCCGGCCGGCACCTGCAGGTCGACGTCGTGCAGCACGCGATGACGGCCGATCGACACCGACAGCGAGCTCGCGCTCAGCGCCGGCGAACCGGGGACCGGTAGGCGCGTCACGCGGCCTCCTCCTCGCGCGCGCGGCGATGCATCAGCCACAGCAGATAACCGCCGCCGAACACCGCCGTCAGCACGCCGACCGGCAGCTCGCGCGGCGCGATCGCGGCGCGGGCGACCAGATCGGCGCCGGCCAGCAGCGCGCCGCCGGTCAACGCCGACAGCGGCATCAGCCATCGGTGCGAGGTCCGCGCGATCGAGCGCACCAGGTGCGGCGCCGCCAGGCCGACGAACGCGATCAAACCGGCCTGCGCCACCGCGCTGCCGGTCGCCAGCGCCAGCAGCACGATCAGGCACGCTCGGCCGGCGACGATCGGCAAGCCGAGACTGCGCGCCGTGGCCTCGCCCAGCGCCAGCGCGTCGAGCAGCGGACTGCACAGCCATGCCAGCGGCAGGCAGGCGGTCAGCACCACGACCATCAGCACGACCGCGGACCAGCCGATGAACACCGTGCCGCCGACCAGGAAACTCTGCTGCGCGGCCATGATCTCGGGAAACCAGATCACCGTCATCGTCGACAGCGCGCCGAGCACGACGCCGACGATCACGCCGGCCAGCAGCAGGCGCATCGTATGAACGAGGCCGCGGGCCAGCATCAGCGTCAGCACCAGCGCCAGCATCGCCCCCGCGAACGCCGCGCCGCTGATCCCGACCCGGGCCAGCCATGCCCCGGCGCCGGGCGCTACGCCACCGAGCGCCATCGACAAGGCGACGAACAAGGACGCGCCCGACGCGCTGCCCAGCAGGTAAGGGTCGGCCAGCGGATTGCGGAACACACCCTGCCCGATCGCGCCGGCCAGGCCGAGCAGCGCGCCGGCGAGCCACGCGCCCAGGCTGCGCGGCAGCCGGATGTCGCGCACGATCCGCAGCGCCACCGGATCGTCGCGCCAGCCGGTCCAGGCTTCGAAGCCCGTGCTGCCGACCAGGCAGCCCGACGCGGCCAGCAGCACGGCCAGCAGCGACAGCCCCAGCAGCAGGCGGCGCGCGCGCGCCGGCGCGGCGCTCATCGCGCGTCCACGGCCGGCGCGGCCGATCCGACCGATCCCGCCGATCCTTCCTGCACGGTCGACGCCGCCGGCGCCCCTTTCTCGCGCAGGCAGTCGGCCATGATCCGCGCCGCCTCGGCCAGCCGCGGACCGGGGCGCACCAGCACGTCGATCTGCGCGAGCGTGAAGCGGCATACGCGGTTCTCGCGCACCGCGCGCAACGCCGGCCAGCCCGGCCGCTCCGCCAGCGACTGCTCGTGGCGGCCCGCCAGCATGATCAGGTCCGGATCGGCGCGCACGACGAACTCCGGCCCCAGCTTCGGAAACGGTCCCAGATCGGCCGGCACGATGTTGCGCAGGCCCAGGCCCGCCAGCGTCTGGCCGATGAACGAGCTTTCACTGGCGGCATAAGGGCCGCGACTGACTTCGAAATACACGCGCTTGCCGCGCAGCGACGCCGGAATCGCCCGGGCCTCGGCGGTCTGCGCTTCGTCGATGCGTCGCCACGAGCGCAGCGCCTGCTCGTCAGGCAGCGCGAACAGCCGCGCCAGCGAAGCGATCACGCGCCGCACGTCATCGCGCGTCTTCGGTTCGAGCACCAGGGTTTTGACCCCCAGCGCATCGAGCCGGCCGGTCACGCGCGCCGAGCGCGACAACAGCACGACGTCGGGGCGCAGCGCCACGATCGCCTCGACGTCGACGTCATCGAGCCCGCCCAGATGCGGCAGGCGCTCGACGGCTTGCGGCCAGTTGGAGAAGCGATCGACGCCGACGAGCCGATCGCACTGGCCGAGCTCGCAGACCGTCTCGGTCAAGGACGGCAGCATCGACACGACCCGGGCCGGCACCTCGTCGAAGCGCACGGCCACGCCACGCTCGTCGGTCACCGCGTAGGACGCGCCGCCGGCAAGCTCGGCCGCCGCGGCGAGCGCGGGCGCCAGCATGAAGACCAGCGCGGCGAGCAGCGCGCCGATCGGCGAATTCGGCGCCGCACGGCGCTTGGCCTCGCGCTCAACCGCGCCTTTCGCCGCGCCCCCGGCCCGCTTCCGATCGGCGCTCATTCCGCCCGCCCCTTGATCGCCAGCGGCAGCCCGGCCGCCATCAGAACGACGTCGTCGCAGGCCTCGGCCACGCGCTGGTTCAAGCGGCCCAGCGCATCGACGAAATCGCGCGTCTCGCGGCCCATCGGCACGACGCCCAGGCCGATCTCGTTGCTGACCAGCACCAGCGGCCCGGTCCGTCGCGCGATCGCCGCCAGCAAGCGATCGGTCGCGTCGGCGAGCGCATCCGGCGTCATCGGGCGCTCGCCCGGCGGCGGCATCATCGCGTTGGTCAGCCACAAACCCAGGCAGTCGACGAGCACCAGGTGTCCGGGCGCGCCGGTCCGCGTGACCGCCTCGGCCAGCGCCAGCGGCGCCTCGACGGCGGACAGCCGCGGAACGCGCTTTGCGCGGTCGGCCCGATGCCGCGCGATCCGCGCATCCATCTGCGGATCGCCGACCCCCGTCCGCGCGGTCGCGATCAGCGTCGCCGCGCGCGCGGGATCGGCATCGAGCCACAGGCCGGCCTGCCGCTCGGCCCAGCGCGACTTGCCGCTGCGCTGCCCACCGAGCACCAGCCGCGCCCGAGCGTCCATCCGCCGGCCCTCAGCGCGGCGACCAGCGCAGGCCGACGTACAGCACGCGGCCCGGTGTCGCGTAGTTGCGCACGGTCTCGTACGGCTTGTCCATCAGGTTGTCGACGCGCGCGTTCAGCGTCCAGTCGCGCGCCAGCGTCTTGCTCGCGTACAGGTTGATCAGCCCGTAGCCGCCCAGCCTGCTCGTGTTGGCCGCGTCGTCATAGCGCTTGCCCGAGAACTGCATCTCGCCTCCCAGCGTCCAGCCCGCGACCAGGCCGTCGGCGCCCACCGTGCCATGGCGACGCGCGCGGCGCGCGAGCTGCCGGTCGGTATCGCGATCGCGCGGATCCTGGAAGTCCAGCGACCCGCGCAGCGTGACCACGCCGATCCGGTGCTGGCCGGCCAGCGTGATGCCCGAGTACTCGGCGTTGGCCGTGTTCGCGTAGCAGCCGAAATCCGACGCGCACGGCCCCGGCGTCGAGAACGTGATCAGGTTGCGCACGCGGTTCCGGTACAGCGTCACCGACGCCGACGTCTGCTTGTCACTGTAGCGCAGCCCGATCTCGAGGTTGCGGCTCTTTTCCGGTTGCAGGCCGGCCACGCCGTATTCGCTGAAGCGCTGGTACAGCGTCGGCGCGCGGAACGCCGTGCCGCCGGACGCCGAGACGCGCCACTGCGGTGAGATCGCGAATCCGTACGCGAGGCTGCCGGTGGTCTGCCCGCCGAACTCGCTGTCGTCGTCGCGACGCAGGTTGGCCTGCACCGTATGCGCGCCCTGCTGCCAGCCGTAGCCGAGCGCCAGCGCGTTCTGGTGGCGGCCGCGGTCGATCGGGTCGTTGACCAGATCGTCCTCGCGACGCTCGAGCGCCGCCGTCACGAGACCGGCGCCCAGACGAAGTTCGTTCTGGAACAGATAACCGCGCAGGCGCGTATCGGTCCGGTAGTCCATCGGGCGCGTCGCATAACGATCGCGCGAATCGGTCACGCTGACGCGCGTCTTGTACGCGTCGGTCCATTGCGCGGTCCAGGTCAGTCCGGCCGTCTGCAGACGATTGCGGCTGCGATCGTCGCTCGTCAGGCCGCTGTCGAACTTCGAATCGACGTCGCTGGCCAGCACCGTCGCTTCGAGCCGATGGTCGCGATCGATCTGGAACCCGAGCCGCGCGTTCGCCGATTTCGAGCGATAGCCGTCCTTGTCGGGGTTTTGCGTCGGCACCGGCCGCGCGTTGAAGCCTTCGCTGTCGACGTGCGCGAGCCCGAGCGAATAATCGAAGCCGCCGTTGCCGCCGCTGAACCCGGCCTCGGCGCGATAAGTGCGGTGCGACCCGACGCCGACCGCGGCATAGGGCGCGAACGCCCCCTTGCCCTTGCGCGTGAAGAGCTGCACGACGCCGCTGATCGCGTCGGACCCGTAGATGGCGGCCGCCGGACCGCGCAGCACCTCGATCCGGTCGATCTGCTCGAGCGGAATCGACTGCCACGACGCGCCGCCGGTCGCCTGCGAATCGATCCGCACGCCATCGAGATAGACGGCGGTGAAGCGCGTCTCGCCGCCGCGGACGAACACGCCGGTCGTCGTCCCCGGCCCGCCGTTGCGCGTGAACTCGACGCCGGGCAGGCGGCCGAGCACGTCGGCGACGGTCGAGACGCCGCTGTTCTCGATCGTCTCGCGATCGATGACGGACACATCAGCCACGGTGTCGGTCAGCTTCTGCTCGACGCGGGTCGCCGTGACGATCACGTCGTCCATCGGACTGGAGGCGGATGGGTCGGCCGCCCGCTCGGCGGGCGACGTGGTTTGCGCGAACGCGGCGACGGGCAACAGCAAGGGAACGAGCAGGGACGCGGCGCGGGCGCCGCCGCGAATCGAAGACACAGGCATGATGAGCCACTCGGATCGAAACGTCCCCGCCGGCCTCCCCGCCAGCTTCGGGACAGAACGACCGGCCGCCCCGTCAGGGCGCCGATCACGTCGTTGGCCGGTATCCGGGCTGACGGCGCGACGCGCGTCACCTTCCCAGGCGTGTGAGGCACGACACCCAGTGGTCTGTGGACGCGCGCGGGACCCGCGGCGATGCGGGTCCGGCCGTTTGACCGTTGCGGGGGCAGCGCAGGCCGGGTCCGTGGACCTCCTGCTTCCCGTTCAACCGCGGTCCGTGAACCGGACCGCGAGCACCAACGGGCGGAATTCTAGGGCAACCCGATGCTCGAAAGGGGAAATCCGGACGGCATGCCGACATCGCGCCGCTTATTACCATTCGTTATGTGAACCGCAGAACAGCTCGTTTGTGCAATGCACCAAAACCGCCTAGGCTGACCGGCTTTCAGCATTCCGCAGGATCACGATGCGCCCGACCTCCTCGCGCGACGACACCTCGCCACCGCCGGCCGCCGACGCTTCCCCCGCCACCAC
>JASGFT010000085.1:0-21162 GCA_047605425.1 Burkholderiaceae bacterium | reverse complement strand
GGGGCGTTTGGACGTGCAAGGCGGGCATGGACGAAAGACTCTCAGCCTCTCAGGCGGCGACGGCCTCGGCCGCCTTCTTCATCGCGACGCGATCGGCGACCGTGATCCGGCGCAGCAGCCGCCGGTGTCCTTCATAACCGCCGGTGGCCGCGTGCAGCACGCTGCGGTTGTCCCATATCGTCAGCATGCCCTTCTCCCAGCGATGACTGTAGACGAAGGGCTCGGCGACCTGGTGCGCGAACAGCTCCTTGAGCAGATCGCGCGCCTCGTCCTTAGGCAGGCCGGCGATGCCGATCGTATACGCGGGGCTGATGAACAGCGACTTGCGGCCGGTCTCGTTGTGCGTCGCGACCAGCGGGTGCTCGCGCGTGGCCAGCGCCGACTCCGACGTGATGATCTTCATCGAGCGGCCCTCGTCCTTCTCACCGTACTGGCCCTTGGGCGAGTAGCCGTTGCGCGCCGAATGGATCGCGTTGAGGCCTTCGAGCCGGGCCTTCATCGACGTCGACAGCGCGTCGTACGCGGCGCACTGGTCCGCGTACAGCGTATTGCCGCCGACCGGCGGAATCTCGATGCCGTACAGCACGGTTCCTGCCGGCGGAATCGGCAGGAAGCTCCAGTCCGAATGCCAGCTCTCGGCGAATATCGGCGCCTTCTCGTCGGCCTCGCGGCGGATCTCGATCACGTGCTGGTGGCCGGGCATCGGCGCGATGAACGGATCCTCGCTGCGCGGACCCATGTACAGCGAGAACCGCTCCAGATCCTCGATCGACAGCTCCTGGTCCGGAAACGCGATGACCTTGTTGTCGAGCCAGATCTGACGGATGCAGCCGATCACCTCCTCCGACAACGGCTTGCTCAGGTCCACACCCCGGACCAGGGCGCCGCAGGACGCGGCGGATTTCTCGACTCGGATCTCCATGTTCTCGTGCTCCTTGTTCGACGATCGGCGATCGCCGATCGCCGATCCTCGCTTGTCTTCGCAAACGGCATCGGTTATGCTTAAACCGTTCACCTATTGAACATAATGTCCATTCAGTGAACATGAAGAATAATCGATCGATCCAGCGCTGTCTATCGATACTGCGCGCGTTTCGGACCCGCGGGCGGCCAACGCTCGCCGAGCTGTCGCGCGCGGTCGAGCTGCCGCATCCGACCGTGCTGCGCCTGCTGACGACGCTCGAGGAGGAAGGCTACGCGGCACGCGACGGCAATCGCTGGCGGCTGACGCCGCAGGTGTTCGAGATCGGCTTCGCCGCGCTCGAAAGCCTGGGCGTCAACGAGGTCATCCAGGAGCAACTGACGCGGCTGGCCGACGCCTGGTCCGGCACGGCCAATCTCGGCGAGGCGCATCCGGACGGTGTCATCATCATCGGCCGCGCGATGGCCGCCGCCGAACGCCGCCGCCTCGTCGTCATGAACCTGCGCGTCGGCAGCGTGCTGCCGGCCAGCAGCGCGCTCGGCCAGGCGCTGTCGATCGATGACGACCGCTGGGCCGAGCTGGCCTACCCGGACAGCAACCAGGTCTCGCTCGCCGTGCCGATCGCCGGCCTGTCGCCGGCGCGTCGCCTGTCGCTGGGGATCTCGACGTCGCCGTCCGAGGCTCCGGCCGCGCGACGGGCGTCGGACATCGTCCCGGCGCTGCGCCGGTCGGCGCAGACGATCGCGCGGATCCTCGCCGCCGCGCCGGTTTAAGAACCATCCCTTTCAAGGTCTTTCGAGCTTGCTGATTCAAGCTGCTGATTCCACGATTACGGGCCGATGCTGCGCATGCTGCCCGCCGCGCAGTTGTCACCCACTGAGCACGACCCGGGCCAACTGGCCCGGCACCTGCTGGTTCTGGCCGCTCGCATGAGCCCCAAGCAACTGGCCACCTCCAAGCGAAAACCCAAGTCCGCACAGGCTAAGGGCTATGTCGACGGCAGTGTTGCCCGAGCCCATGTCTCCACCGCCCGCGTGCTCGAGCAGGCTGCGGGAAAAAGACCTTGAAAGGGATGGTCCTGATGACGCATGTGGACCGCGCGGTCGGCGAGCACGCCACTGGCCAGCCACTTGAGGTCGTTGCCGGCGCAGAAGGCGCGGCCACTGCCTCGGATCACGAGCACCTAGGCTTCGCTGCCCGACGCAGCGCAGTCGCGTACCGCGTCGTGGAGCGCCTGCAGCGTCGGACCGTCGAGCGCGTTCATCCGCTCGGGGCGGCTCAAGGTGGGGCGGCGCACCTGGGGAGCGGGATCGTCGATGAACGATGACATGAAGCCTTTCCTTTCAGAACAGACGCAGGATCTCGTCCACGCCGGCCCGATCGGTGCGATAGCCATTGACCGGGTGCGCCGCGTCGGCGTAGTCGGCATCCAGTTCCGGGTGCTGCCGGGCCTGTTCCATCAGCGCGTGACGGAACCGATCGGTGCCCTCGCCCGAGGTGATCAGCGAATATTCGAGAGGCCGGTTGCAAATCGGTCAATCCTTGCCCAGCGGAGGCGCGGCAGGGACGGGAGAGAAATGATGCTCGACGATGCGCCAGCGGTCGGCCTCGCGCCGCAACACCAGCGTGGCCCGCAAGGTCGAGCGGGTCTGCTCGTCGCCGGCCAGCGTGAACCTGAAATCGACCATGCCCTGGGCCAGCACGCAATCGCTCGCCAGCGTACGAAACTCGGTGTCCTGCATCTGCATCGCGCCGGCCAGGATCACGCCGTCGTACGACGCGAAATACCCCTGGATGGCCGCACGGCCCACCGCATGGCCGGGGCGGCCGCCGAACAGCAGGCCATCTTCGGCATAGGTCGCGGCCAGGCCGGCTGCGTTCCAGGTGCTGCCGGCCTGGTTCCAAGCGGCCACGACCTGCTCGAGCGCTGCCCGGGCGTCCGGGAGCTCGGTGGGGATGCTCATGCTCTGACCTCGTGAGTGTTACGAACCATTCCTGGATGCGCGCTCCGATCGGCAGCCGGTGGACACTGGCGCCGCGCGATGCACGTGCGGCGAGGGCCGCGGACTGGTGAAGAAGGCGCCGATCTGCGGGCCGAGGATGGCCCCGAAGCGCGAGACACCGACGCAGAAGCCGATCGCCGACCCGCGACTCGAGACCGGGTAATGGCTGGCGATGACCCCATACATCATGGAGCCCGGGCCGGCGATGCTGAAGCCGGTGAAGAAGGAGGCGATGGAGATGCCAACGACGCCGAGCATGGAGCCGAAGGCCAACGCGGTAAACGACACGGCGCCGAACACGAAGTACGGCACGATCGTGCGGATCGGGCTGCCGCGATCGGCGAGCCGGGAACCGATGTACGTGCCGACGCCGGCACCGATTTGCAGCAGCATCAGCGCCCAGGCGCCCTGCATGCCGACGAATCCCATGTCGGCCGTCATGCTCGGCAGCCATGTGTTCGGGCCGTAGGTCAGCACTTGCACACAGAACACCACGGCGGTGAAGATGAAGTTGCGGCCACGTCTTTTGATCGGCCGCGATGAGGAGAGCCTCGGCCGATTTATCAGCGGAGTTTAGAATCGCGGCGACGAGGCGGTCCAGAAATAGCGAGAGCCTGTTCCGTACTCTGATCGCCTCGTTCCCTTCTTCTCGTGTGCCGCTCGGTGCGTCCAGGTTGAAGTTCCGGACGAGTCACCGCGCATTCTCGCTGTAGATCAAGATCAATACGGCAGCGGCAAGGCTGTATTGCGTATCATCAGTCGGCGCTCAGTCGGCCTTGACGCCGGCCACGCTCATCAGCTTGCGCCACTTGTCGAGCTCTCCGGGCCCCGCAGCCTTGGCCGTCGCGGCGTTCTGGACATCCACTTCCAGACCTTGCTCCAGGCACAGCGCCTTGAAGCCCGGCGACTGGGCCTGGCGCACGACGGCCTCGGACAGCTTGTCGACGATGGCCTGCGGTGTACCGCGCGGCGCGAAGATCCAGACCGGCGATGCCGCCTCGTAGCCGGCAAAGCCGAGCTCCGCCACCGTCGGCACATCGGGCAGGCTCTGCGAACGCTGGGCCGTAGTCACGGCCAGAGCCCGCAGGCGGCCGCTGCGGATCAGCGGCAGCACCGTGGACACGCCGTTGAAGCTCAGGTCGATCTGTCCGGCCGCCGCATCGAGCGCGACCTGCCCCGGTGCCTTATAGGGGACGTGGTTCAGTTGGATGCCAGCCATGTGGGTGAACAAGGCCGCGGCCAGATGAGAGGTCGTGCCATTACCCGATGAGCCATAGGAAAGCGTGCTGCCCGGTTTCTTAGCCGCTGCCACCACGTCGCCGAGCGTCTTGTACGGTGAATCGGCCGCCACCGAAATCACCAGTGCCGAGCTGGCGATGCGCGCGATGGGCTCGAAGTCCTTCACCGCATCATAAGGCGTCTTCTGGACGAGCTGATTGGTGTAGTGCTGCGCATAGGTGCTCAGCAGGGTGTGGCCGTCGGGCGGCGACTTGGCGACGAAGTCGGTGCCGATCACGCCGGCCGCACCGGTCTTGTTATCGACGACGACGGGCGTATTCAGGTCCTTCGCGAGGCCGGGAGCAATCTGGCGCGCGGTCAGGTCCGACCCCGAGCCCGCGCCGGTGGCCACGAAGATGCGGATCGGCTTGCCGTCGGGGAAATCCGCTGCGAAACCGGGAGCAGACAATCCCGGGGCCAGCACTGCTATCACGATGCCGAAAGTGCGTCTGAACATCTCGCTGTCTCTCCAGATTCTCGACGATCAAATGAAGGTGTCTTGTGAACGGTAGGCCTGCACGCGTGCCTCGGGCAGCCAGTCCTCGAGCGCGGCGATGGCGTTGTCGGTATCGAGCGGCGCGGGCGGCTCGGGTCGCGCGGCGGGCGTGAGCGAGAAGCGCGGCCCCGGCGCGGGATGGGTGACGCCATCGATCTCGATGAGCGTGCCGCGCGCCTTGATGTGCGGGTGATGCGCCGCCTCGTCGAAATCGAGCACCGGCGCAAAGCACACGTCCAGATGCGCCAGCAGCCGCGTCCATTCGTCGCGCGTGCGCTCCTTGAACTTCGCGGCCAGCACTTCCTTGGCTTGCGGCCAGACGGCGCGGTCCATCTGCTCTTGCAGCAGCGGATGGCCCTGCAGCCCGAGCTTCTCGAGCAGTTGCCGGTAGAACTTGCCTTCGATCGGCCCGACGCTGACGTACTTGCCGTCGGCGCAGGCGTACACCTCGTAGAACGGCGCACCGGTATCGAGCAGGTTGGTGCCGCGCTCCTTGCCCAGCATGCCGGCTCCGTGCATGCCGAGGATCACCGTGATGATCGACGTCACGCCATCGACCATCGCTGCATCGACCACCTGCCCCTTGCCGGAGCCGCGCGCCTGCAGGATGCCCGCGAGCAGGCCGAAGGCCAGGTACAGCGAGCCGCCGGCATAGTCGCCCAGCACGTTGAGCGGCGGCGTAGGCGCCTGGCCCGCGCGGCCCATCATATGCAGGGCACCGGTGATGGACAGGTAGTTGATGTCATGGCCAGCCACTTGGGCCAGCGGACCGTCCTGGCCCCAGCCGGTGACGCGGCCATACACCAGGCGCGGATTGCGCGCCTGGCAGGCGTCCGGCCCCAGGCCCAGACGCTCCATCACGCCGGGACGAAACCCTTCGATCAGCGCGTCGGCCTGGCCTATCAGTTCCATGACCAGTTCGATGGCGGCGGGGTCCTTCAGGTCGACACGGATGGACTTGCGGTTGCGCAGCCCGAGGTCGAAGCGGACTGGGCGCGGCGCGCCCAGGCCCGACGGCACTTTGCGATCGACGCGGATCACGGTCGCGCCCAGATCGGCGAGCAGCATCGCGGCCAGCGGCCCGGGGCCGATGCCGGCGAGTTCCACCACCTTGACGCCCGCGAGCGGGCCGGAACGGGACGGTGCGGCACCCATGGTCAGATCACCCCCTGATCGCGCAGTTGCTGCAAGCGGTCTTCCGGCAGCTTCAGCAGATCGCGATAGATCTCGTCGTTGGACGCGCCCAGCGCCTGCGCGGGCTGATCGAACTGCACCGGCGTCTCGGAGAATTTGATCGGCATGCCCATGCCGGTGGCTTCGATGTTCGCCAGGGTCGGATGCTCGAGCTTGACCACGGCACCGCGCTCGCGCAGCACCGGATCGTTCAGCACTTCGAGCGGCGAACGCACCGGCGCGGCGGGCACGCCGCGCTTTTCCTGCAACTCGTGGATGACTTCCGCCGTCGTGTGCCGCTGCGTCCACTCCCCGATGATGGCGTTGATCTCCGCGGCGTACTTCATCCGCGGGCCGCGCGTGGCATAGCGCGGATCAGAGACCATCTCGGGTCGGCCCAGCGCTTCCATCAGGTTCTTGAACCAGGCGGGCTGGAAGGCCACCATGGCCACGTAACCGTCGCGCGTGGCATAGACGCCGAAAGGCACCAGCCGGTCCTGGAAGTTGCCCGAACGCTTCGGATAGCCATGGGCGAGGAACACGTCGAAATGCTCTTCGGCCACCATCGAAGCCAGGCAGTCCAGCATCGACACCTGCACCAGTTGCCCCTTACCGGTCTTGCCGCGATGGATCAGCGCCGAAAGAATGCCGTTGACGGCATAGAGCGGCGCGATCATGTCGGCCATCGGCAAGCCGCTGCGGGTGGGCGGGCCATCCGGGTAGCCGGTCACGTCCATGATGCCCGAAACCGCCTGCACGATGATGTCCATGCCCTTGAGTTGCGGATAAGGACTGGGCTCGCCGAAGGCCTTGATCGACGCGTAGATGATCGCGGGATTGGCCTTGCGCACGCTTTCGTAGTCCACGCCCAGGCGCGCCATGGCGCCCTCGCTGGCGTTCTCGATGACCACGTCGGATTGCTTCGCCAGCTCCATGAAGATCGCGCGTCCCTGCTCCGATTTCAGATCGAGCGTGACGCTCTTCTTGTTGCGCGCGCGGTTGAGGATGGTCAGCGACACCTCGTGCTCGTGCCGGACGCCGAAATGGATACCGTCCTCGCCGACGTAGGGCGGATTGTTGCGCGCGATATCGCCGCCGCCGGGCGCCTCGATATGGATCACCTCCGCCCCCAGGCCGCCGAGCAGCAAGGCCCCGTAGGGCCCCGCCAGCGCGACAGTTAGGTCGAGGACTCGAACGCCTTGCAAAGGCTTGGTAGCCGACATGCTTGTCTCCGGAAATCTGTGCACGGCCTAGACCCGCGCGTGTCTTGGAATGGGAACGGAATGTCCAGAGTGGATGAAACCCGGGCTGGCCGGATCAGGGCCAAGGCAGGCCACCACCCGCTGGGCGGGGGGCGGCCATCTTTCCCGCCGCCGATATCAATAAGACTTCGGCAAGCCGAGCTTGCGCTCGGCGATGTTCGACAGCACCAGTTGCGGAGTCACGGGCGCGATGTAGCCGATCCAGGCCTCGCGCATGAAGCGCTCGACGTGATACTCCTTCGCGTAGCCGAAACCGCCATGCGTGAGGATCGAGGTCTGGCAGGCCTTCATGCAGGCCTCCGAAGCCAGCAATTTGGCCGCATTGGCTTCCGAACCACAGGACAGGCCCTTGTCGTACAGGTCCGCCGCCGCCAGCAGCATGTGGTTGGCCGCTTCCAGTTCCGCCCAGTTGCGGGCCAGCGGATGCTGGACGCCCTGGTTCTTGCCGATCGGCCGGCCGAACACCATCCGCTCCTTGGCGTATTGCGTCGCCAGTGCGAGCACTGCCCGGCCAATGCCGACCTGCTCGGCGGCGACCAGCACGCGCTCGGCATTCATGCCATGGAAGATGTAGCTCAGGCCCTTGCCTTCCTCGCCGATCAGCGCGTCCTTGGGCACCGGCAGGTCATCGATGAACAACTCGTTGGTATCGACCGCGGCGCGCCCGAGCTTGTCGATCTCACGGATGTCGACGTACTTGCGGTCGAGCTTCGTGTAGAACAGGCTCAGGCCTTCGCTATGCTTCTTGACCTGCTCGATCGGCGTGGTGCGCGCCAGGATCAGCATGTGATCGGCGACCTGCGCCGTCGAGATGAAGACCTTCTTGCCCGAGATCAGGTAATTGCCGTCGGGCTGCTTCTTCGCCACCACCTTCAGCTTCGTGGTGTCCAGGCCGGTATCGGGCTCGGTGACCGCGAAGCACGCCTTGTTCTCACCGCGTGCGAACGGCGGCAGCCAGGCCTTCTTCTGCGCTTCGGTGCCGAAATGCACGACCGGCTGCAGGCCGAAAATGTTCATGTGGATCGTCGATGCGGCCGCCTGCCCGCCGCACTGGGCCACGGTACGCATGAACAGCGCAGCCTCCGTCACGCCCAGGTTCGCGCCGCCGACATCTTCCGGCATGCAGATGCCTAGCCATCCGCCGCTGGCCACGGCTTCGAAGAACTCGCTCGGGAACTCGTGGTTCTTGTCCTTGTTGCGCCAGTATTCGAGCGGAAAATCGTCGCAGATCTTCTGCGCCGCATCGATGATGGCTTGTTGATCGGCACTGAGTTGGTAATCCATCTTGGGGTCTCCTGCTGAGATGGGATCAGGCCTTGGCGGCGGGACGGACCATCATCAGGCCGGTGCGTACCGCGGTGCAGACGATCTCGTCACGCTGGTTCTTCGCGATGTGCTTGAAGGTGACGATGCCCGAGTCATTGCGGCTCTTGGACAGGCGCGCCGCGACGATCTCGGTTTCCACGCGGATCGTGTCGCCATGGAAGGTCGGCTTCGGAAAGGCGATCTCCTGGAAGCCGAGGTTACCCAGCGTGGTACCGAGCGTGGTCTCGTAGACGGTGATGCCGGCAACCAGCGCCAGCAGGAACATGCTGTTCACCAGGCGCTGGCCATACAGCGAGTTCTTGCTGTATTCGGCATCGATGTGCAAGGGCGCGCAGTTGTAGGTCATCGCCGAGAACAGCACGTTGTCGGTCTCGGTCACGGTGCGGCGGATCGCATGCTCGATCACCATGCCGGGCTTGAGTTCTTCGAAATAAAGGCCTGCCATCTTGAGTCTCCTGTGAGTGATGTCGCGGGTCTGCGGTAAAACGCTCAGTTGTCGAACGATTGCGCGAGCTCGATGATTTCGCGAGCGGTCTTGACGTGGGCAATGTCGATGTGCTCGCCGTCGTAGATGCACGATGCGCGGCCTTCGGCCTGGGCCTTGTCCAGCGCGTCTATCATTCCCTGGTAGAAGGCCACTTCCTCCTCGGTGGGGCTGTAGGTCCGGTTGATGATTTCCACGTTGGTGGGATGCAGCGCCAGCTCGCCGCTCATGCCGAGCTGGCGATCGTTGGCCGACGACACCTTCAAGCCCTCCAGGTCGTGCACCTGCTGCCAGACGCCGCCGATCGGCAGCTTGCCCGCGGCGCGGGCGGCCATCACGATGCGCGATTTCAGGTACTGCGTCTCGCGCCCTTCGAGCGACCAGACGGTCTTCAGCGCACGGGCCACGTCGGCGTTCTTGGCCGTAGCGCCGACGATGGCGGGCACACGCTCGTGCAGCGCGATTTCATAGGCCAGCTGCAGCGAGCGGGCGGTCTCCAGCAGCGGGATCACTTTGGTGTGCCCGACGGTCACACCGGCGCGGTATTCGGCCTCGGCCAGCATCGATGCGACGGTATGGATGTCCTCGGGACCGCAGGGCTTGGAGATCACGATGCCCTCGACCACGGGGCTGACGATCGCCAGGATGTCGTCGAAGTCGTACAGGTGCGCGCTGCGATTGATCCGCACCCAGATGCGCTGCTTGCGCTCGGCCAGCCAGCCCAGCTTCGACTTGACGATGCCGCGCGCCTCGACCTTGTTGGCCGGGGGCACGCTGTCTTCCAGATCCAGAATCAGCGCGTCGGCCCGGGAATTGATGGACTTCTCGATCCAGGTCGGCTTGTTGCCCGGAACGAAGAGAAAGGAACGGATGGGTTTCATCTGAGTCGTCATGGTCACCTTTGCCTGTTGGATTGCGCCTCGAGTTGCGCTTCTTGATCGTCGGTTGTCGGTTGTTTATCTAACTACTGGTAGTTAGTTTGAGGGCTGATCGAGCACCGTGATACTAGGGTTTTCACTTAACCCGATTCGGTTATATCAAGGCAGGCGGCGCACCGGCATCGTCGTGCGCGCGGTGCGCCATCCATCTATCGCGGAGCATACGCTCCGGAACGAGAACGGATCAGACCAGCCGCGGGCTCGCCCCGTCGAAGAACACGTCGCAGAGCTTGTCGGCGATCTCTCGCAACCCCCCTTTCCGGGGGTTGAACCAGGTCTGGATCGAATTGATGCTGCCCAGGATGAAGATCCGTGCCAGAGCGGTATCGACGTCGCTGCGCAGCCGACCCTCCGCCCGAAGACCCTCCAGTAGCTCGTTCCAGAGTTCCTGGTGGCGTTCGCGCCGCCTGATCTGCCGCTCGCGCACGGTATCGGGCAGTTGCCCGAGCAGCCTGCTGTGGGCCAGCGCGAAGTCGCCGTGCTTGACCAGGGCCGACATCTGGCCGAACACGGCAGCGCGGAAACGCTGCTCGGCCGTGGCGCCGGGCCCCACGGCGTCGAGATGGCGGTTCAGGTGCTGGATGATCCGATCGGCGCCCTGCTCCATCACCTGGTCGACCATCTCCTCCTTCGACGCGAAGTGGTAGTAGATGCTGGCGGCCTCGATGCCCGCCTGATCGGCGATGTTGCGCATCGTCGTGGCTGGGTAACCCTGCACGCTGAACGCGCGAGCAGCCAGCCTGAGCAGATTCTCGCGGGTCTCGCTCGCGTTGGTCGAGTTCGTCTTCGGTTTTCTGGCCATGTACGTCGGGAGTGGAGAGCAAGGATGCCATTCATCCTAACAGGCCGTAGGTAAATCGACAGGCGTATGCGTGCAACAACCGGCTCCTGCCCGTCGGATCTTCGAGAGGCCTGCGGAGCGGACGACCCGGCTGATCCATGCAAGCCGGTGTAGGAACATGGCCGCCGTACTTCTTGCGCCAACCGCCACCGGCTGGCTCAATCGGACGAGCAGCCATGGTCGGTCTTCGCAAAGACCCGCCCTGAAGAACCTCATGCGCTGTGCAGATCTCCAGTACATCCGGTTCGCCCATCACGACGCCTACCCCGAGCGCGCCCGCGCCTACCACCTGAATGCCGCCGACCATGCCCGCTTTCCCGAGGTCGTGGCCCGCGCCGAGGCCGATTTCGGCAGCGTCGATGCGATGGCGTATCTGCAGGCCGAATGTGCACGGGTTCTGGATGAAATCGCCAAATGGGAAGAGGTGTCGATCTCGACGACGGCATCGGCATGAGCGCGGCGTCCTGAATCGCTGCGGCCTGCACGAGATCCTTCACGAGCACCCCGCCGGTCAGGCGCCCTCGCGCCGCTCGACCGAATCAATGTACGGAACACACCCGTCGTAGTTGTTGCAGCAACCGTCATCGGCTGGCCCAATCGAACGAGTTTGCCAAATAAGCTTCCATGCTTGATCACCCGGAACGACCTCATGCGCTACGAAGACTTTCAGTACATCCGGTTCGACCATCAACCCGACGGCGTGGTGCTGGCCACGCTCAACCGGCCCGAGGTCATGAACGCGACGAACAACCGCATGCACTGGGAGCTGACGCAACTCTGGGGCGTGGTGAGCGCCGATCCCGGCGTCAAGGTGATCGTGGTGACGGGCGCGGGGGATAGAGCGTTCTCGGCGGGCGGTGACCTGTCGGTGGTCGAAGAGATGGCCAATGGCCAGGAGGCCACGATGCGGGTGATGAAGGAAGCCTCCGACATCGTCTACAACATGCTGGCCTGCGACAAGCCCATCGTTTCCGCGATCAACGGTACGGCCGTCGGAGCGGGACTCGCCGTTGCGCTGCTGGCCGACGTCAGCGTGATCGCCGAAGAAGCCAGGCTCACCGACGGCCACGTGCGCCTGGGCGTCTCGGCAGGCGATCACGCCGCCATCATCTGGCCCATCCTGTGCGGGATGGCCAAGGCGAAGTATTACCTGATGACGGCCGACTTCATCGACGGCAAAGAGGCCGAGCGCATCGGAATGGTGACGTTCTGCGCGCCGCGTGCCGAGGTGCTGCCCAGGTCGCTGGCCATCGCCGCGAACCTCGCGCGCGGCAGCCAGACCGCGATCCGCGCGACGAAGAAGTCACTGAACAACTGGATGCGCATGGCCGGGCCGGTGTTCGACAACTCGCTGGCCATGGAGATGCTGTGCTTCCTGGGGCCGGACGTAAAGGAAGGCCTGGCTGCGCTGCGCGAGAAGCGCCCCCCCCGCTTCCCGTCGGCCCAGTTGCCCGACACTTAGGGCAGCGGCGCGGGACGGCCCAGGGCAACGGGTTTGGACTTCGCCCCTAATTCTAACGAATAGTAGTTAGATTTCGTTGGCTTCTGGCGTTATTTATACAACTGACGGAGACATCCATGACCATCGCATCCCTCGATCGCACCGAAGCCGCTCGCGCCAAGGCGCTCGCCTGGATCGGACAGGGACCGAAGCGCCTGCTGATCGACGGGCAATGGGTCGACGCCGCGTCCGGCAAGACCTTCGAGATTCTGAATCCGGCCACCGACGAGCTGCTGTGCCAGGTGTCCGAGGCCGACAGCGCCGATGTGGACGCGGCCGTCGCCGGCGCGCGCAAGGCCTTCGGGGCCGCCTCATGGTCGGGCATCTCGCCGCATGCCCGCACGCGGACATTGCTCGCGATCGCCGACCGGATCGAAGCGAACATCGACGAACCGGCCGCCATCGAGTCACTGGACAACGGCATGCCGTTTGGGTTCGCGCAGGCCGCGGTCACCGCCACCGTCGATATCTTCCATTACTACGCAGGCTGGTGCTCCAAGGTGCCGGGCACCACGATTCCCTCGGACGGCAGCACACTCATCTATACGCTGCGCGAGCCGCTGGGCGTATGCGGCCAGATCATCCCGTGGAACGTGCCGGTCCTGATGGCCGCGATCAAGTTCGCGAACGGGCTGTGCCGCGGCAACACGCTGATCCCCAAGCCGGCCGAGTTGGCCTGCCTCACTTCCATCCGCTTGGCCGAACTGGTCCAGGAGACCGATCTGCCTCCCGGCGTCACCAACGTGCTGCCCGGCTGCGGCCCCACGGCCGGCGGCGTATGGACCAAGAGCCTGTCGACGGCCCACAAGGTCTCCGAGGGCATCCGCTCGGGCACGGTCTGGGTCAATTGCTACGGCGTGATCGATCCGGCCGTCGGCTTCGGCGGCACCAAGATGAGCGGCTATGGCTGGAAGGGCGGCAGGGAGCACGTCGAGAGCTTCCTGTAGCCGAAAGCCTCCTATTTCAATCTGGACTGAGCGCCAGAGCAGAAACCCATCTTCCCATAACGAGAACCACATGACTGCATCCACCATTCCCGCCGACTGCCCCGCGCTCGAACAAAGCGTGGTGCGCTTCATCCAGGAGTTGACCTACGCGCACATCGATGCCGCCGCGCACGCGGGCGTGAACCGCCTGATGCGCGACCAGCTGGCGCTGCAGATCGGCATCTCGCAGATGCCCTGGTCGCAGCAGTTGCTGCGCTACGCCACGGGCCTGCGGCACGCGGGAACGAGCCGCGTCGCCGCGAGCGGCGCAGCCCTGAGCGCACCGGATGCGGCCTTCGTCAACGGCGCCTACGGCCATGGCTTCGAATACGATGATGCCCACGGCCCCAGCGCCAGCCACCCGGGCAGTTGCGTGATCCCGGCGGCGCTGGCCATCGGCGAAGAACTGGGCTCGTCGCTCGAGGAAGTCATCACCGCGATGGTCGCGGGCTACGAGGTCTACACCCGCATCGGTGTGCTGGCCGCCCCCGACCTGCTGCGCCGCGGCTTCCACCCGCACTGCACGCTGTCGAACTTCGGCGCGGCCGCCGTCGCCGCCAAGCTGCGCAAGTTCGATGCCGAGACCACGCTGCACGCGCTGGCGATCGCATCGAGCCACGTCTCGGGTACCACCGAATACTCCTCCACCGGCGGATCCATCAAGCGGGTCCATGCCGGCATCGGCACCCGCAACGGCATGGTGGCGGCCGATATGGCCCAAGCCGGCATCACCGGGCCGCGCGCTTTCCTCAGCGGCAGCAAGGGCTTCTTCAAGACCTTCCTGCAACGCGCACCCGGCGACGGCGCCGAGACGCGCTTCGCGCTCGACCGCCCGTTCGAGATCAGCACCGTCTGGCTCAAGGCCTACTGCGCCTGCTACTGCACGCATGCCTACATCGACGCGTTGCGCCCGTTCGCCGAGCGCAACGCCGACATCAAGGACGTGCACCTGCGGATCGCACCGCACTTCAACGTGATCGTGGGCACCGCCAACGCGAACGCCTACACGCCGCAGAATATCGAACACGTGCAGTTCAGCCTGCCGGTCCAGGCCGCATTCACACTGCTGGGGCTGGGTAACGGCTACCGAATCCACCGCGACTATCTGGTGGGGAAGGTTGATATCGCGCCCGTGATCGCCAAGATGCGCGACATCCGGATCACCGAGGAGCCCCGCCTCGAAAAGGACTACCCTGGCAAATTCGTCGCTGACGTCACCGTGAGCTTCAAGGACGGCAGCTCGCGGCACGTCTTCGTCGACGACCCGATCGGCACCGATACGAACCTGATGCCCGAGGCCGAGCAGGATGCCAAGTTCATGGAACTGACCGTCGACGTGCTCGGCGGCGACCAGGCCGGGAGGCTGCTGGCGGCACTGCGCGCGATGGATCCGCAGATGAAAGCGGCCGACGTCATGGCCCTGTGTACGACCAGGCGCTGAGCCCGGCCATTCCCGGCCATTTCCACCCGGGGCCGGCTGCCTCAGATCACCCCACCGGTCCGCAGCGCGGCGATATCGGCATCGGACCGCCCTAATTCGCGCAGAATGGCCGCGCTGTGCTCGCCCAGCGCGGGGACCGGATCCATCCTGGCGTCGAAGCTGTCGACGGTCGCCGGCGGCAGCAAGGCCTGCAGTTCACCCGCCGGTGAGCCGATGGTCCGAAAGCGCCGGCGTGCGTGCAATTGCGGGTGCGCCCACAGGTCGGCGACCTCGTTGACGGCGGCATTGGCGATCTTCGCTTCGTCCAGGCGCGCGATCACACCCTGCGCCGTCAGGCTCGCAAAGACCTGTTCGATCACTTCCTTCAAGGCCACCCGGTTGTCCACGCGACGCACGTTGGCATCGAAGCGCGGATCGGCAGCGAGTTCGGGGCGGCGCAGCACGCGTTCGCAGAACAGCTTCCATTCACGCTCGTTCTGCAGGCCCAGCATGACCACCCGGCCATCGCCCGCCTTGAACGGGCCGTACGGATAAATGGTGGCGTGGGCCGCGCCGTTGCGGCCCGGCGGCGGCTGGCCCTCGTAGGCGTAATACATCGGAAAGCCCATCCATTCGCCCAGGGCTTCGAGCAGCGCGACCTCGACATGCGAGCCTTCGCCACTCAGATTGCGCTGCAGCAGCGCACTCAGGATGCCGGTATACGCATACATGCCGGCGGCGATGTCGGCAATGGAGTTGCCGGCCTTGCTGGGCTCGTCGGGGGTGCCGGTGATCGACAGAAAGGCCGCCTCGCTCTGGATCAGCAGATCGTAGGCCTTCTTGTCGCGGTACGGCCCGTCGGCGCCGTAGCCCGAGATGTCGCAGACGATGAGCCTGGGGTACTTCGGGTGCAGCGCTTCCCATGAAAGCCCCATGCGCGCCGCCGCTCCGGGCGCGAGGTTCTGCACCAGCACGTCGGCCCGGGCAATGAGCTCGCCCAGCACTTGCTGCGCCGCCGGCTGCTTCAGATCCAGCGTGAGGCTTTCCTTGGAGCGGTTGGTCCAGACGAAGTGCGAGGCCAGGCCTCGCGTGCGGTGATCGTAGGCGCGCGCGAAGTCGCCCACGCCGGGGCGCTCCACCTTGATGACGCGCGCGCCCAGGTCGGCCAGCTGGCGCGTGCAGAACGGCGCAGCGATCGCGTGCTCCAGCGCGATGACGGTCATCCCGTCAAGAGGTCCTTTTTTGGCTTGCATGCTCAATAGGAACGGGGCAGATGCAGCACGTGCTCGGCCACATACCCCAGGATCATGTTGGTGGAGATGGGCGCGACCTGGTACAGGCGCGTCTCGCGGAACTTGCGCTCGACGTCGTATTCACAGGCGAAGCCGAAGCCGCCGTGGGTCTGCAGGCAGGCATTCGCGGCCTCCCAGCTCGCCTTGGCGGCCAGGTACTTGGCCATGTTGGCCTCGGTGCCGGCGTTCTGGCGCGCGTCGATCTTCTCGCAGGCGCGCCAGCGCATCAGGTTGGCCGCCTCCAGCTCGACGAAGGCCTCGGCCAGCGGGAACTGGATGCCCTGGTTCTGGCCGATCGGGCGGCCGAAGACCTTGCGCTCGTTGGCGTAGTCGCGCGCCTTCTCCAGGAACCAGTAGCCGTCGCCGATGCACTCCGACGCGATCAGCGTGCGCTCGGCGTTCAGGCCGTCGAAGATCACCTTCAGGCCCTTGCCCTCGGTGCCCAGCAGCGCGTCTTCGGGCAGTTCCAGGTTGTCGAAGAACAGCTCGTTGGTCTCGTGGTTGACCATGTTGAGGATGGGGCGCACGGTGAGGCCCTTGCCGATGGCCTTGTCCAGCTCGACGATGAAGCACGACAGGCCGTCGCTGCGCTTTTGCACCTGGTCCACCGGCGTGGTGCGCGCCAGCAGGATCAGCAGGTCGCTGTGCTGCACGCGGCTGATCCACACCTTCTGGCCGTTGACGACCCAGCGCCCGTCCTTCTTCACGGCCGTGGTCTTGAGCCTGGTGGTGTCGCTGCCGGTGGTGGGCTCGGTCACGCCCATCGACTGCACGCGCAGCTCGCCGGCGGCGATCTTCGGCAGGTACTTGCGCTTCTGCGCCTCGGTGCCGCTGAACACGATGGTGTTCATCACGTACATCTGGCCGTGGCAGGCGCCGGAGTTGCCGCCGCTGCGGTTGATCTCCTCCATGATGACCGAGGCCTCGGCCATCGACAGGCCCGGGCCACCGTAATCCTGCGGAATCAGCGCCGCCAGCCAGCCGGCCTTCGTCAGCGCATTGACGAATTCCTCCGGGTAGCCGCGCGCTTCATCGATCTTGCGGTGGTATTCGGCGGGAAACTGGCTGCACAGGCTACGCACCGCATCGCGAATTTCCTCGTACTTGTCAGGGGTGGAGAGCGTACTCACAGGCCAAGGCTCCTGAGTGGGTCGTGTTCAGCAATACTAATATCTGATCGTTTCAAGATTCCAATCGAATTGCATGATCGGTTGATCAGTTTTCGGCATCGGGGTTAGCATGGATCTCAAGCAACTGCGCGCCTTCGTGACCGTGGCCGAAACCGGCAACGTCACCCGCGCCTCCAGCCTGCTGAACCTGGTTCAGCCCGCCGTATCCCGCCAGTTGCGCCTGCTCGAGGAAGACCTGGGGACCGAGTTGTTCGAGCGCGGCCGCCACGGCATGCGGCTCACGCCCGCCGGCAAGACCATGCTGGAATACGCGCGCCGCATCCTCGACGAGGTGGCGCGCGCCAAGGCCGAGATCCAGCCGACGGCAGGGCCGGTGACGGGCATCGTCACGATCGGCCTGCTGGCCAGCACCTCGGATCTGCTGGCGACCTTGCTGGTCACGGAGGTGGCCCGGCGCTATCCGCGCATCCGCCTGCGGTTGATCATCGGCTATGCGGGCCACCTGCAGGATTGGCTCGAGGCGGGAGACGTCGATGCCGCCCTGTTGTACGGCCGCAAGGAGACGCCGACGCTGCACGTGAAGGCGTTGATCGAGGAGAACCTGTGGGTGCTGGCCGCGCCGTCCGCACGGCTGACACGCAAACGCCCGGTCACGCTGGCGCGCGTGGCGCGCGAGTCGTTCATCCTGCCCGCCGCGCCGCAGGGCCTGCGCGCCACGATCGAGCATGCCGCGGCCGAAGCCGGCGTGGAGCTGCAAGTCTTTGCCGAAACCAATGCATTGAGCGTGCAAAAGGAACTGGTCGCGCGAGGGCACGGCTGGACGATTCTTCCAGCCGTGGCCGTGATGCAGGAAGTCGAACGCGGGGTGCTGGGCGCCGCCCCGCTCGCGTCCCCGGGCTTGCGACGCACCATCGTGCTGGCGGCGTCGACTCGCCGCCAGGCCACGACGCCGGTACGTTGCGTCGTCAGCGTGCTGCTGGACTGCGTCAAGGCCACGTTCGAACAGGGCCGATGGCCCGATGCCCGCTGGCTGGGATGATGCGGCTTCCATTACACCTGCCGAGCGGATGGGATCGCGGCCAGCACCAGCGCGGCGATCACGGCGGGAAAGGCAAACGCATAGAAGCTCCATTGATGCCCGAAACCGGCCCCGATGACCCAGCCTCCCACCAACGGCCTCGGAATCGCTCCGAATCGCCCCAAACCCAAGGCCGCGCCGACTGCAGCGCCCCGGCACTTCACCGGGAAGTGGTTGGCGATGTAGCCATACATCAGCGTGCTGGAGTCGATCGAGCCCACCACGGCGCCGAACTGCAGTACCAGCACGAACTGCAGCGACGAGCCCGGCGCATAGCCGGCATTGCGCATCAGCTACGGCAACCGGGTGTTGAGCCCGTAGACGACCAACTGCGTGCAGAGCATCACGACGATGAACAAATGGCTGGCGAGCGGAAATTCGCGGAAAACAGCAGCTTGTAGCCATCGGACGGCTGATGCGTGGCCTGCTGCGCCTGCCGCTGCTCGCGCTCATGCTCGTGCAGCAGCGCGCCGAAATCCATGCCGTACCGATCCGCGAGCGCCCAGTTCCCCACCGGGCCTGCCGTGGTCGGCGTCATGCCCCAGCCGGGCCCGGAACGAGTCACCCTAAGCGGTTGCGATGTTCCGTACTTTGGCGCACTCCCTCCGGAGTACGGAACACCATGCTCGATTGCGTTGACCGATGGAGGAGCGGCTGTCAACAATCCGTAAGGCCTCTTGCATCGCAAAGCGGCGGCCACAGAACCATTTCCGGAGACATTCCCGATGCGCCCTCTCTCCCCTCGGCTCATTCCCCGACTGACGTGCGCGGCCCTGCTGCTGGCCGCCGCCTGTCCGGCTTTGGCGCAAGCGCCTTATCCCAGCCGGCCGATCCGCATCATCGTGAACTCCGCGCCCGGCGCGCTGCTGGACACCACCGTGCGGACGGTCGGGCAGCAGATGGCCGCAGACCTCGGCCAGCCCATCGTCGTGGACAACCGCCCGGGTGCGGACGGCCAGATCGGCATCCGGGCCGCCAAGATCTCACCTGCCGACGGCTACACGCTGCTGGCCACTTCCAATACGCTCGCGCAGTTGCCGGCGATGAAGAAAGCTCCGGGCTACGCGCTGAAGGATTTCGTAGGCATCGGCATGCTGAACGAAGCCCCGTTGCTGATGATCACCTCGCCCAGCTTGCCTTACCGCACCCTGGCCGATCTGATCGCTGCTGCCAAGGCACAACCGGGCAAGCTGTCGTTCGCGTCCGGCGGCGCCGGCACCACCACTCACACGGCCGCCGCGCTGCTGATGCAGCAGGCCGGGCTGGACATCATGCATGTGCCGTACAAGGGCATCGCCACGGCCATGAGCGACATCATTGCCGGCCGCGTCGATTTCGCGTTCGACGGCGGCAATTCCTCGGGACCGCAGGTCAAGGATGGGCGGCTGCGCGCGCTGGGCGTGACCTCGGCCAAGCGCTCCCCGCCCTTTCCGGATATCCGGACGCTGGCCGAGCAGGGCGTGCCCGGATACAGCTACACGGTATATCTGGGCTTGGTCGCGCCGGCCGGCACGCCGAACGAAATCATCCAGCGCTTGGCTGGCGCGCTGAAAAAAGCGCAGGAAAGCCCGGTGGTACGCGAACGCTTCCGCCTGGACGGAGCAGAGTCCGGCACGATGACGCCGGAGGCCTTCACGCAGTTCCTGCAACAGGATCTGGAGCGCACGAAGAAGCTGGTCGCCGACCTCAACCTGCCGCTGGACTGAGCGTCTCGTTCAATCGCAGCACGGCCTCTGCCTGCCGCGCCACGCATCGACGCAGTCGAGCAGCCGAAGCCCGGTGCCTTGACGCACGCAGCAGGGCCGCCCCGGATCAATGGCCGGCCCCGCTCCGGTGCTCTCGGTCTGCAGGCGTCGCCGCGCGCACTTCGTCGAGCGCTTCGGGGTTGTCGAGCGAGGACAGATCGCCCGGCGGTTGACCGCAATAGACGCTGCGGATCACGCGGCGCATGATCTTCGAACTGCGCGTCTTGGGCAGTTGCCCCACCACGTGCACTCTGCCGGGCCGGAACGGGCGACCCAGCCGCTTGTCGACATGCGCGGTCACGGCGGCCTGCAGATCGGCAGCCGAGACCGGGGCGCCGGGCTTGGGTACGACGAAGACGACGAGCTGCTGGCCCTTGTCGGCGTCGGCGACGCCGATCGCGGCCGCTTCGGCCACGCCGGGCAGTTCCTGCACGACCTCCTCGACCTCGGCCGGACCCAGGCGCTTTCCGGCGACCTTGAGCGTGTCGTCCGAGCGGCCCATCATGAAGAGATTGCCGTCCGGCGTGCGCAGCACCAGGTCGCCATGGACCCAGATGCCGGGAATGGTTTCCCAGTAGGTTTCGAGGTAGCGCCGGTCGTCGCGCCAGAACGAATGCGTCATCCCCACGAAAGGCGCACGGATCGCCAGCTCGCCGACCTCGCCGGTCACGCTGCGGCCGTCCGGATCGACGACGTCGGCGGCCACGCCGGGCGAGATGGTGTTGAAGCCGCTGGGCGGAATCGGCCGGATCGGCACGCTGGCCAGCAGCGCGCCCGAAGCTTCGGTACCGCCCGTGTAGTTGATGACCGGTGCCGTGCCATCGCCGAAGCGTTTCTCGAACCAGTTGAAATGCTCCGGCGCGATGCCTTCGCCCGCGGTGATCAGCAAACGCACGGTGGACCGGCCGCCCGCCAGTGCCAGCGCCTCATGGCTGGCCATGCCGCGGATCAGCGTCGGCGCCGAGCCGAAGTGCGTGACCCGATGGCGCTCGACCACGCGCGACATCCGCGACCAGTCGGGGTAATCCGGCGCGCCGTCGTAGCACACCAGCGTCGCGCCGCGCAGCAGCGCGCAGCCCAGCACCAGGGTGCCGGCGATCCAGCCCATGTCGGCGGGCCAGCAGTACACGTCACCGGGGTGCACGTCGAAGTGGATCAGCGAGTCGTGCGCGATCTTGATGGGGAAGCTGCCGTGCACGTGCACCACGCCCTTGGGCTTGCCGGTGGTGCCGGAGGTGTAGATGACCATGAAGGGCGTGTCGGGCGTGACGGAAACGGCGTCCTGGC
>JASGFT010000084.1:0-21295 GCA_047605425.1 Burkholderiaceae bacterium | reverse complement strand
CAACGCCAACGCCAACGCCAACGCCAACGCCAACGCCAACGCCAACGCCAACGCCGCGCCGGCCCCGGTGCTGCGCGTGTCCGGCGTTCGCGTCGGTGCCGCCGATCGTCCGCTGCTCGCGGGTCTCGACCTGACGGTGCGGGCCGGGCAGGTGCTGGCCATCGCCGGCGTCGCCGGCAACGGGCAGCAGGCACTGGCCGACCTGCTGTGCGGCGTGCTCGCTGCCGACCAGGGCGAGGTGGCGGTGCGCGGGAAGTCGATGCCGGCGTCGGCGCGCGCGTGGATCCGGGCCGGCGTCGCCAGGATTCCCGAGGACCGCGTCCACCTGGGCGTGATCGGCGACGCGACGCTCGACGAGAACGCCATCGTCGAGCACTACCGCGAGCCGTCGGCGCTGCGCGGCGGCCCGCTCGGGCGCTGGCTCGGCCTGCTCGACTGGCGCGCGATGCGCGAGCGCGCGCAACGCATCGTCGACGACTTCGACGTGCGCCACGGCGGCCTGCATCGGCCGATCCGCAGCCTGTCCGGCGGCAACATCCAGAAGTTCATCCTCGGCCGCGAGCTGGACCGGCCCGGCGCCGAGCCGCCGTGCCTGATCCTGGCGAACCAGCCGACCTGGGGGCTGGACGTCGGCGCGGTCGACGACATCCACGGCCGGCTGCGCGCGGCCCGCGAGCGCGGCGCCGCGATCGTGCTGATCTCCGAGGAGCTCGACGAGATCTTCGCGCTGGCCGACGAGATCGCGGTGCTGTTCAAGGGGCGGCTGGGCGCGCCGCGGCCGGTGTCGGCCTGGACGCCCGAATCGATCGGCCTGGCGATGGCGGGGCAGCACTGATGCGGCTCGAAAGGCGCACCGATCCGTCGCGGGCGGCGGCGCTGCTGGCGCCGTTCGTCGCGGTGCTGGTCACGCTGCTGCTGTGCGCGGGCCTGGTCGCCTGGGCCGGGGCGCCGGTCGGGCAGACGTACCGGCTGCTGTTCGAGGGCGGATTCGGCTCTCGCTTCGGGCTGACCGAGACGCTGACCCGGGCGACGCCGCTGATCCTGACCGGGCTCGCGGCCGCGGTGGCGTTCCGCGCGCGCTTCTACAACATCGGCGCCGAAGGGCAGTTGTACGCGGGCGCGCTGGCGGCCGTCGCCGTCGGCGGCCTGCACGACGGCAGCGGTTTCGCGCTGCCGATGCCGCTGCTGTTCGCCGCGATGATCGTCGCCGGCATGGTCGCGGGCGCCGCGCTACTGCTGGGGCCGGTATGGATGAAGGCGCGCTTCGCGGTCGACGAGGTCGTCACGACGCTGCTGCTGAACTTCATCGTCGCGCTGTTCGTGTCGATGATGCTCGACGGGCCGATGAAGGATCCGGCCGCGATGGGCTGGCCGCAATCGGTCGCGCTGCGGCCCGAACTCGAGCTGGACCGGCTGGTCGAACGCAGCCGCCTGCATACCGGCTTCCTGTGGGCGATCGGCGCGGCCGTCGTGGTCGCGTTCGTCAACCGCTTCACCGCGTTCGGCTTCGAGATGCGCTCGGTCGGCGCCAACGCGCGCGCCGCCGCGTTCCTGGGCATGCCGGTGCGCGCGGTGATGGTCAGGACCGCGCTGCTGTCGGGCGCGCTGGCCGGGCTGGCCGGCGTCTCCGAGGTGGCCGGCCGCACCTCGTACGTGACGCTCGACATGTCGCCGGGCTACGGCTACAGCGGCATCGTCATCGCGATGCTGGCCGGACTGTCGCCGATCGGCGTCATCGTCGCGGCGATCTTCGTCGCCGGCATGTTGGTCGGCGCCGACGCGACCAGCCGCGTCGTGCCGGTGCCGAGCTACATCGCCGACCTGATCGTCTCGGTCTCGCTGCTGACGATGCTGGTCGCCACCTTATGGACTCGCTACCGGGTGCGCCGCGATGGCCGCTGAGTGGATTGCCGAGATCGGCAACGCGATCGGCACCGCGACGTTCTGGGTCGCGGTGCTGCGGATCGCGACGCCGCTGATCTTCGGCACGCTGGGCGTGCTGCTGTGCGAACGCGCCGGCGTATTGAACCTGGGCATCGAAGGCATCATGGCCGCCGGCGCGTTCGCCGGCTGGTTCGCGGCCCACGCGGGCACCGGCCTGTGGGGCGGGATCGGCACGGCGGCGCTGACCGGCGCGCTGCTGGGCTGGCTGCACGCGCAGTTGACGGTCCGCCTGGGCGTCTCGCAGCACGTGGCCGGGCTCGGCTTGACGATGTTCGCGACCAGCCTCGCGTACTACGCGTATCGCGTGCTGTTCCCGAAGGTGTCGGACCCGCCGACGATCACGCCGTTCGCCGAACTGCACGGCCCGCTCGATCGATTGCCGCTGATCGGCGACGTCGCCGGCGCGCTGACCGCGCCGACGCTGCTGGCGCTGGCGATCGTGCCGCTGCTGGCCTGGGTGCTGTACCGCACGCCGCTGGGGCTGGCGATCCGGATGGTCGGCGAGAACCCGGCCGCGGCCGACAGCGCCGGCATCGACGTGGCCGGGGTGCGGATCGGCGCGGTGATGGCCGGTTCCGCGCTGATGGGTGTCGGCGGTTCGTTCCTGACCATGTCGGCGTTCAACGCGTTCTTCCTGAACATGATCAACGGCCGCGGCTGGATCTGTGTCGCGCTGGTCGTGTTCGCGTCGTGGCGGCCGGGCAAGGCGCTGCTCGGCGCGCTGCTGTTCGCGTTCTTCGACGCGCTGCAGCTTCGGCTGCAGCAGAGCGCGGTGATCGACATCCCGTACCAGCTCTACCTGATGATTCCGTTCATCGTATCGATCCTCGCGCTGATCCTGGTTTCGCGTAACGCCGCGTACCCGCGGGCGCTGATGAAACCGTATCGCCGCGGCGAACGCTGACCGCCGGCTGGAGGAATTGGGATGCTGGATCTGCTGATCACCGACGCGAACCTGCCCGACGGGCGATCCGGCGTCGACGTCGCCGTCGTCGGCGAGCGCATCGTCGAGGTCGCGCCGGGGATCGCCGCGCGCGGCGCGGCGGCGGCCGAGCGCGTCGATGCGCGCGGCCTGCTGCTGAGCCCGCCGTTCGTCGACGCGCACTTCCACATGGACGCGACGCTGTCGTACGGCCTGCCGCGCGTCAACGAATCGGGCACCTTGCTCGAGGGCATCGCGCTGTGGGGCGAGCTCAAGCCGCTGCTCGACCACCAGGCGCTGATCGACCGGGCGCTGGCGTATTGCGACTGGGCGGTCGCGCGCGGGCTGCTGGCGATCCGCTCGCACGTCGACGTCTGCGATCCGCGGCTGATGGCCGTCGAGGCGCTGCTCGAGGTCAGGGACCGGGTCAAGCCCTACCTGGACCTGCAGCTCGTCGCGTTTCCGCAGGACGGCGTGCTGCGCTACGACCCGCGCAAGGATGATCCGGCGTGCCGGCTCACCGCGTTGCAACTGCTCGAAAAGGCGCTGGACCTGGGCGTCGACGTGGTCGGCGGGATTCCGCATTTCGAGCGGACGATGGCGGCCGGCGCCGAATCGGTGCGCCTGCTGGTCGAGGTCGCGGCCCGGCGCGGCCTGCGCGTCGACATGCACTGCGACGAGACCGACGACCCGATGTCGCGGCACATCGAGACGCTGGCGGCCGAGACGCTGCGCACCGGCCTGCAGGGCCGCGTCAACGGCTCGCACCTGACATCGATGCATTCGATGGACAACTACTACGCGTCCAAGCTGATCCCGTTGATCGCCGAGAGCGGCGTATCGGCGGTCGCCAATCCGCTGATCAACATCACGATCCAGGGCCGCCACGACACCTATCCGAAGCGGCGCGGCATGACCCGGGTTCCCGAGCTGATCGCCGCCGGCGTGCCGACCGCGTTCGGCCACGACTGCGTGATGGACCCGTGGTACAGCCTGGGCTCGGGCGACATGCTCGAGGTCGCGCAGATGGGGCTGCACGTCGCGCAGATGACGTCGCGCCAGGGCATGCACGCGTGCTTCGACGCCGTCACCGCCGTGCCGGCGCGGATCCTGGGCCTGGACGGCTACGGGATCGCGCCCGGCTGCTTCGCCGACATGGTGTTGTTGCAGGCCGCCGATCCGGTCGAGGCGATCCGGCTGCGCGCCACGCGCCTCGGAGTGTGGCGTAGGGGCCGACTGATCGCCTCGACGCCCGCCCAGACGGCACAATTGCATCTGGCGGATCGGCCGTCGCGGGTCGATTTCCAGCATCATCATGCCGTGCCCATCGGGCGGACCCAGCCTCATCGTTGACTCATGGCCACCACGATCCAGCAGTTCTTCTCGTTCTACCTCGACGGGCTTCGCCGGCAGCAGGCCGACGTGCTGGCCGATTGCCATCGCGTGCCGGTGCTCGTCGCGAGTCCCGCCGGACAGATCGTGCTGCCCGATCGCGAGCAGGTGCTCGAGCACTGCCATCAGTTGCTGGCGCGCGCCGCCGACGAAGGCCTGCGAGCCGAGCGCTTCACGATCCGCTCGTCGCTGCTGCTCGGCGACGAGTTCGCGGTCGCCAACGTCGCCTGGTCGATGCTCGCGCCCAATCACGGGATGAAGACCTTCCACACCGCGTACAACCTGCGCCGCGAGCATGGCGACTGGACGATCTGGGCCGTCACGACCCACGAAGAACCGAACGGATGACCATGAAACAGGACCCGCGCTTCCCGAACCTGTTCATCCTCGATCACCCGCTGATCCAGCACAAGCTGACGCACATGCGGGACCGGACGACGTCGACGCGCACGTTCCGGCAGTTGCTCAAGGAGATCACGTTGCTGATGGGCTACGAGATCTTCCGCGAGCTGCCGTTGACGACGCAGCGGATCGACACGCCGCTGACGGCGATGGACGCGCCGGTGATCGCCGGCAAGAAGGTCGCGTTCGTGCCGGTGCTGCGTGCCGGGCTCGGCATGGCCGAGGGCCTGATGGAGCTGATCCCGTCGGCGCGGCAGGGCCACGTCGGGCTGTACCGCGGCGACGACCACCGGCCGGTCGAATACTACGTGCGCCTGCCGGAGGTCGACGGGCGCGCGTTCATCGTCTGCGATCCGATGCTGGCCACCGGCAATTCGGCGGCGCACGCGGTCGAGGCGCTGGTCAAGCGCGGCGTGCCGGTCGCCGACATCCGTTTCCTGGCGCTGGTGGCGGCGCCGGAGGGCGTCAAGACGCTGAGCGACGCGCACCCGGGGCTGGCGATCTACGTGGCGGCGCTCGATTCGCACCTCGACGGCAATGCGTACATCGTGCCGGGCCTTGGGGATGCGGGGGACCGGATCTTCGGGACCAAGCATTAGCGGCTGTCGTCGGTTCGACCTTTTCGTTGGTTCGCCGCGGCGGCGGTGCTTGATGAGGGCGAACGGGGGCTGACCTTCGCGTGGGTTCGTCACGGCGGCGCCGCCCGGTGGGGGTGGGGGGCGGCGGCCGAAGAGGGCGGTCGTCGCTGCGCGACGACTGCTCTGCGGTGCTCGCGATCGGATGGCGCGGCGAACTCGCTTCGTTCGCTCCGCTCACTGCGCTCAAACATGCGCCCGCGAGTCAGAGGAACGAAGCGCGCTGCGCGCGCCCATCCGATCGCTCCGCTCCTCGACGCCCTCAACGGCCGCCGCCCCCCACCCCCACCGGGCAGCACCTCGGCACCATTGGCGGTTCAAGGGCGAGGTGCACGCCAATGCGCGTCACGCAGGGTCAAGGATCAGGTTCGCACTACCGATCACCGTACGGATGCGACACCTCGTCATAAGGGCGAGAGGTTCGCGATCGACACATCATCGGCATCGGCATCGGCATCGGCATCGGCATCGGCATCGGCATCGGCATTGGCATCGGCATCGACATCGACATCGACATCGACATCACGGATCACTCATCGCTAAGTCTTTCGCATGGCACGAACCGTGAGCTACCTCAGGTGGCGGGCGTTGGCCTCGTGGGTGGGGGGCGGCTGGCCATAGGGAGCGCCGAGGAACGGAGGAAGGGGGTTGGCGCGCGCAGCGCGCATCGTAAACTGACTCGCGGGCGCATGTTTGAGCGGAGTGAGCGAAGCGAACGCAGCGAGTTCGACCGCGCAACCCCCTTCCGAGTACCGGAGGGGAGTCGTCGCGAAGCGACGACCGCTCCCTCTGGCCAGCCGCCCCCCACCCACGAGGCCGGCGCCCTCGTGACGAACCCTCGCAAAGGTCGAACCCAAGCAGACGCCCGCCTCAGACCGCCGGCAGCCGCCGCCCCAGCCCCATCGCCAGCACGAAGCCCAGCACCGGCGCCACCGCCGCGACCAGGAACACCTTCGCGAACGCCTCGCGCAGCACCGCCGGATCGGTCGACGAGGACGCCAGCACCGTCTGCATCGTCGCCCCGGCCGGCGCGCTCTCGCGCATCGCCGCCATCAGCATCGACGTCAGGATCGCGATGCCGATCGCTCCGCCCAGCGTACGGAAGAACGCCGTCGCGCCGGTGGCGATGCCGACCTGCTCGCGACGGACCGCCAGTTGCGACGCGACCAGCGCCGCCGGCATCGGCAGGCCCAGGCCGACACCCATCACCAGCATCTCGAACGCCAGCAGCGCGTGCATCGTGAACGGCGTGTACGCGATCGCCGCCATCGCCAGCGCCGACAGCAGCGATCCGACCATCAGCAGCCGGTCGAAGCCGATCTGGCGCATCATCAGCCGCCCGCTCAGGAACGCGCCGAACGGAATCGAGATCGTCATCGGCAGCAGCTTCAGCGCCACCCGGTCGGCGGTCGCGCGCTCGGTCGCCTGCAGCGCCAGCGGCAGCAGCACCGAGCTGCCGATCAGCAGGAAGAAGTTCAGCGCCAGGATCGCGCAGCACAGCAGCACCGTGCGGTTGGCCATGATCGCCGGCGGCAGGATCGGCTCCTCGACCTTGGTCTCGACCCATCCGCACAGCACCAGCAGCACCAGCGCGGCCGCCAGCAGCGCCAGCGTCGACGGCGCGAGCCAGGCGATGCCCTGGCCGATCCGCGTCAGCGCGATCAGCAGCGTCGCCAGCCCGCCCGACAGCAGCAGCGCGCCCGCGTAGTCGATGCCGCGCCGCTGGCGATGGACGGGCAGCAGGGCCAGCGCGCGGTTCGACAGCAGCAGCGCGCCGAGCGCGATCGGCAGGTTGATCCAGAACACCGCGCGCCACGACAGGTAGTGCGTCAGGTAGCCGCCGAGCATCGGCCCGACGACCGCGGCGGTCGCGAACACACCCGAGAAATAGCCCTGGTAGCGGCCGCGCTCGCGGCCGGGCGCGACGTCGGCGACGATCGTCTGCGACAGCGCCATCAGGCCGCCGCCGCCCAGCCCCTGGACGACGCGAAACAGCACGAGCTGCGGCATCGACTGCGCGAGCGCGCACAGGATCGAGCCGCCCAGCGTCATCGCGATCGAGATGTTCATCAGCCGGCGCCGGCCGTACAGGTCCGACAGCTTGCCGTACAGCGGCGTGGCCACCGTCGACGCGACCAGGTAGCCGGAGACGACCCAGGCCATCAGGCTGATGCCGCCCAGCTCGCTGGCGATCGTCAGCAGCGACACCGAGACGATCGTCTGGTCGATCGCGCTGAGGAAGATCGCCAGCAGCAGGCCGGTGACGATGCGCCGGACCTCGGCCGGCGCGAATGGCGGCGGCGCCGATCCGGCCGGCGACGGGCCTCTTCCGCCGGCGCCGTCGTCGCCGCCGGGGGCGACGCGCTTCAGCGTCGGGCTCCGGTCGCCGGCGATGCCGTCACTGGAACGCCTGGATCCCGGTCTGCGCGCGGCCCAGGATCAGCGCATGGATGTCGTGCGTGCCCTCGTAGGTGTTGACGACCTCGAGGTTGACCAGGTGGCGGGCGACGCCGAACTCGTCGGAGATGCCGTTGCCGCCCATCATGTCGCGCGCCAGTCGCGCGATGTCCAGCGCCTTGCCGCAGGAGTTGCGCTTCAGGATCGACGTGATCTCGACGGCGTCCGTGCCCTCGTCCTTCATCCGGCCCAGCCGCAGGCAGCCTTGCAGGCCGAGCGTGATCTCGGTCTGCATGTCGGCCAGCTTCTTCTGGATCAACTGGTTGGCCGCCAGCGGGCGGCCGAACTGCTTGCGGTCGAGCACGTACTGGCGCGAGCGGTGCCAGCAGTCCTCGGCCGCGCCCAGCGCGCCCCAGGCGATGCCGTAGCGCGCCGAGTTCAGGCAGGTGAACGGGCCCTTCAGGCCCTCGACGCCCGGCATCATCGCGTCGGCCGGCACCGGCACCTGGTCCATGACGATCTCGCCGGTGATCGACGAGCGCAGGCCGACCTTGCCGACGATCTTCGGCGCGCTCAGGCCCTTCATGCCCTTCTCGAGGATGAAGCCCTTGATCCGGCCGTCGAAGTCGCCGCCGACGCACTTGGCCCAGACGACGAACACGTCGGCGATCGGCGAGTTCGAGATCCACATCTTGTTGCCGCTCAGCTCGAAGCCCGAGCCGGTCCAGCGCGCCCGCGTCTCCATCGATCCCGGGTCCGAGCCGTGGTTCGGCTCGGTCAGGCCGAAGCAGCCGATCCACTCGCCGGCGGCGAGCTTGGGCAGGTACTTGCGCTTCTGCTCTTCGGTGCCGAACGCGTGGATCGGCACCATGACCAGCGAGCTCTGCACGCTCATCATCGAACGGTAGCCCGAGTCGACGCGCTCGACCTCGCGCGCGATCAGGCCGTAGCCGACGTAGTTCAGCCCCGGGCCGCCGTACTGCTCGGGGATCGTCGGGCCCAGCAGGCCCAGTTCGCCCATCTCGCGAAAGATCGCCGGGTCGGTCGTCTCGTTTCGGAAGGCGAGAGTGACCCGCGGCAGCAGCTTTTCCTGGCAGTACGCGTGCGCGGCGTCGCGCACCATGCGCTCCTCTTCGGTCAACTGCAGGTCCAGCAACAGCGGGTCGTCCCACTTGAATGCGGCTTTCGGCTTGCTCGTCATGGTCTCTCTCCCTGAAGGCTCGTGATTCTACAAGGATGCGAGGGACGCCCAGCGGGAGCGGCGGGCCCGGGAAGACCTTGCCCGCTCGCTCGAGGCCGATCTCAGAGCTTGTACTCGAGCGAGATCGACGCGGTGCGCGGTGCGCCGTAGATGGCGCCGTACTGCACGGACCTGAGGTACTTCTTGTCGAACAGATTGTCCACGATCAGTCGCACGGTGGCCCGGTTGGTCAACTCGTAGGCCGCGAAGACATCGGCGACCACGTACGCCCCCTGCGAGGCGCCCGCGTCCTTGCTGATGCCGGACTGCCAGCGCGCGCCGCCTCCCAGCCTGAGTTCGGGCAGCGCGGCCACGCGCGTATCGGCGCGCAGCTTCAGCATGCGGCGCGGCACCCACTCGTAGATGTCACCGCCGTCGGGGCCGGTGAGCCTGAGCTGGGTGTAGCCGACGCTCAACCTCGTGGCCGCGTCGATCTGGCCCGTCGCTTCGATCTCGAAGCCGCGCGAGCGCACGTCCTTAGGCTCGTACCAGTTCTGCTGGGCGACCGCGTCGAAGCCGGCGATCGTCGCCAGTCCCTTCTGCTTCGCGGTGAAGAGCGCGAAGGTGGTCAGCAGCTTGCGGTCCAGCCACTCGGCCTTGACGCCCGCTTCGGCGTTGATGCCCTTCATCGGCGCGAGAAACGCTCCGTTGACGTCGCGCTGGTCCTGGGCCTGGAAGATGTTCGAGTACGACGCGTACACCAGCATATCGGGGGTGATGTCGTAGGTCGCGCCGAGATAGGGACTGACCTTGTGGGTCTTCTCGTTGGTGAGCGCAACGCCGCCGCCGTAGATCGAGGTTCCGTCGCGCGTCAAGCTGATCGCGTTGACGCCGACGATGCCCTTGAGCCGGTCTGTCAGCGCCAGCCGCGCGGCGCCGTACAGCCGCGTGATCCGCTGTTGACCGTCCGCGGCGACCGAGGTGGCGCCCCAGGTGGGTTCCGCGTAGACGTTGCCGGCATACGGGAACGCCGGCAGCACCGAGCTGGGGGCGCTGTCGACGGCATAGTATTCCGAGTAGGCCGTTTGGCGCGAGTGGCTCAGCCCGATGATGACTTCGTGCTGGCGACCGAAGGCGCGGACGCGGCCACTGAGGTTGGCGTCGATGACGTCGGCGGTGGAATCGCCCCGGCTGCGGTAAGGCCAGCCCAGCAGGCCCGTGTTGTCCTCGTTCAGGGTGCCGGACAGCGAGTACGCGTAGAACAGCTTGGTGCTGTCCTTGCCCTTGCGGTGGTTGTAGGTCAGCTTGCCTTCCCAGTCGTTCGACAGGATGTGGGTGTACTCGACGAACGCGTCGATCGACCGGTTGTTCCAGCGTGTCCAGTCCTGCGACGTCGAGGCCGAGACATCGAAATCGGCCTGCGTGCCGTCGGAATAGGGCAGCGTCAACGAGCCCCACATCGGCGAGCGCTGCCGCGAGTCCTGCACGGTGACACCCGCGGTCAGCACGCCGCTGGAGCCGATCTGGCCTTCGATCACGCCATAGACCGTGCTGCGCCGGTTGTGCAGCGCGCGCAGGTAGGAATCCTTGTCGTCCTGCGTGACCACCACGCGCGCGGCCCAGGTGCGGTCTTCGGTCAGCACCTTGTTGTAGTCGAGCGCCAGACGCTTGAGGCCGTACGAGCCGAGCCTGGCGATCACCTCGCCGCCATCCTTGTTGGTCGGCCGCTTGCGCACGAAGTTGATCGTGCCGGACGCGTTGCCGACACCGGTCAACAGGCCGTTGGCACCGCGAATCACCTCGATGCGTTCGAATAGGTAGGTGTCGCGCTGACTCTCGACCAGCCCCCAGTCGTTGGCCATGCCCAGACCGTCGATCTGGGTGAGCATCACGTCGAAACCCCGCGCCTGGAAACTCGTACGGTTGGTTTCCCATTCGTCGACGACGAGTCCCGGGACGAAACGCAACGCGTCATTGCTGTCGCTGGCGCCGAAATCGCGTAGGGTCTCCTTGTCGAGCGTGCTGATCGTCTGCGGCGTGTCCTTGATCTCGAGCGGCAGGTTGGTGGCTCCTTTGGAAACCCGGCGCTCGCGCTTGGCGGTTACCACGACGTTCTGCAACGCCGTGTCCTGAGCGGCGGTCTGCTCGGACTTGGGATCGGCTTCCTGCGCATGGATCTGCCCCATGACCGCGCAGACGGCGATGGCGCCGACTTTGATCGGGAGTTTGAGTGTCATGTTTCTTGGTTTCTTGGCTTCACTGACCGCGCGAATTCGCGCGGAATCGATTGAAATGGCTGATCGTCCAGATGTTTGGATTCTAATACGAATTATTCTCGATCAAGTGTTTCGACCCGATCGATGGGCAGACGCGCGGTGCGCCGGATCGCGCCGCGGCCTGCGGTGGTCCGACGTGGTCGCCTCGTTCCGCCGGATGACGAGCGGCGTCGCACCGCCGAACCGGTCGCCGACGGGGGCGCGAAATCGAGCTCGTCGATGATCGCTTGTCGATGATCTATTCTTCGACGAACGTTGCAAGTATCGATGTGGGTCGGGCCGACTCACGATCCGACAGCGCCGACAAGGAGGCAACGATGGAAGATCGAGGGGATGGGGCAATGGAAACGATCATCCTCGGCGGCGGGTGCTTCTGGTGCCTGGAGCCGGTGTTTCGCGATCTGCGCGGCGTGACGGCGGTCGAATGCGGCTACGCGGGCGGTCATGTCGGTGATCCCGACTATGAGGCGGTATGTCGCGGCGATACCGGCCACGCCGAGGTCGTCAAGGTCGAGTTCGATCCGGCGGTGATCGGGTTGCGCGAGCTGCTCGAGGTGTTCTTCTCGATCCATGACCCGACGACGCCGAACCGCCAGGGCAACGACGTGGGCTCGCAATACCGCTCGGTGATCTTCACCGCCGACGAGCGCCAGGCCGGGATCGCCCGGGACGTCGTCGACTCGCTGCGGCAGCAGCAGGTGTTCGGCGCGCCGATCGTCACCGAGCTGCTGCCGGCGCCGACCTACTACCCGGCCGAGGATTACCACCAGCGCTACTACGAGCACCACCCGAACCAGGGTTATTGCGCGGTCATCATCGCGCCCAAGCTCGGCAAGTTCCGCAGCCAATACCGCGACCGGCTCAAGGCTTGACGCGAGGCCGGTCGCACGCGGCGGATCAGGGCGCCAGGCGTTCGCGCCGCCACGGCCCGGGTGGGCCCTCGCCCTCGCCCTCGGCCGGCAGCAGCCGGGTGTAGCGCAGCCGGTCGTGCAGGCGGGACGGGCGGCCCTGCCAGAACTCGATCGCGTCGGGGGTGACTCGATAACCGCCCCAGTGCGCGGGACGGGGCGGATCGTCGCCGAGCTGCCGGCGCAACTCGGCCTCGCGCGCTTCGAGCCATTCTCTCGACGGAATCGCCTGGCTCTGCGGCGAGGCCCAGGCGCCCAGGCGGCTGCCGAGCGGGCGCTTGCGGTAGTACTCGTCCGACTCCTGCGCCGACACGCGCCGGATCCGGCCCTCGACCCGGACCTGCCGCTCCAGCTCGTCCCACAGGAACACCAGCGCGGCGAAGCCGTGGGCCTGCGCCTCGCGGCCCTTGCGGCTGTCGTAGTTCGTGAAGAAACAGAAGCCGTCCGGGTCCAGCCCCTTGAGCAGGACGATGCGCGCCGACGGACGCCCGTCGGCGCCGACGGTGGCCAGCGTCATCGCGTTGGGCTCGGGAAGCCGGGCCTGGCGCGCGGCGTCGAACCAGCGCTCGAAAAGCCGCATCGGATCGTCGCCGGCGTCCGCCTCGTCGAGCGAGGCGGACCGGTAATCGCGCCGCAGGTCGGCGATCGCGGAATCGAGGGAATCGGTCATGATCGGGGTTCGGGTCGGTCGTGCATCCGGCATTGTCCGGCAGGTCGCGCGGCCTGTCTTGCGCGGCCGCAAACGCGATCGTCCGCGCGACGTCGCCCGGCGCGCAAAGAGCGTTAATTAAGCTTAGGCTTGAGGCGCGATAGCTTAGGCCGATGTTATGCTTTGGTGCATTTTCGTTGACCGTTTCTCCCCTCGTTCGCTCGGAAGGAAAACCACCATGCATCGACGTCGGATCCCGGCGACCGGCAATCGGGCCGCTCTCCTCGGACGCGGCGCCCGGCTCGTTGCCGCGCTGGCGTTCGTCAGCACGCTCAGCGCGTGCGGCTACAACGACATCCAGGTCAAGGACGAAGCCGTCAAGTCGGCCTGGTCGCAGGTCTTGAACCAGTACCAGCGGCGCGCCGACCTGATCCCGAATCTGGTCAATACCGTCAAGGGTTACGCCGACCACGAGCAGCAGGTGCTGACCGCGGTGACCGAAGCCCGCTCGCGCGTCGGGCAGGTCAAGGTCGACCCGGCCGACCCGTCCTCGCTCAAGCAGTTCGACGAGGCGCAGCGCGACATGAGCAGCGCGCTGTCGCGGCTGCTGGTCGTCGCCGAGAACTACCCGCAGCTCAAGGCCGACGCCAACTTCCGCGAGTTGCAGGCGCAACTCGAAGGCACCGAGAACCGCATCTCGGTCGAGCGCAAGCGCTACATCGATTCGGTCCAGGACTACAACGTCTACGTGCGGCAGTTCCCGGTCAACCTGACCGCGATGGCGTTCGGCTACAAGCAGAAGCCCCAGTTCTCGGTCGAGAACGAGCGAGAGATCTCGCGCCCGCCCGCGGTCAGCTTCGACAAGCCGGCGGCCGCGCCGGCGGCCAAGCCCTGAACCGCGAGTGCCCGCTGACCGGAGGCGACGGATGACGACGCGACGGTTCGGAGGGGGGTGGGGCCTGCCGGGCCTGTTGCTGGCCGGGCTGGTCTTGCTGTCTTGCGCGGCATACGCGCAGCAGTTGCGTCCGGTGCCGCCGCTGACCGGCCGCGTGGTCGACCAGACCCGCACGCTCGATGCCGGCCAGGCCGCGCGGATCGACGCGCAGCTTGCCGCGATCGAGCAGCGCAAGGGCGCGCAGGTCGCCGTGCTGATCGTGCCGTCGACGGCGCCCGAAGCGATCGAGCAGTATTCGATCCGCGTCGCCGAGGCCTGGAAGATCGGCCGCGGCAAGGTCGACGGCAAGGCGGTCGACGACGGCGTGATCCTGCTGATCGCCAAGGACGACCGGCGAATGCGGATCGAGGTCGGCTACGGCCTCGAAGGCGCGATTCCCGACGCGCTGGCCAGCCGGATCCTGGCCGAGGCGCTGGCGCCGCGCTTCAGGCAGGGCGACTTCGCCGGCGGCATCGAGGCGGCCGTCGCCGACATCGGCCGGCTGATCGACGGCGAGAGCCTGCCGCCGGCCTGGCAGCCGGGCGCCGGCGGCCGGCGTGCAGCGGCCGACGAGTCGCCGGGTTGGCTCGGACTGGCGATGGTCGTGCTGGTCGGCGGGCTGATCGCGACGGCGATCTTCGGCCGGGTGCTCGGCTCGCTGGTCGGCGGCATCGGCGCCGGCGTGCTGGCCGGCGGCAGCGGCATCCCGCTGCTGCTGGCCGGCGGCATCGGCATCGCGGTGTTCCTGTTCCTGCTCGTGTTCGCGGCGACCGGCCGCGGCCTCGACGCGCTCGGGCGCGGCGGCGGTTCCGGGCCGGTCATCATGCTGCCGCCCGGCGGCTTCGGCGGCGGGGGGCGGCGCGGCGGCGGCGGCGGTTTCTCGGGACGCGGCGGCGGCTTCGGCGGCGGCGGCGCCTCGGGCGGGTGGTGACGGCGATGGCACCGGTCCCCAAGCGCCTGTACACGCGGATGGCCTGGCACATGATGTGGCCGGTCACGCGGCTCCGGCCCGCGCTCGCGGCCGACGTGCGCGCGCTGATCGAGGCACGGATCGCCGCCGGCGCCGAGCGCCATACCGGCCAGCTTCGCGTCGTCTTCGAATCGGCGCTGGCCGCCGAGCATCTGCGCGCGCGGCAGACGGCGCGGCAGCGGGCGTTGAAGGTGTTCTCCGATCTCGCGGTCTGGGATACCGAGGACAACAACGGCGTGCTGCTGTACGTGCTGCTGGCCGACCACGCGGTCGAGATCGTCGCCGACCGGGCCGCGGCCCGCCGGATCCCGGCCCAGGTCTGGAAGCGGCTGTGCACCGAACTGGCCACGGAGTTCGCGCGCGGCGCCTACCTGGACGGGACGCTGCGCGCGATCGACCAGATCAACGCGCTGCTGGCCGAGTCGTTCCCGTCGCGGCCGGCCTGACCGGCGACCGTCCGAAGGGCCGCCCGTGCAGTCGATCGGCGGCGATCCGTTCGACGCCCGCGACGATCCGCGCGGACGATGGCCGCGGCGGCGACGATCGGTCGCGGCGGCGCGGATCGCGTGCCTGCTGGCGCTGACGGTGCTCGTGCACGTCGCGGTGTTCGTGATGGTCCGCCATTCGGCGCCGAACTGGTCGGTCTCGACCGCGCCCGCGCCGACGCTGCAGGTCGAGTTGCTGCGCGCGCCCGAGGCCCGACCCGAGTTGACCGCCGCGCCGCCCGAAGCCGCGCCGTCCGACGACGCGATCGCATCGAGTCCGCCGTCTCGCCGGGCGCCGCCCGCTGCTGCCTCGCAGCCGCCGCGTCCTCGTCCGCATCGCGCCGCCAGGCCGCCGCCGGCCGTGCGCTCGGCCGCCCGCGCCGTTCCGCCGGCTTCTCCGGCTTCCCCGGCGACCGTCCCGGCAGGCGAGGCCGGTGCGGTCGGCGCCAACGCCGATGACGGCGCCCGGGCGACGGTTCCGGCGACGGACGATGCGATCGCTGGCGCGTCTCCCGACGCCGCGACCGCAACGCCGGCCGATCCGTCGGCACAGGCGCCACCGGCCGACGCGTCGTCACGGCCGTCGCCGCCAGCCGCCGCCGCGCCGCCGGCTGCCGTTGCGCCGGCCGACGCCGCGCCGCCGGCTCCGCGCTACGGCCGCGCGCTGCTCGAACCGGCGCGCTCGGGCCGGCTGCGCTACGACCTGTACTACGACGACTACGCGCGGGGCGCCTCGCTGGCGCAAGTGACGCTGTCGTTCGAGGTCGACGGCGACGGCGGATACCGGATGTGGACCGAAGGCCGCGCGGTCGGCCTGACCGCGTGGTTCTACTCGGGTTCGCTGACGCAGGACAGCCGGGGCAGGGTGACGCAGGACGGGCTGTCGCCGCTCGCTTATGACGAGAAGCGCGGATCGCGGCCGGCGCGCCACGTCGGCGTCGACGAGGCGCGCGGCGTCGTCGTGCTGCCCGACCAGCGGACGGCGCCGGTGGAGCCGGGCATGCAGGACCGGTTGTCGACGCTGATGCAGTTGAGCCTGTTCGCGCGCACGCAGCCCGAGCGCTTCGAGCCCGGCAAGGCTGTGTCGATTCCCGAGATGAGCTTCGGCGGCGTCGAGCCGGTCGCCTATCGCAGCCTCGGCTACGTGACGCTGCCGACGCCGCTGGGGCCGTTGAACGCGATCCATCTGCGGCGCGAGCGGCCGGGCAGGCCCGACGAGCCGGCGATCGAGATCTGGCTCGGGTACGATCAGGCCATGTTGCCGATCCGCCTGCGCGTGGCCGACCGCGGCGGGCGCGTGCTCGATCAATTGCTCAAGGAGTTGCCGTGATCCGCCTGACCATCGTTCCCGTGACGCCGTTCCAGCAGAACTGCTCGATCCTCGTTTGCGAGCGCAGCGGCAAGGCGGCGGTGTTCGATCCGGGCGGCGACCTGGACCGCATCGACGAGGCGCTGGCCAAGACCGGCGCGACGCTCGACAAGGTCTTCGTCACGCACGGTCACGTCGATCACTGCGGCCAGACCGCTGCATTCGCGCGGCGGCACGGGGTGCCGATCGAAGGGCCGCACGAAGAGGACAGGTTCTGGATCGACCAGTTGCCGCAGCAGGGCCAGCGCTACGGGTTCGGCCAGCTCGAGGCGTTCACGCCCGATCGCTGGCTGGTCGACGGCGACACGGTGAGCTTCGGCGAGCAGCGGCTGAGCGTGCGCCATTGCCCGGGCCATACGCCCGGCCACGTCGTGTTCATCCACGAGGACGTGCGGCTGGCGATCGTCGGCGACGTGCTGTTCAAGGGGTCGGTCGGGCGCACCGACTTTCCGCGCGGCGACCACGCCGAGCTGGTCGCGTCGATCACCGGGCGGCTGTGGCCGGTCGGCGACGACGTCGCGTTCGTGCCCGGGCACGGGCCGATGTCGACGTTCGGCGACGAGCGCCGGCACAACCCGTTCGTCGGCGACGAGGCGCTGAGCTGAAGCAGCGGCCGCGGCTCAGCCGCGCGGGCCGGGCTTGAACGTGTCGCGCAACGTGACCGAGCGGTTGAACACCAGCTTGCCGGGCTGGCTGTCGCGGCGGTCGGTGACGAAATAGCCGTGCCGCTCGAATTGCACGCGATGCTCGGCCGGCGATTGCGCGAGCCCCGGTTCGACGAAGGCCCGCGCGATCCGCTTCGAATCCGGGTTCAGCGCCTGCGTGTAGTCGCGGCCGCCGGCGTCCGGATGCGGCTGCGTGAACAGCCGCTCGTACAGCCGCACCTCGGCCGGCACCGCGTCGATCCGCGACAGCCAGTGGATGTTGCCCTTGACCTTGTACAGGTCGGCGCCCGGCGTGCCCGAGCGCGAATCGGGCAGGTAGCTGGCCAGCACCCGCACGACCTTGCCGTCGGCATCCTTCTCGCAGCCGGTGCACTCGATGACGTAGCCGTGCTTCAGCCGTACGCGGTTGCCCGGGAACAGCCGGAAGTAGCCCTTGGGCGGCGTTTCGGTGAAGTCCTCGCGCTCGATCCACAGGTGGCGCGAAATCAGGAACTCGCGCTGGCCGCGCTCGGGCTGCTGCGGATGGACCGGCGCGCGGCAGGTCTCGGTCCGGTCCTCCGGATAGTTGGTCAGCACGAGCTCGACCGGGTCGAGCACCGCGGCGGCCCGCGGCGCGCGCGCGTCCAGGTCGTCGCGCAGCGCGCCTTCGAGCACGCCGAAGTCGATCCACGAATCGGACTTCGACACGCCGGTGCGCTCGCACAGCAGGCGCAGCGATTCGGGCGTGTAGCCGCGCCGGCGCAGGCCGACGATCGTCGGCATCCGCGGATCGTCCCAGCCGTCGACGAGCCGGTTGCGGACGAGCTCCTGCAGCTTGCGCTTGCTGGTGACGATGTAGGTCAGGTTCAACCGCGCGAACTCGTACTGCCGCGGCGGCGGCGGATCGAAGAAGCCGGCCTCGGTCGCGCGCGCGATCAGCCAGTCGTACAGCGGCCGGTGATCCTCGAACTCGAGCGTGCAGATCGAATGCGTGATCTGCTCGAGCGCATCCGACAGCGGATGCGCGAAGTCGTACATCGGGTAGATCTTCCACTTGTCGCCGCTGCGGTGATGCTCGGCGAAGCGGATCCGGTACAGCGCCGGGTCGCGCAGGTTGATGTTCGGCGAGGCCATGTCGATCCGCGCCCGCAGCACGTGGCTGCCCTCGGGATGCTTGCCGTCGCGCATCTCGCGCAGCAGCCGCAGGCTCTCGTCGGCCGGCCGGTCGCGATACGGCGAGTCGCGGCCGGGCTCGGTCAGCGTGCCGCGGTGGGCGCGCATCTGCTCGGCGCTCTGCGAGTCGACGTACGCATGGCCGTTGCGGACCAGCGCCTCGGCGATCTCGTACAGCACGTCGAAATAGTCGCTCGCGTAGTACAGGTGCGTCTGGCCGTCGCGGTGCCAGTCGTAGCCGAGCCAGGTCACCGCGTCGAGGATCGCGTCGACGTATTCCTGGTCTTCCTTGACCGGATTGGTGTCGTCGAAGCGCATGTGGCAGGCGCCCGCATAGTCGCGCGCCAGGCCGAAGTTCAGCCAGATCGACTTGGCGTGGCCGACGTGCAGATAGCCGTTGGGCTCGGGCGGAAAGCGCGTGCGGATCGCCGCCGGATCGGGGCCGCCCCGGCGCTGCTCGGCGGCCGGGGCCGGCCGGCCGATCCAGCGCCGCGACGCGTTGACGCCGTCGCGCAGGTCGTCGTCGATCTGGTTGCGGATGAAGTTGACGGCGGCGGGGCTACCCGGCGCCGCGGGGGACGAGGCGGAAGAGGGCTTGGACTGGCGGTCTGTCATGCGTCGGAGCCTCTGAGCGAAGCAGGCCCTGGGATTGGAAAAGGGATCAGGTCGCGAGCAGTTCCACTTCGAACTGCAGCGTGGCGTTCGGCGGGATCACGCCGCCGGCCCCGCGCGCGCCGTAGCCGAGCTCGGGCGGAATCAGCAGCGTGCGCGTGCCGCCGACCTTCATGCCGGCGACGCCTTCGTCCCAGCCGCGGATCACATGGCCGGCGCCCAGCGGAAACACGAACGGATCGTTGCGGTCCTTGCTCGAATCGAACTTGGCGCCGGCGGTGCCGTCCCTGTACAGCCAGCCGGTGTAGTGGACGGTGACGTGCTTGCCGGGCGTGGCTTCGGCGCCGTCGCCGAGCTTGTCGTCGCGATACTGCAGGCCGGAGGAGGTCGTGACGAAACTCATGGGTATTCTCCTAAGGGTAAGGTCAGGGTTTGCGCAGCCGCGTGATCAGGCTCGACGTATCGAAGCGACTCCCGCCGGCGCGCTGCACGTCGCCGTAGAACTGGTCGACCAGCGCGGTCACCGGCAGCGCCGCGCCGTTGCGCCGGGCTTCATCGAGGCACAGGCCCAGGTCCTTGCGCATCCAGTCGACCGCGAAGCCGAAGTCGAACTTGCCGTCGACCATCGTGTGTCCGCGGTTGTCCATCTGCCAGGACTGCGCGGCGCCCTTGCCGATGACGTCGAGAACGGCCTTCACGTCCAGGCCGCAGGCCTCGCCGAAATGGATGGCCTCGGACAGCGCCTGCACGAGTCCGGCGATGCAGATCTGGTTGACCATCTTGGCGAGCTGGCCGTTGCCGACCGGGCCCAGCAGCGTCATCGCGCGGGCGTAGGCCATCGCGACCGGCCGGACGCGGTCGAACACCGCGGCATCGCCGCCGCACATCACGGTCAGCACGCCGTTGACGGCGCCGGCCTGGCCGCCGGAAACCGGCGCGTCGACGAAGCCCAGCCCGCGTTCGCGCGCGGCGGCGTCCAACTCGCGGGCGACCGCGGCCGAGGCGGTCGTGTGGTCGACGAAGACCGCGCCGGCCTTCATGCCGGCGAACGCGCCGTCGTCGCCGAGCACGACGCCGCGCAGGTCGTCGTCGTTGCCGACGCAGGCGAACACGATGTCGGCGCCGGCCGCCGCCTCGCGGGGCGTCGGCGCCGAGCGGCCCGAATGCTCGGCGACCCAGGCCGCGGCCTTGCCCGGCGTGCGGTTGTAGACGGTGACGCGGTGGCCGGCGCGCGCCAGATGCCCGGCCATCGGATGGCCCATGACGCCCATGCCGAGGAACGCGACGTCGTGCGGCGCGACGGGATCGTAGGTTCTGGCGGTCATCGACGGCTCTGGCAACGGCGAACGAGGGCGATCATTGTAGCCTGTCGTATTAGGCCGGCCGCGCTTGCCCTGTTGCATCGAAGCCCGCGCTCCGATCGGTCGAGTCCGATATCGGCGGCGGCCGATCCGCGCCCGGCGGATTCGTACCCCGGCGGATTCGTACCCCGGCGGATTCGTACCCCGGCGGATTCGTACCCGGCCGATCCGTACCCGGCCGATCCGCGCGCCGCGTCGTCAATCGCTGGCGTCGCCGACGCGGCGCACGTCGAAGCCCTGCCGGGCCAGCAGCGCCGGGACGCTGTCGGGGCCGACCAGGTGGAACGCGCCGATCGCGGCGAACACCGGCCGCCGATCGTCGCCGCGTTCGATCTCCCGCACGAGCCGCCGCGTGATCCGCTGGTCGCGGTCGGTGAAGAAGCGCCGGCGCAGCGACGTCAGTTGCCGGTCGTCGCCCCACAGCCGATCCTTCAGCGCTTCGAGCGTGGCCGCGTCGCCGGTGCGCCAGGCCGCCAGCATGTCGCGCAGCAGCCGTCCGCGGTGGCGCGCGTCGTCGAACCAGATCGCGAACTGCTGGCACTGCTCGTCGAGGCTGCCGCCGGCCAGTCCTTCGACGTGCTCGGCGACCGTTTCGAGCTCGGCGATCGGCCGCTGTTCGGCGCGCGCCCTGCGCAGCAGCGCCTGCTCGATGCCCCAGTCGCGGCGCACCTGCTGCTCGCGGTCGTCGGCGGTGCCGAAGCGGAAGTTCGCGACCCACCACGGTTGCCGCCGCCGCAGCGTTCGCCATTCGTCGTCGCTCCAGCCGAAGTGCCGGCGGACCTCGTCGACCAGCGAAGGCGGCAGCAGCGCGTCGAGCGTCAGGTCTTCGGGCAGCTCGACGTACGGACGAAAACCGTCGACCAGCGCCTGCCAGCGGCGCGCGCTGTCGATCTCGATCGCGATCGGGCCGCTGTCGGCCAGCGCGCGGTCGATCGCCGCCGGCCAGGGCAGCATCGTCGCGGTGCCGACGTGCAGCGTCCCGAACAGCCAGGCCTCGCGCCGGCCGTCGCGGCGCGCATCGAACAACATCGGCGCGTAGCGC
>JASGFT010000083.1:0-21472 GCA_047605425.1 Burkholderiaceae bacterium | reverse complement strand
CGATCCAGCTCGCCGGCATCGCATGGTCCAGCGCCAGGTGCGCCATCATCGCTCCCGGGGGCCTGCTGCTCGAACCGCTCAATCACTTCTTGCCATATCTTGCGCTCCTGATTGCCACGCAAGTGTCGTGGAATCAGCATCATTCACAGGTTCTGACCCGCGCGCCCGGCGCGAACGCCGCGGCATCTGCGCGCCGCTGCGACATTCGGCACGAACGCCGCAAGCTGTCGCTTGCCCGCCCCGGGGACGCTCCACTAAGTTGGAGACCGGTCCGATCACGCTCCCACTCCCGTGATTCCTTCATTCCTTTTCGGGCTGGCCTGCCTGTGCCTGGCGCTGGGCCACGCGACGATGCAGCACCTGCTGGCACGCGAACGATGCATCATCAGCGTGCCCGAGGCGCTGCTGCCGCGGCCCAGCACGCTGCGATGGCTGTGGCTGCCCTGGCTGGCCGTCGCCGCCGCGCTGGCGACGATCGCGATCGCCGGCCCATGGCAGCCGGGCCCCGCGTCGGCGTGGCGCCTGGCCGCGTTGTGCGCGTACGCCGCGCTGCCGCTGGTCTGGTATGCGGTGCGCCTGTACCGGCGCGTGACCGTCTTCGAGCAGCGCACCGTCTACGTGCTGCATGCGGCGACACCCGGCGAGATCGCGACCCCGGCCGCGCTCGCGGCGTTCTACCTGCTGACCGTCTGCGCGTTGGCTTAAGGACGCTGAGGCCGCCGATTGGCGATTAATATTGAAACATTCGATACTTTTAAATAATAATTGTACATAAAATCGATCTTATCTCGGAAGCTCGGGCAAAACACGATATCTTCGGGGCCGGGCCGGTATTCGGCCCTGGTCCGAGCGCTATCGGCAAGAGTCGGGGCCGGTCGTCAGGCCTCGCCGCGTCGACCCACCTATCGGCACCCGGCAATTGCTCAATCCGGCTGATACGCCGCCCCAATCAATGGGCGCGCACGATCCCTCTGGCGTCCTATTGTCTCCGTGACAAAACCTAGTGATGGCCGGTTCGGGTTTGCGTGCCCGAGACGACCCACGGAGATCGAGAAGATGGCCAGCCCCCGAAGGCTCCTGATCCACCCTGTTTTGCTGAGCGTGCTGGCGGTTTTCGCCGCCAGCCCCACCCCGGTCCAGGCCCAGGCGCACACCTGCGACCAGTTCAAGGAAGAACTGGCCGCGAAGATCCGAAAGAACGGCGTCCCGGCTTTCGACCTGTATGTGCTGGACAAGGACGAACCCACGCCCTGGAAGATCATCGGCACCTGCAACAGCGGACGAAGCAAGATCGCGTACGCGCGCGGCACCTCGCGCGAGCAAGCGGAGACGCTCCGCGCGTCCAAGGCCGGATCCGAAGACAGGAAGGAAACCGCGCCGGCCGCTGACGCGACGCCGACGGCGCCCGCTGCCCCGGCACACCCTCTCCCGGCGCCGCCTTCGCCGGCCAAGACGCCGCCGCCGTCCGACGCGGCACCGAAGCCGGCGATCGCAGCGCCGACGCCGGCACCGCCGGCCGCCGCGGCGCCAATCGGTCGAGGGACCGCGACGTCGCCAGCGCCCGCTCCGGCCACATCGGCTCCGGCCGCATCGGCTCCGGCCGCGCAGGCTCCGGCCGCATCGACCCCGACTGCATCGACCCCGACAGCACCGGCTCCCGCTGCGCCGCCTCCAGCGACACGCGCCCCCGCCGCGCCGACGGCGGCTGCGCCGGCTCCTGCAGCCCCCGCGCCCGCTCCGGCCCCGGGGCGCAGGCGTCGACCGCTCCGACTCCGCCGCCGGTTTCGGACGCGTCGAAGCCGAACGCCGAACCCGCCCCTGACATCTGGGCGCAAGGGGAGCAACGCCAGTGCCATCTGGTCCGGCCCAAGGGCTGGCTGACCGATCGCACGCTCTACGGCAGCTCGTCCAAGCCCCCGGCCCCGGGCTCGCCGATCGGCCAGTACGGCGTCGACATCCTGCCGCCGTCGGGCGACCCGCTGGCCAAGAAAGGGCTCGTCTTCTCGTTCCAGATCCGTCCCCACTACGTCTACGAGATGCGTCCGGCGGTGATGGCGGCCTATTCGAGCGTCGAAGCCTTCAACGCGATGGTCAAGAAGCCCGTGGCCTCGCTGTCCGGCCAGGAACTCGACTTCCGCAACTCGCTGGACGCGCCGGCGCCGACCACCGACGAAGAGTGGAAGCGCACGCGCGCCGTCGTGCCCAGCCCCGGCCTGATCGATGGCGTCGGTGTCGTTCGCCTGCATTTCATCCAGAACGACAACTGGAAGCCGATCGAACCCTTCAGCTTCCGCGCCCGCGAGCAGGGCAAGGACGCCGCGACCGTCACCACGGAGCAGATCAGCGCGTGGAGCGATGGCGTGGCGCTGCGCGCGCAGGCGGTGATCAATCCGCTGCATCGCAGCCCCAACGGCGGCGGGCCGCTGGCCGATCGCCTGGTCTACGAATACGGCTGCTGGGCGTCGAGCGAGATGTCGCCGGCCGAGTTCAAGTCGGTGTGCAGCGCGTATATCGAACGATCGACGGTCGGTCCGAATTTTCCGGCCGCGCAGTGCGTGGCGGCTCCGGAGGGGATCGCGTTCGCGCGCAAGTGAGCGCGCAGAGGCTCACCCGAGTGGATTTCCGGGGCGAGATCGAACGATGGCGGCTGGTCCTGCGTGCTGGATTCGCGGGCGCAATCAGACCGCCAGCACGACCTTGCCGAATTGCTCGCCCGAATGCAGGTGGCGCAGCGCCTGGGCGGCATCGGCCAACGGAAAGACGCGGTCGACGACCGGACGCAGACGGCTGGCGCCGTATGCCGCGATCAACGCCTCCAGCATCGCCCGCGAGCCCACGGCGATGCCGCGTACATGGGCCTGCTTTCGGAAGATGTCCAGCGGGTTGGCCGCGCCCTCCGCTCCACCGAGATAGCCGATCACCTTGATCTGGCCACCATGGCGAATCGCCTCGAGCGACTGTTCGAAGCTGCCGGGCCCACCCACCTCGAGCAGATGATCGACGCCGCGCCCATCGGTCAGCCGAAGCACCTCGTTCGCCCAGTCCGGCGTGCGCCGGTAGTTGATGGTTCCGAAAGCGCCCAGCGCCTTCACTCTCCCGAGCTTCGCATCGTTGCCGGAAGTCGCGATGACGCGCGCGCCGGCCATCAACGCGAACTGCAGCGCGAATAGAGACACGCCGCCCGTACCCTGCACCAGCACCGTCTCACCGGGCTTGGTCGGACAAGGGCACCAGCGGCAGTGGAAACGCCGTGGGGTAGCTGCCGAGCACGATCTCGACGTCGCGATGGTTCAGGCCCATGGCCTTCACGCGCAGCAGCACTTCGCGCCCGCGCGGCAGTTGCAGCGGCTGGAAAGCCAGCTCGACGCCACGCTGTTGGACCGCCGGGCCAAGCCCGCTCGCCTGACGCCGGCGGGACACGCGGTGCTGCACCAGGCGCGACAGGTTCTTGCCGCCGTCGACGAGCTCAAGCTCGCAGCCTCCGGCAACGCTCAGCCGCACGGCCATCTGCGCCTGGGCGTGGTCCATGCGCTGGCCGACGCCGGCCTGGCCGACAGCCTGCAGGCGCTCGGCACGCAGTACCCGACGCTCGGCCTCCAACTGGCGAGCGGCTGGACCAGCGAACTGCTGCCCAAGGTGGACAGGGGCGAGCTCGATGCCGCGCTGGTCTTCATCGCCGGCGCGTCCGACGCGCTGGCGCCCGCACCCGGCTGCGTGCTCGCCGCCGAGGACATCGTCTTCCTGGCCTCGCGCAAGATGGGGCTGGGAAGCCGGCCCAGGCTGGAAGACCTGGACGAGATCGGCTGGGTCCTGACGCCGGACGGCTTGTGCGGCTCGCGCTCACGGAACCTGGCCGACCGCTTCAGGACGAGGCGCAAGTAAGGTCGGCTCGGCGACAGTGCGCTCATCGAGGCCGTCTTCGATCGCGCCAAGGCGGCGGGCGCAAGCCGGGCCTGCTGGCAAACACACGAGACGAATGCCCCGGGCCGCCTGCTCTACGACAAGTTGGCCAGACACCACGGTTTCACTGTCTACTCTCGAGAACTTAGAGCCGCGGCATTCGCGGCGGAGGATGCGGCGCCACCTCGTCAGGTCCAAGCTCGGGCGCCGTGACAAAGCAATACCATTTCCGAAAGAAGGATCGACGACCGTGTTGAACACTGGACCATTTTTTCACGGCACGAGGGCGATCTGCTGACGGCGGGTTTCGGGTCGAACTATCGAGAAGGCGTCGTGATGAATCACATCTATTTCACGGCGCTACCGAAAGGCGCTGGACTTGCGGCGGAAATGGCCAACGGAGATGGCAGGCCGCGGTTCTCGCGTCGACTCTCCTCCCGGACAGACGAGATGGCGATGCCATCGGTTCCACGAACTTCCCGCGCCGCTGATCCTCCCTGACCACCCCATTTCGAACAGCTCGAAGCCGTCCTCGGCGAGCGGGGCTCGCAGACGTACCCGTGGTACAGGACCGGGCTGGCCCGAGCCGCCGGCGTCTGCGCCGTCAGGCACAGGATGGGTACCCGGATCGGCACCGGCTGGCTGGCCCGAGCCAGGGACCCGGGCCTGGACCGGAACGAGCTCGTCGTCGTGACCAACGCGCACGTGGTCAGCGACAACGGCGGGATCGACGTCTGAAGAGGCCGCCGTCTCCATCGATCGCGCACCCCAAGCGATCCATCGACGCTGGACTTACCCCATGCCCTGATGCATTCACCATGATCAACGGCGTGACATCACCCATTATTTCGATGCCTTGTCGCGGCGCTACGGGAACGCCGCACCGCGGAAGTTCGTCCGGTACTACGTGATACCGGGCTTCGGACACGCGCAGGGAGACTTCCTGATGCAATGGGATGGGATGCGCTGGCCGCGCTCGACGCATGATTGGAAAACGGGAAAGCGCCCGAAGGCCCGATCTCGACGTACGGGGCGACGGCCACGGCGGGCCGTACGCGGCCGCTTCCGAAGCGCGATCTTCGGAATGAGCCGAGGCATTGCCCGGGTCGACATTTTCCGACCCGCATTGCAGACTGACGCGGGCCGACTGTCGCGTGCGCTTCGCATGGCGGTGCGAGCCCCGTCGACAGGGCAGATAGACCCAAAAGGGTGGGATTCGACGATCCACCCGGCCGACCCATTGACGCCAGCGTGCGCGCGACGATCATTGAGCGACACGAACACCGGCGATAAGGGTCGGCAAGGTCGTCAGCGCATTGCCCCCCATACCGATAATTGGAGACATTGAGATATGAAAGTGAATTTCGCACAGTCCCTGAGCCGCCGCGCGTTCATCAGCCCGCAGGTCGAGGCCATCGTCGAGCCCTTGGTGGAAGGGAGGCGGTTCACCTACCGCCAACTCAACGCGCGCTGCAACCAGGTCGCCAATGCCCTGGTCGCCGATGGCGTGCAGCTCGGCGACCGCGTGGGGCTGCTGCTGATGAACGGCTCCGAGTTCGTCGAGACCTTCTTCGCGGTAGGCAAGATCGGCGCGGTCAACGTGCCGCTGAACTGGCGGCTGGTGGCCGACGAACTCGAATTCATCCTCAAGGATTCCGGGGCAACGGTACTCGTCTACGACGAGAATTTCGCCAAGGTAGTCGCCGAGCTGCAAAGCCGCGGGGACAAGACCAACGTTCGCCGCTGGATCCAGCTCGGCGGCCAGGCCCCGGCCTTCGCCGCCAGCTACGAGGCCTGGCGCGACGCGGCCCCCACGACCGAACCCGAGATCCGCGGCTTCGACGACGACCTGTTGTTCATCATGTACACGTCGGGTACCACCGGCCTGCCCAAAGGCGTGATGCACAGCCATTCGACGGTGCTGTGGGGAACGCTGACCGCGGTGGCCACCTGCGACATGCGCCCGCGCGACCGCTTCCTGCTGTCGCTGCCGATGTTCCACGTCGGCGCGCTGAACCCGTCGATGAGCAGCGTCTACATGGGTGGTACGCAGGTGATCCTGAAATCCTTCGACGCCAAGCTGTCGTGGGAGCTGATCCGGGACGAGAAGATCACGACGACGCTGATGGTGCCGGCCATGCTGCAGTTCATGCTGGCGGTGTACGACCCGGCTCAACACGATTGCAGCACGCTGCGCTGGTGCATGAGCGGCGCGGCGCCGGTGCCGGTCAACCTGATCAAGACCTATGCCGACATGGGCATCGAAATCCACCAGGTCTACGGCATGACCGAAAGCTGCGGCCCGGGCTGCTTGATCTTCGGCGAGGACGCGATGACGCGCGCGGGGTCCACCGGCCGCGGTTTCTTCCACACCGACGTGCGCATCGTCGATGGCATGGGCAAGGATTGCCCGCCGGGCGAGCCCGGCGAGGTGCTGCTGCGCGGCGGCCACGTCATGGTCGGCTACTGGAACCGGCCCGATGCCACCGCGCAGACGCTGGTCGACGGCTGGCTGCACACCGGCGACGTCGGCACGATGGACGAGGAGGGCTTCGTCACGATCCGCGATCGCATGAAGGACATGCTGATCTCCGGCGGCGAAAACGTCTATCCGGCCGAGGTCGAGAACATGCTGCTGGGCCATCCGTCGGTGGCCGACGCGGCGGTGATCGGCCTGCCCTCGCCGAAGTGGGGCGAGGTCGCGCTGGCGATCGTCGTGCTGAAGAAAGGCGAGTCGCTGACCACCGAAGAGCTGCTGGCCTGGTGCAAGGGCAAGCTGGCCACTTTCAAGCTGCCCAAGGTCGCCGTCATCCTCGACGAGATCCCGCGCAACCCCAGCGGCAAGGTGCTCAAGCGAGTGCTGCGCGAGCAGTTCGAGGGCACGCTGAAAGCGCCGGAATGACCTGAGCGCCGGAACGACGCCAGGCCTGTCGAGATCTGGCTGATCCGGCGGCCCCCTCGGTTCCCGGTCGGGAGGCGCCAGCGCCTCCCGTTTTATTTCCTGATCCCGCGCGGCGGCGCGCGCTTGGCGTATGGGCAGCGTCGAAAATAAAATAGTAATAGTGGTACGATCGATAATCATTTTTAATTGAAACGGAGAAATGGATGCGCCGGATCCTGGTTTGCGGTGCCTTGCTTCACCTGTCGGCCCCCCTGGCCTGGGCCCAGCAGCCATCCGGAGCTTCGACCACGGCCGATCTGGAAACCGTGACGGTACGCGGCGACACCGAGTTTCCCGACGGACCGGTCAACGGCTACCGGGCCACGCGCTCGGCCAGTGCCACGCGCACCGATACCCCGCTGCACGAGACGCCGCAGTCGGTCACCGTCGTGCCCAGGGACGTCGTCGAGGACACGGCCTCGACGAGGGTCCACGACGTGCTCGACTACGTCGGCGGCGTCGGCCGCGCCAACAACTTCGGCGGACAAGGCCTGACCTCGTATTCGATCAGGGGGTTCACGACCAGCGAGTTCTATCGGAACGGCTTTCCGATCAACCGCGGCTACCCGAATGCGCCGGACGCCTACACGATCGAGCGGTTGGAAGTCCTGCGGGGTCCGGTCGCGAGCCTGTATGGACGCGGCGATCCGGGCGGCACGTTCAACATCATCAGCAAGCAGCCCCGATCCGAGCGGGGCCTGGTCATCGGCGCGCAGGTGAACGACCAGGGAATGCGCCGCACCACGCTCGACGCCACCGGCGCGCTCGACGGCGAAGGCAGGCTCAACTATCGCGTGAACGTGCTGGCCGAAGGCGGCAGGACTTTCCGCGACGGCGTCCAGACCGAACGCTACGGTATCGCCCCGGTGCTGAGCTGGCAGTTGAGCGGCACGACCCGCATCATTTTCGAAGCCGATTTCATGCGGAACAACCATCCGCTGGATCGCGGGCGGCTGGCCGGCATGTCGCGCTCGTCCAATCTCTGGGAAAGGGGCGTCGACAACAAGTTCCATAACGACAACAACATGGCGCAACTGCGCTTCGAGCATGCGCTCAACCAGAACTGGACGCTGGGCGGCGGCCTCCAGATCCTCGATGGCACGCTGCAGGGCAACGCCGTCGAAGCCAACGGGCTGCAGGCCGACGGCCGGACGCTCGGGCGCAACTTCAGCTACCGCAAGCTCGAATGGACCGACCGCATCCTGCAGTTGAACCTGACCGGCCGCTTCGACACGGCAGGCATTCGCCATACGTTGCTGGCCGGCGTCGAGTACGACGACTACGACTACCGGTCCGTCATCCATCGATCGGCCGCCGGCACCGGCGCTTACCCGATCGACATCTTCGATCCGGTGCCGGGGCAGGCCAGGCCGCCGCTGACGCGCATGTCGAGCAATGACAAGGAAAACCTGAAGACCTCGTCGATGTTCGTGCAGGACCAGATCGCCTTCACCGCGCGGCTCAAGGTGCTGGCGGGCGTGCGCGTCGAGCGCTTCGAGCATCGCTACGAGAGTTTCCTGCCCGGCAGCAGCGGCTGGAAGACGACCGATACCGCCGTGACCCCGCGCGTCGGCGTGATCTACGACCTGACCGACACGTTGGCGGTCTATGCGAACACGGCCCGTTCGTACAAACCCAACACGGGTTCCGACCGCCTGGGCAACGGGTTCGATCCCGAGAAGGGAAAATCCTATGAGATCGGCGCCAAGTGGCTGGCGCTTGGCCGGGCGCTGAGCGTCGACGCTGCGCTGTATCACATCGAGAAGCAGAACGTCCTGACGGCCGACCCGATCGATCCCAATTTCCGGATCGCGGCCGGGGAAGTACGCAGCCGCGGCCTGGACCTGAACGTCGCCGGCAACGTGACACCGGCATGGCGGGTTATCGGCGGTTACTCGTACGTCGATGCCGAAGTGCGCAACGACAATGCGCTGCCGACAGGCACGCGCCTGGGTGGCATCCCGCGCAACGTGCTCAGCCTGCTGAACGTCTACGAGTTCCGCGGCGGCCCGGCAGCGGGGCTCGGCCTGGGAATGGGCATCAAGTACGTCGATCGACGCGCCACCCAGACCAGCGCGTCCTCCAGCAAGATGCCAGGCTATGTGGTGTTCGACCTGCTCGCGTTCTATCAGGTCAACAAGCACCTGCGCCTGAACCTCGACGTGAAGAACGCGTTGGACCGGGACTACGACGAGAGCGCCTTCGGCACCGCCTATTACCCCGGCGCGCCGCGCATCATACAGCTTGGCCTCGCTTACCGCTTCTGACGGCGCCGTCGCCGACCACCGTTCGCCGGCGACCGACGGCTCGATGGCCGCCCCGTCGGCGCCGCGCCTCGGCGCGATCGACGCGCTGCGCGGCCTGGTGGTCGTGCTGATGCTGCTCGACCACGTGCGCGAGACGTTCTTCCTGCAGCATCAGGTGTCCGACCCGATGGTGGTTGCCGAGACGTCGCCCGGCCTGTTCCTCAGTCGGCTGCTGTCGCATCTGTGCGCGCCGGTCTTCGTTTTCCTGGCGGGGCTGTCGGCCTTCCTCTACGGCAGCCGCCAGGGCGACGATGGTCGGGCCGCGGTCTCGGCCTTCCTGTTCAAGCGTGGGCTGTTCCTGGTGCTGCTGGAAATCACCGTCGTCAATTTCGCGTGGACCTTCGAGTTTCCGCCGACCCGCGTGTTCCTGCAGGTGATCTGGGTGATCGGCCTGTCGATGATCGCGCTGGCGGGGCTGTCGTGGTTGCCGCGCCGCGCGTTGATCGCGGTCGGTTTCGCGCTGGCGGCGGGGCACGCGCTGCTCGATGGCCTGCACTTTCCCACCGGCCATCCGATGCACGTTCCGTGGGCCGTGTTGCACGACCGCGGCTGGATCGAGGTGTCCGGCGCGCTGCGGCTGCGCACGTCCTACCCGCTGCTGCCGTGGATCGGCGTGATCGCGCTGGGCTACGCCGCCGGACCGTGGTTCGCGCCGGGAGCGGACGAGGGGCTTCGCCGGCGCCGCCTGCTCGCCTGGGGCATCGGCCTGCTGTCGGGCTTCGTCGTGCTGCGCGCGCTCGACGTGTATGGCGACAAGCCCTGGGCGGCCGACGAGACGGCGCTGACGACGGCGATGGGTTTCGTCAACCTGACCAAGTATCCGCCGTCACCGCTGTTCATCGCGCTGACCTTGGGCGTGGGCCTGCTGGCGCTGCGGGCGTTCGATCGTCGACCCGGCGCCGCCTGGCTGCGCCCGCTGACGGTCTTCGGCGCCACGGCGATGTTCTTCTACGTGCTGCACTTGTACGTGCTGAAGCTGCTCTACCTGGGCGCGCGGGCCGTCTGGGGTGACGACCAGGGCGAGTTCTTCGGCTTCGACACGATGTGGGCGGTCTGGTCGTGCACGGTGGTGCTGGCGGTGGCGCTGTATCCACCGGTCAAGGCCTTCGCGGCCTTCAAGGCGCGCCGCCGCGACCTGGCGTGGCTGAAGTACCTGTGAACGGCCCGGTTCGGGCGGCGCCGGGCCGACCCGCGCCCGCGCCCGCGCCCGCGCCCGCGCGATCAGGATCCGCTGGAAGTCGCTGGACACCGAGGCGGTGCCGGATTGGCAGACACTGACGCGCTTCGGCAAGATACGGCTTGCGTAGGTACCGGCGGAGCCGTGCGACGAGTCAGGATTGCTTGCCGACAGAAAATCGAAACATGAGTCGTTTTTTTCAAAAAACCGTCACTTTCGTCCTGTATGCGGGGCTGGCGATTATGCTTGGTCTCTGCGGATCCGTGATCGCTCTGTCGGCCAAGGCCGGCACGATTCAAGAAAATTACCGGCTGATCGCCGCAATGGGCGCGGGGATTGTTCTTGACTGTGTCGCCATTGGTTTCTGGTCAATCATCAATTTGCTCAACAGAAAAATTGATCAGCAAACTCGCACCCTCAATGATCATGTCAAATCCACGAATGAGCGCATTCACGATCTTCATGTAGATTTTCGCTCCCATCGATCGGAAAGCAAGCAAGCGGCGGAATCGATACAGGCAAGCATTGCTGCGCTCGCGAGATCGACGAAAAAAGAGGCGTCGATTGCCGACGAGGCCGTAACGACATACGCATGTCCGCGATGCTCGAGCGAATTGGGCCAGCACGATAAAAGATGCGCGGCGTGCGGGGCGCAGTTCTGGGGTGATTGGCGGCCAGTCAAGAAGTAGGACGGATGCGGCCGCGCTTGGGACGCGCCGATCAATTCGCCCGAGCCGCTCGCGCCATCAGTCGGGATCGGACGCAAGGCGCGTTGCGCACGCGTCCTCAAGCATGCGGGTCGATCAGGATCTTGATCTCGCTGGGGTTCTTCGCCAGCGAATCAAAGGCGAGTTCGGTGTTTGCCAGCGGCTGGCGGCTGGTGATCAGCCGCGCGGCCTTGTCCGGGTGGGCTTCGATCAGGGCAAGGGCCTCGGCGAACTCTTCGGGCCGATAGGCGAAACTGAATTCGAGCGTCAGCTCGCGCAGGATCCCGTCGAGCGGCGTCAGCTTCTGCTCGTGCGGGCAGACGCCGGCGACGATGATATGGGTGTGCGGCGGCGCGGACTTGACGATCTGGTCGATGACCCCCGACGCGCCCGTGCATTCGAAGATGTTGGCGCCGGGCGGCAGGCCGCGAAAATCGCGCGCCAGCAGCGGCGACGCCGGGTGCGGCGTCAGACCGAGATCGTCCCAGTGCGTGAACGGCGAGTCAGCCGCCGGGTCGAGCACGATACCGGCGCCGAGCGAGGCGGCGGCGGCGCGCCGCTCCGGCGAGAAATCCGCGGCGAGCACGGGACCCCGTCCAGCCTGGGTCAGCGCCAGGATGACCGCGAGACCGACCGGGCCGCAGCCGATGACGACGTTCGGCCCCGCGTTGCGGCTGGCGAGGTTCGCCGCGTGCAGGCCGACCGACAGCGGTTCGGTCAGCGACGCCAGATCGGCCGGCACGCCCGGCGGTACGCGAAAGCTGCGCACCGCGTCGATGCAGCTCAGTTCCGCGAGGCCGCCGCCGTGGTCGGGCGACAGGCCGATGCACTGCATGCCCTGATGGGAATGCGTGAACGGCAGGCCGGTGATCAGGTCGCCCTCGCGCAAGCCGGTGTCGGTGCCGGGCGCGATGCCGACGATCCGCGCCGAGAATTCATGGCCGGGAACGATCGCCGGCAACTGGTCCTGCGGCTGGGTCGCGGCGAGGGCGGCCATCTGCTTGCGGGTGCTCAGATCGCTGCCGCAAATGCCGGTGTAGACGGGCCGCACCAGAAGTTGCCCGGCGGCGGGCGACGGATCGGGCAAGGTCCGGATCGAGATGGACTTTCCCTGGAGAACGGCAGCGCGCATGGTCGATATCCTGAAGATTCAGCCATCCCGCGGCCGCGTGAACCGCGCGACGTCCGGCCGGCCGAGAGGATTAGGGGTTAGGGGTCAAATCAACGGGCGAACCTGCCCCAGAAAATCGAGCAGCGCCGCATTGACTTCGGCGGGCCGCTCCTGCTGAATCCAGTGTCCGGCGCCGGGTAGCACGACATGCGTGCGCAGATCGATCACGTGCTTGCGCATGTTCTCCAGCGCATCGGGCGCCAGCATCGACAGGACGATTTCCTTGTCGCCGTACAGCAGGCCCGCGGGCTGGCGGATGATGGCGTCGCCATAAGCTTGCACCTCGACGAAATCCGTATCCAGATTGCGATACCAGCATATCGGCGCGAAGAAACCCCCGGCCTGGTAGGCGGCCGCATAAGCGTCCAGCTCGTCGTCGGACATGAACGACAGAGGGCCTTCGGGTGACGGCGACAGCCCCGGCAGCATCGGGCCATCGATCGGGCGCGGACCGAGCCAATCGTCCTTCGGCGCATCGCCCGACAACGAATGGAAGATGCGTTTCAGCGACGCCCGCACGTCACGTTCGAGCTCGGCCTCGGCGACGCCGACCTTCTGGAAATAGCGCATGTAGAAGAACCGGTCGGGAAAACCGAGATCGAACGCTTGCAGCGCGGGAATGAGGGGCGGCGGCGAGAACGGCACGCTGAGCGCGAAGACCGCGGCGACGCGGTCCGGAAAACGCAATGCCGTCCGCCATGCGACCGGCGCGCCCCAGTCGTGGCCGATCGACACCCAGCGCTGATGGCCCAGCGCGGTGGCGATGTTGGCCATGTCGTCGGCCAGAGCATTCAGGCCATAAGCCCGCACGTCATCGGGCTTCGACGATTGGCCATAACCGCGCATGTCGGGCGCCGCGACGGTGAAGCCGGCGGCGGCAAGCGGCTGGACCTGATGCCGCCACGACAGGCTCAGCTCCGGCCAGCCGTGCATCAGGATGACCAGCGGACCCGCGCCGACCACCCGCGTGGAAAGCCGATAGGGCCCGGACGGCAAAAGAACGGTTTCATCGCGCAAGATTTCGTCTCTCCGCTCGTTGTTCGTTGTTCGCTGTTCGTTCGTTCGGCCCGGCGATCCACTCGCGCAGCGATGGCGCGGGAATCGATGTCCGGCGCCCGAACCCGATCATCCGATCGATCGGTACAGATTCGGCTGGCCGGTGTGGGCCGTCAGGCCACCGTCGATCGGAATGATCGCCCCGGTGACGTAGGAGGCCGCGTCGGATGCCAGGAAGGCGATGACCGACGCGATCTCCTCCGGCTTCGCGAAGCGCCCCATCGGCACCGCATCCTCCCATTTCGCGCGCAGGTCGGGAATGCTGGAGATGCCGGACAGAATCGGCGTATCGACCGGGCCGGGACAAACCGCATTGACCCGGATGCCGTCGCGGGCATTGTCGATGGCGGCGGTCCGGGTCAGGTTGATCACGCCGGCCTTGGCGGCGTTGTAGGCCGCGAAACCGAAATCCGCCGCCATGCCGGAAGCCGATGCCGTGTTGACGATAGCGCCGCCTCCCCGCGCCTTCATGGCCGGGATCGCGGCCTTCAGGCCATAGAAGACGGCGTCCAGGTTGATCGCGACGACCCGGCGCCAATCCTCGACCGACAGCGCCTCGATTCGCGAAAAGCTGCCGATCCCGGCGTTGTTGAACAGCATGTCCAGCCCGCCGTAGGCGCTCACGGCCTTGTCGACCAGCGCCGCGACCGCGCCGGGATCCGAGACGTCGGTCGCATGGAACAGCGCGCGACCGTTGCCGAGCGCCGCGGCGAGCGCCTCTCCCTTGTCGGCATCGAGGTCGCCGATCACCACCGCCGCCCCCTGGCCGTGCAGCTTGCGCGCGAGCGCCGCACCGATGCCCGATGCGCCCCCCGTCACCACCGCCGCCCTGCCGGCGAAAATCTGCGTCTCCATCCTCTTCTTCCCCAGTCTGATTGCGCCGTGCTATCTATTCGTTTGCAACCGACTATAAAGGGCTGCATTCTCGGGATCAACCCGAGCGGGACGATTAGATAAAACCCGGTGCCCTGGCGCCGGACGACGATAAGGAGACAAGGATGGCGAATGAGGCACGAGTGGTCGGCGGCGAACTATTGGCCAGGACATTGAAAGCCGCGGGCGTCACGCAGGCGTTCGCGCTGCATGGCGGCCATCTGGAGGCGCTGCTCAAGGGCTGCGTCGAGCAAGACATCACCCTCACCGACTTTCGGCACGAATCGGCCGCCGGACACGCGGCCGATGCGTATGCGCGCGTGACCGGCAAGCTGGGCGTGTGCATCGTCACCTCCGGCCCCGGCTTCACGAACGCGATTTCGGCGATGGCCAATGCGCGGCTCGATGGATCGCCGGTGCTGTTCATCGTCGGCGCGCCGCCTTTGCGCGAGGTGGAGACGAACGCGCTTCAGGGCGGCATCGACCAGGTCGCGATGGCGCGGCCCGGCGTCAAATGGGCGATCAGCATACCGTCGACCGAGCGCATCCCCGACCTCGCCGCCATGGCGATCCGCAAGGCGATGACGCTGCCGCGCGGCTCGGTCCTGCTGGAGGTGCCGATCGACGTCCTCCACATGAGCGTGCCGGCGCGCAGCGCGACGCCGCCGGCCGGCGTCGACGTCCGTCCGCAGCCCGCCCCGTCGCCCGAGGCAACGGCCGCGCTGGCCGACATGATTCTCTCCGCCCGACGGCCGGTGATCATCGCCGGCAACGAGGCCGCGAACGCGGCGACCGCCGCCGCGCTGCGCGCTTTGAGCGAGCGCTTGCCCATTCCGGTGTTCAGCAAGAGCCTGGCCGAAGGCATCCTGCCGTCCGGCCATCCGGCGAACGGAGGGGCCGCCGGCAATCTGGCGATCCTGCGGGTGATGGGCGTCGAACGGCCGGACCTGGTCGTGTTGCTCGGGGGACGGATGGGCCTGCTGCTCGGCGGCAGGTCCGGCGCCATGGTTCCGCCTCAGGCCAGGCTCGTGCAGATCCATGGCGATGCCGCCGAAATCGGCCGCATCCGCGACGTCGACCTCGCGATAGCGGCCGACGCGGCCCAGACCGTTCGCGCGCTGGACGCGGCGCTCGCGGGGCGCAAGCCCGACGGACTCGATGCCTGGCGCGCGCGGGCGGTGTCGGCGCGCGGCGTTTTCGCCAAAGGCTTCCCGCAGGCCGAAACGGGCAAGGGCATTCATCCGTGGCACGCGGCGCTGGCCGTCGCCCAGGCTGCAGGGCCCGATGCGCTCTATGCATACGACGGCGGCGAATCCGCGTCATGGGCCGCGGCGGCGACCACCGTCGACAACCCCGCCAGCATCCTGACCCACGGCTATCTCGGCTGCTTGGGCATCGGGCCCGGCTATGCGATCGGCGCGCAGATCGCCTGCCCCGGACGGCGCGTCGTCCATCTGACCGGCGACGGCGCGCTCGGTTTTCACATCCAGGAACTGGACACGATGGTCCGCCACCGGTTGCCGATCGTGAATGTCGTGCTCAACAACGGCGTCTGGGGCATGTCGATCCACGGACAGCAGATCATGTTCGGTAATGACTACAACGTCATCACCCGGCTAGAAGGCACCCACTACGCCGATATCGCGCGCGGGTTCGGCTGTCACAGCGAACGGGTCGAGCGGTTCGCCGATCTCGCCCCGGCGTTGCAGCGCGCCTTCGAATGCGGCCGCCCGGCGTTCGTCGAGGTCATGACCGATCCCGATGTCGTCCACCCGGTCACCGTCAGCATGCTCGGACAGGTGGAGGAAGGCAGCAACGACGTGATGATCCCGTACTACGAGAACATCCGCGTCGACAAGGCTTAGGGCCTATTGGCGCCCGCCGCCGCGTTGCAAATGCTCGCCATAGCACCGCTATGGCTGTGCTTTGCGCCTTGCTGCGGGCGCCAATAGGACTTCACGTGGGTTCGATCTTAGTGCGAGCAGGCCCTAGGACAAGCCGCCCGGATCACGCCCCACCGCTCGCCAGCGCCCGCCCGATCAGTATCCGCTGGATGTCGCTGGTGCCCTCGTAGATCTGGCACACGCGCACATCGCGATAGATCCGCTCGACCGGGAAATCCGCCAGATACCCATAACCGCCGTGGATCTGGATCGCGTCCGAGCAGACCCGCTCGGCGATCTCGGACGCCATCAGCTTGGCCATCGCCGCTTCCTTCAGGCACGGCAGCCCGGCGTCCTTCAGGCTCGCCGCGTGCAGGATCAACTGGCGGGCCGCTTCGATGCGGGTCGCCATGTCGGCCAGGCGGAACTGCACGGCCTGGTGGTTGAAGATCGGCTGGCCGAAGGCTTCGCGCTCGTTCGCGTAGCGCAGCGCGGCCTCGAACGCGGCGCGGGCCATGCCGACCGACTGCGAGGCGATGCCGATGCGGCCGCCCTCCAGGCCCGACAGCGCGATCTTGTAGCCCTGCCCCTCCTCGCCCAACAGATTGGCCACCGGCACGCGGCAGTTCTCGAAAACGATCTGCGCGGTGTCCGACGCATGCTGGCCGAGCTTGCTTTCGAGCCGCGCGACCTGGTAACCGGGCGTGGACGTCGGCACGAGCAGCGCCGAGATGCCGCGTTTGCCGGCGGCCTTGTCGGTGACGGCCATCACGATCGCGACGTCGCCGTGCTTGCCCGAGGTGATGAACTGCTTGGTGCCATTGATCACGTAGTGATCGCCGTCGCGGGTCGCGGTCGTCTTGAGCGCCGACGCGTCCGAGCCGACCTGCGGCTCGGTCAGGCAGAACGCGCCGAGCATGTCGCCGCGCGCCAGCGGCACCAGCCACTGCTGCTTCTGCGCGTCGTTCGCGAACATCATCAGGATCGAGCAGACCGGGCAGTTGTTGACCGAGATGATCGTCGACGTGGCGCCGTCACCGGCGGCGATCTCCTCGAGGATGATCGCCAGCGAACGGTAGTCGAGCCCGGCGCCGCCATGAGCGTCGGGCACGGCGATGCCGAAGCAGCCCAGCGCCGCCAGGCCCTTCAGCGCCTCGGCCGGAAACGTGCCGTCGCGATCCCAGTCGGCGGCGAACGGCCGGATCTTCTCGTCGACGAAAGCGCGCACCGCGTCGCGCACCATCCGCTGGTCATCGTTCAGTACCATCGCGCCTCTCCCATTGCCTGATCCCTCACCACGGCAGCGTTTCGCCGCGATAGTCGTCGAACGCGCCGCCCGGCTACGCGCGCGCATCTCCTCGACGCTGCGCGGGACGTCGATCCGCTCGCCGTCGAGCCGCCAGCCGATGCCGGTGCCGGTGCCGTCGGCATCGCTCACAGCATCTCGACGGCCATCGCGGTGGCCTCGCCGCCGCCGATGCACAGCGCCGCGACGCCGCGCCGCGCGCCTCGCTTGCGCAGCGCGCCGAGCAGCGTGACGATGATCCGCGCGCCCGAGGCGCCGATCGGATGGCCGAGCGCGCAGGCGCCGCCGTGCACGTTGACGCGGTCGTGGCCGATGTCGAACTCGCGCATCGCCGCCATCGTGACGGCGGCGAACGCCTCGTTGATCTCGAACAGGTCGACGTCCTTCGTCGTCCAGCCGAGCTTGTCGTAGAGCTTGCGGACCGCGCCGGCCGGCGCGGTCGCGAACCAGGCCGGCTCCTGCGCGTGCGTGGCGTGGCCCAGGACCGTGGCCAGCGGCTTGACGCCCAGCTTGTCGGCCGTCGAGCGGCGCATCAGCACCAGCGCCGCCGCGCCGTCGGAGATCGACGAGGCGTTGGCCGCGGTGATCGTGCCGTCCTTCTTGAACGCCGGTTTCAGGCCGGGGATCTTGTCGATCTGCGAGCGGAACGGCTGCTCGTCGCGCTCGACGACGGTGGCGCCCTTCCTGCCCGGCACGCTGACCGGGGCGATCTCCCACGCGAACGTGCCGTCCTCGTTGGCCTGGATCGCGCGCCGCGTCGACGCGATCGCGAACTCGTCCTGCGCCTCGCGCGTGAACGCGTACTTGTCGACGCAGGCCTCGGCGAACACGCCCATCGCCTTGCCGCGCTCGTAGGCGTCCTCGAGCCCGTCGATCGCCATGTGGTCGTAGATCATCGCGTGGCCGTAGCGATAACCGCCGCGCCCCTGCTGCATCAGGTAAGGCGCGTTGGTCATGCTCTCGAAGCCGCCGGCGACGACGACGTCCTGGCTGCCGGCGACCAGCAGGTCATGACCGAACATCGCCGACTTCATGCCGGAGCCGCACATCTTGGACAGCGTCGTGGCGCCGGCCGACGGCGGCAGCCCGGCGCCCAGCGTCGCCTGGCGCGCCGGCGCCTGGCCCTGGCCGGCCATCAGGCAGCAGCCCATGATCACTTCCTGCACGGCCTCGGGCGAGATGCCGGCGCGCTCGACCGCGGCCTTGATCGCGACGGCGCCGAGCTGGTGCCCGGCCAGCGGCGAGAACGCGCCCATCATGCTGCCGATCGGCGTGCGGGCCACCGATGCGATGACGACTGGATCCTTCATGTCGATTCTCCTCGTTCAGGTTCGTTGCGTTCGACGGCGCGGCGCTCAGCGGGTGTCGGCGAACAGCTCGCGCCCGATCAGCATCCGGCGGATCTCCGACGTGCCGGCGCCGATCTCGTACAGCTTGGCGTCGCGCCACAGCCGGCCGGTCGGCGAATCGTTGATGTAGCCGTTGCCGCCCAGGCACTGGATCGCCTCGCCGGCCATCCAGGTCGCCTTCTCGGCCGCGTACAGGATCGCGCCGGCGGCATCCTTGCGCAGCGCGCGGGGGTCGGCCCCGCCGGCGCGCGTGCGGTCGCACTGCCGACCGACCTCGTAGACATAAGCGCGGCACGCCATCATCGTCGTGTACATGTCGGCGAGCTTGCCCTGCATCAACTGGAATTCGCCGATCGGCTGGCCGAACTGCTTGCGATCGTGGACATAGGGAACGACTGCGTCCATGCACGCGGCCATCACGCCGAGCGGCCCGCCGGACAGCACCGCGCGCTCGTAGTCGAGCCCGCTCATCAGCACGTTGACGCCGCGGCCGACGCCGGTCGCGGGATCGTCGCCCAGGCCGCCGAGCACGTTCTCGGCCGGCACCTCGCAGTCCTCGAACACCAGCTCGCCGGTGTGGCTGCCGCGCATGCCGAGCTTGTCGAGCTTCTGCGCGACCGAGAAACCCTTGAACCCCTTCTCGACGAGGAAGGCCGTGATGCCGCGCGGACCGGCCTCCAGGTCGTTCTTCGCGTAGATGACCATGACGTCGGCGTCGGGACCGTTGGTGATCCAGAACTTGGTGCCGTTCAGCACCCAGCGGTCGCCGCGGAAATCGGCGCGCAGCTTCATCGACACGACGTCCGAGCCGGCATTGGGCTCGGACATCGCCAGCGCGCCGACGTGCTCGCCCGAGACCAGCTTGGGCAGGTACTTGCGCTTCTGCTCGGCCGTGCCGTTGCGATGGATCTGGTTGACGCACAGGTTCGAATGCGCGCCGTACGACAGGCCGATCGACGCCGAGCCGCGCGAGATCTCCTCCATCGCCACGACGTGCGCCAGGTAACCGAGGTCGGTGCCGCCGTACTCCTCGGGCACCGTCATGCCGAGCACGCCGAGCTCGCCGAACTTGCGCCACAGGTCCATCGGGAACTGGTCGGTCCGGTCGACCTCCTGCGCGCGCGGCGTGATCTCGGCCGCCACGAACTGCTGCAGCGAATCGCGCAGCATCGCGATGTCCTCGCCCAGATCGAACTGCAGACCGGGAATCGTCACCATGATCGTCGTCTCCGGGGATGCGGGCGCGTGCCGGCCCGCTCGGACGGCCATTATGCCCGACGGGGTCGAGGCCGATGGCCGCCGCGCCGGCGCCCTCGGCGAGGGCTCGACCTGAAGGGCTCGACCTGAAGGGCTCGACCTGAAGGGCTCGACCTGGACGGCTCGACCTGGACGGCTCGACCTGGACGGCTCGGCCTGCAGCGACCGGCGCTAGGCGCGCGGCACGGCGACCGGCGCGATCCCGTCGGCCTTGAACATCGCCTTGATGCCGCGCACCGCCTGGCGGATCCGAGACTCGTTCTCGATCAGCGCGAAGCGCACGTGATCGTCGCCGTGGTCACCGAAGCCGATGCCCGGCGACACCGAGACCTTGGCCCGCTCGAGCAGCAGCGTCGCGAACGCCAGCGATCCCATGTCGCGATAGCGTTCGGGGATCCGCGCCCAGATGTACATCGACGCCTTCGGCACGTCGACCGGCCAGCCGGCCTCGTGCAGGCCCTTGGCCAGCACGTCGCGCCGCCGCTGGTAGGTGGCGGCGATGTCGCGCACGCATCGCTGGTCGCCTTCGAGCGCGGCGATCGCCGCGACCTGCAGCGGCGTGAACGTGCCGTAGTCGTGATAGCTCTTGATCCGCGCCAGCGCGGCGACCAGGTCGGCGTTGCCGACCATGAAGCCGATCCGCCAGCCTGCCATGTTGTAGCTCTTGGACAGCGTGAAGAACTCGACGGCGACGTCCTTGGCGCCGGGAACCTGCATGATCGACGGCGCCTTCCAGCCGTCGAACACGATGTCGGCGTACGCCAGGTCGTGGACGACGAGGATGTCGTGCTTGCGCGCCAGCGCGACGACGCGCTCGAAGAAATCCAGCTCGACGCACTGCGCGGTCGGATTCGACGGGAAGCCCAGCACCATCATCTTCGGCTTCGGGTAGCTGCCGCGAATCGCTTTTTCCAGCTCGGCGAAGAAATCGACGCCCGGCACCAGCGGCACCGAACGGATCTGCGCGCCGGCGATGACCGCGCCGTAGATGTGGATCGGATAGCTGGGGTCGGGCACCAGCACGGTGTCGCCGCGATCGACGGTGGCCAGCATCAGGTGCGCCAGCCCCTCCTTCGAGCCGATCGTCACGATCGCCTCGCTGTCCGGATCGATATCGACCTCGTAGCGCTGGCGATACCAGTGCGAGATCGCGCGGCGCAGCCGGGGGATGCCGCGCGACGCCGAATAGCCGTGCGTGTCGGGCCGCTGCGCGGTCGCGCACAGCTTGTCCACGATGTGCGCCGGCGTGGCGCCATCGGGGTTGCCCATGCTCATGTCGATGATGTCCTCGCCGCGGCGGCGGGCGGCCAGCTTGAGCTCGGCGGTGATGTTGAAGACGTAGGGGGGAAGGCGATCGATGCGCGCGAAGCGGCGCTTGCCCGGAGAAGCGGACATGGAAGAACATCCTGGTCGTCAGCGCCCGGAACCGTCCGAGCGACGTGGCCGCATCGCGCGGCGCCCGAGGATCTTAGTTCGGCGCGGCCCGTGCCGCAAGCCGGCGAGGCCGCCGCCGATCGGGCCCGCCGGCGGCGGGCCGGCCGGTTCA
>JASGFT010000082.1:0-21582 GCA_047605425.1 Burkholderiaceae bacterium | reverse complement strand
TCGACATCGTGCTGTGGTCCGAGGACCCGGCGCAGTTCGTCATCGGCGCGCTGGCGCCGGCCAACGTCTCGTCGATCGTCGTCGACGAGGACAAGCACAGCATGGACGTCGTCGTCGACGAGGACAACCTCGCGCTGGCGATCGGCACCGGCGGCCGCAACGTGCGGCTGGCGTCCGAGCTGACCGGTTGGCAGATCAACATCATGACGGCCGAAGAATCGGCGCAGAAGACCGAGACCGAGCGGGCGACGGTGCGCGAGCTGTTCATGAACAAGCTGGACGTCGACCAGGAGGTGGCCGATATCCTGATCGACGAGGGTTTCACCAGCGTCGAGGAAGTGGCCTACGTGCCGCTCAACGAGATGCTCGAGATCGAGTCGTTCGACGAGGACACGGTCAACGAGTTGCGCAATCGCGCGCGCAACGTGTTGCTGACCGAGGCGATCGTGACCGAGGAGAAGATCGAGAAGACGGCCGAGGACCTGCTGTCGCTCGAAGGCATGGACAAGGCGCTGGCGGCCAAGCTGGCCGACGCCAACGTCCACAGCCGCGACGATCTGGCCGAGCTGGCGGTCGACGAGCTGGTCGAGGCGGTCGGCATCGGCGAGGAGCAGGCCCGGGACCTGATCATGAAGGCCCGCGCGCACTGGTTCGAAAGTGAATCGAACTAGCGGCCGGCAGGCTTGGCCTGAGGCAATCGAACTCCGGGCTGCCGGCAGGATCGCCCGGGGGGTAACGGATGAGAGGCGCGCCATGTAGGTGGGCGACAAACACGCCGAGCGGCGCCTGTTGGGGATGAAGAGGTCATATGGCAAGTACGAATGTTGCGAAGTTTGCTGCGGAATTGAGAATGCCCGCCGAGGTGCTGCTCGACCAGTTGCGCTCGGCCGGTGTGGTCAAGCACACGCCGAACGACGAGATCACCGAAACCGACAAGGAGCAGCTGCTGGCGTCGTTGCGCAAGTCGCATGGCAGCGAGGAAGCGGCCAAGAAGAAGATCACGCTGACGCGCAAGCAGACGTCCGAGATCAAGCAGGCCGATTCGACGGGCCGCAATCGCACGATCCAGGTCGAGGTCCGCAAGAAGCGCGTGTTCGTCAAGCGCGACCCCAATGAAGCGGCGGCCGACCAGGCGGTCGATGCGCGCGAGGAAGAAGTGAACGAAACGGTGGTGCAGGTCATCGACGAGGCGCAGCGCCTGCAGCGCGAAGAGGAAGAACAACGGCAGCGCGAGTTGCTCGAGCGCCAGGCCGCCGAGTTGCGCGAGAAGCAGGAACGGCTCGAACGCGAGGCCCGGCTCGAGGCCGAGGCGGCGGCCGAGGCCGCGCGGCGCTCCGAAGAGGCCCAGCGGCAGCTCGAGCGCGAGCGCGCCGCGGCGGCCGAACGGGCCGAGAAAGCCGAGCAGGCGCGCCAGGCCGAGGCCGTCGCGGCCGCCCAGCAGTCCGAGGAAACGCGCCTCGCCCGCGAGGCGCAGAAGGCCGAGGAGGACCGTTTGGCCGCCGAGCAGGCCGCCGCCGCGCAGGCCGCGGCCGACGCGGCCGCCGAGCGTTCGCGCAAGGCGCAGGAGCAGATGGCCGCGCAGGCCGAGGCGCGTCGCGCCGTCGAGCGCGAGGTCGCCGAGATCAACCGCCTGATGGAGATGCAGCGCCGTCCGCAGCCGAAGGTGGCCACGCCGCCGCCGGCTCCGCCGGTCGTCGCCAAGACGGCCGCGCCGGCGGCACCGGGTGCACGCCCGACGGCGCCTGGCACGCTGCACCGGCCAGCGGGCGCCAAGGACGGCAAGGCGCCGGCGACGGCCGCCCCCGGCACCGCCGACGCCAAGGACAAGAAGCACGTCAAGGCCGAGAAGCTGTCGTCGTCGTGGCACGAGGAAGGCGCCAAGCGCCGCGCGATCAAGACGCGCGGCGACTCGGCCGGCGGCGCCGGCGGATGGCGGGGCGGCGGTCGCGGATCGCGCCATCGCGATCATCGCGAGGAGTCGAGCTTCCAGGCCGCCAGCAACGAGCCGGTCGTGCGCGAAGTGCACGTGCCCGAAACGATCACCGTGGCCGACCTGGCGCACAAGATGTCGGTCAAGGCCGCCGAGGTCATCAAGGCGCTGATGAAGCTCGGCCAGATGGTCACGATCAACCAGGTGCTCGACCAGGAAACGGCGATGATCCTCGTCGAGGAGCTCGGCCACAAGGCGGTGGCGGCCAAGCTCGACGATCCCGAGGCCTTCCTCGTCGACTCGCACGCGAACAATACCGACGAGTTGCTGCCGCGTCCGCCGGTCGTCACCGTCATGGGCCACGTCGACCACGGCAAGACCTCGCTGCTGGACTTCATCCGGCGCACCAAGGTCGCGTCCGGCGAGGCGGGCGGCATCACGCAGCACATCGGCGCCTATCACGTCGAGACCCCGCGCGGCGTCGTCACCTTCCTCGATACCCCGGGCCACGAGGCGTTCACCGCGATGCGGGCGCGCGGCGCGGCGGCGACCGACATCGTCATCCTGGTGGTGGCGGCCGACGACGGCGTGATGCCGCAGACCATCGAGGCGATCAGCCACGCGAAGGCCGCCAAGGTGCCGGTCGTCGTCGCGATGAACAAGATCGACAAGGCCGAGGCCAACCCGGACCGGGTCAAGCAGGAACTGGTCGCCAACGACGTGATTCCCGAGGAATACGGCGGCGACGTGCCGATCGTGCCGGTGTCGGCCAAGACCGGCCAGGGCATCGACGACCTGCTCGAGAACGTGCTGCTGCAGGCCGAGGTGCTCGAGCTGAAGGCGCCGAAGGAAGGCGCGGCCAAGGGTCTGGTCATCGAGGCGCGGCTGGACAAGGGACGCGGTCCGGTCGCGACCGTCCTGGTCCAGTCCGGCACGCTGAACAAGGGCGACATCGTGCTGGCCGGCTCGGTGTTCGGCCGGGTCCGCGCGATGATGGACGAGAACGGCAAGAACGTGACCTCGGCGGGCCCGTCGATTCCGGTCGAGATCCAGGGCCTGGCCGAGGTGCCGCAGGCCGGCGAGGACGTGCTGGTGCTGGGCGACGAGCGCAAGGCGCGCGAGATCGCGCTGTTCCGCCAGGGCAAGTTCCGCGACGTCAAGCTGGCTCGCCAGCAGGCGGCCAAGCTCGAGAACATGATGGACCAGATGACCGAGGGCGAGGTCAAGACCCTGCCGTTGATCATCAAGGCCGACGTGCAGGGCTCGCAGGAAGCGCTGGCGCAGTCGATGCTCAAGCTGTCGACCGACGAGGTCAAGGTCGTCATCATCCGCCAGGCGGTCGGCGGCATCACCGAGTCCGACGTCAACCTGGCGACCGCGTCCAAGGCCGTCATCCTCGGCTTCAACGTGCGGGCCGACCAGCAGGCGCGCCGGCTGGCCGATGCCAACGGCGTCGACGTGCGCTACTACAGCATCATCTACGACGCGGTCGACGAGGTGAAGGCGGCGATGGCCGGCCTGCTGTCGCCCGAGAAGCGCGAGGAGATCCTGGGCCTGGTCGAGATCCGCCAGGTCATCAAGGTCTCGCGGATCGGCAACATCGCCGGTTGCATGGTGCTCGAGGGCATCGTCCGCCGCGGTGCGCAGGTCCGCCTGCTGCGCGACAGCGCGGTGATCTGGAACGGCGAGCTCGATTCGCTGCGCCGCTTCAAGGACGACGTGCGCGAGGTCAAGGAAGGCTTCGAGTGCGGCCTGACGCTGCGCAACTACGACGACATCCGCGTCGGCGACCAGCTCGAGGTGTTCGAAGTGAAGGAAGTGGCGCGCACGACGCTGTGAGGCGTCGTCGCCGCGGCGGTGAGGCCAGCTTATGAGTCGACACAGCAGGACCGGCGCCGATCGCGGCGTCCGGGTCGCCGAGCAGATCCACCAGGAACTGGCCGAGATGATTCGCGCCGAGGTCAAGGATCCGCGGATCGGCATGGTGACCGTCACCGGCGTCGACCTGACGCCGGACTACGCGTACGCGACCGTCCACTACACGGTGCTGCCCGGTGACGAGCAGACGGTGCGCGATACGCAGGCGGGCCTGGCCCGCGCGGCCGGGTTCCTTCGCGCGCAGTTGTTCAAGCGGGTGCGGATCCACACGACGCCCGAGCTGCGTTTCGCGCACGATCGCTCGGTCGAGTACGGCGCGCAGATGTCGAAGCTGATCGACCAGGCCAACGCGCGCCACGGCGACGACGTCGACGACGATCCAGCCAATTAGGAGTCCTTCGAAGCATGACCGTGACCGACGAGACGGCACGTTCGCGTCCGTCGGGTCGGGCAGCACGCGAGCGTATCGACGGCGTGTTGCTGTTCGACAAGCCGCAAGGCCTGAGCTCGAACCAGGCGATGATGGCCGCGCGCCGGCTGATGGGCGCGGCCAAGGCCGGCCATGGCGGCACGCTCGATCCGATGGCCACCGGCCTGCTGCCGCTGCTGTTCGGCGAGGCGACCAAGTTCGCGCACGACCTGCTCGATGCCGACAAGACTTATCTGGCCGAGATGACGCTCGGCACGCGGACCGATACCGGCGACCGTGAAGGCGAGGTGATCGCGACCGCGCCCTGCGCGTCGACGCCCGACGAGGTGCGCCGCGCCGCGGCCGGCTTCGTCGGCGACATCGACCAGGTGCCGCCGATGTATTCGGCGCTCAAGCGCGACGGCAAACCGCTGTACGCGTACGCGCGCGAAGGGGTGACGCTCGAGCGCGCGGCGCGGCGCGTGACGATCCATGCGATCGACCTCGTCGACGTCGATCTGCCGCGGGTGTCGCTGCGCGTGCATTGCAGCAAGGGCACGTACATCCGCACGCTGGTCGAGGACATCGGCCTGGCGCTCGGCTGCGGCGCGCACCTGAGCGCGCTGCGTCGCGAGGCGGTGGCCGGGCTGGCCGTCGCCGACGCGGTCACGCTGACGCGGATCGAAGCGCTCGACCTGGTGGCGCGGCGCGCGCTGCTCGGCCCGCTGGACAGCCTGCTGGCCGGCTTGCCGGACGTGCGGCTCGATCCGGCGATGGCGCGCCGCTTCGGCCTGGGCCAGCGCCTGCGCCTGCATCCTCCCGACGGCGCGCGCTCGCGCGTGCGTGTCTATGCGAACGAACGACTGCTGGGGCTGGCCGCGCTGGACGACGGCGTGCTGGTCCCGCAACGATTGATTTCAACGGAAACTCCACCATGAGCCTCGCGATACGAAACATCGCCATCATCGCCCACGTCGATCATGGCAAGACCACGCTGGTCGACCAGTTGCTGCGCCAGTCGGGCACGTTCCGCAGCAACCAGCAGGTCGCCGAGCGGGTGATGGACAGCAACGACCTGGAACGCGAACGCGGGATCACGATCCTGGCCAAGAACTGCGCGGTCGACTACCAGGACACCCGGATCAACATCGTCGACACGCCCGGGCACGCCGATTTCGGCGGCGAGGTCGAGCGGGCGCTGTCGATGGTCGACGGCGTGCTGCTGCTGGTCGACGCGGTCGAGGGGCCGATGCCGCAGACCCGCTTCGTCACGCGCAAGGCGCTGGCGCTGGGCCTGAAGCCGATCGTCGTCGTCAACAAGATCGATCGGCCCGGCGCGCGCCCGGACTGGGTCGTGAACCAGACTTTCGACCTGTTCGACAAGCTCGGTGCCACCGAGGAGCAGCTCGACTTTCCGGTCGTCTATGCGTCGGCCGTCAACGGTTTCGCGCTGAACGATCTGAAGGGCCTGCCGGCCGACGGCGTCGCCAACGCCGACGACGCCCGCGCCAAGGGCCTGTCGATGGAGCCGCTGTTCGCGGCCGTGCTGGGCTACGTGCCGGTGCGCCAGGACGATCCGGACGGTCCGCTGCAGTTGCAGATCTCGGCGCTCGATTATTCGAGCTACGTCGGCAAGATCGGCGTCGGCCGGATCACGCGCGGGCGCATCCGCGCCGGCCAATCGGTCAGCGTGATGTTCGGCGATCCGGCCGAATCGGGCGTCGCGCCGGTGACCCGCAAGGTCAATCAGGTGCTGCGCTACAAGGGGCTCGAGCGCGCCGTCGTCGACGAGGCCGAGGCCGGCGACATCATCGCGATCAACGGCATCGAGGAACTGGACATCGGCACGACCGTCTGCGATCCGGCCCGGCCCGAGCCGCTGCCGCTGCTGAAGGTCGACGAGCCGACGATGACGATGGAGTTCCTCGTCAACACCTCGCCGATGGCCGGGCGCGAAGGCAAGTTCGTGACCAGCCGCCAGATCCGCGAGCGCCTCGAACGCGAACTCAAATCGAACGTCGCGCTGCGGGTCGAGTTCACCAGCGACTCGGACACCTTCATCGTGTCGGGGCGCGGCGAGCTGCACCTGACGATCCTGCTCGAGAACCTGCGCCGCGAGGGCTACGAGATCGCCGTCTCGCGCCCGAAGCCGAAGATCCGTATCGTCGACGGCGAACGCCAGGAGCCGTACGAGTCGCTGACGATGGATCTCGAGGAAAGCCACCAGGGCGGCGTGATGGAACTGCTGGGCCGCCGCAAGGGCGAGCTGCAGAACATGGAGCCGGACGGTAAGGGCCGCGTGCGGCTCGAGTACCGCGTGCCCGCGCGCGGACTGATCGGCTTTCACAACGAGTTCCTGAACCTGACCCGCGGCACCGGCATCATGAGCCACGTGTTCGACGACTACGACGCCTGGGCCGGCGACATCGAGGACCGGCGCAACGGCGTGCTGATCTCGCAGGACGATGGCGATGCGGTCGCGTACGCGCTGTGGAAGCTGCAGGAGCGCGGGCGGATGTTCGTCAAGCCCAACGACCCGTTGTACGAAGGCATGGTCATCGGCATCCACTCGCGCGACAACGACCTGGTCGTCAATCCGATCAAGGAGAAGAAGCTGACCAACGTTCGCGCGTCGGGTAAGGACGAGCACATCGTGCTGACGCCGCCGATCGAGCTGACGCTGGAGAAGGCCGTCGAGTTCATCGCCGACGACGAGCTTGTCGAGCTGACGCCCAAGAGCATCCGCCTGCGCAAGCGCCTGCTGAAGGAGCACGAGCGCAAGCGCGCGTCGCGCGAAGGCGAAACCGGCTGACGTACAACACTCGATTACAACACTCGAGCGGTGGGATCGGCAGATTTTTGTTGGCGCAAGATCCGTTTCGCGTCATTCTTGCCCGTCATGGATTGACACGGTCTTGTCGAATCCTTCCGCATATGCGAACACACCAACAATGATCCCCGTCCAGGAGTGAGTATGGCAACTGCCAAGAAGGCTGCGACAAAGCAATCGGCAGCGAAGAAACCCGCCGAGAACAAGCCCGCAGCGAAGAAGGCCGGCGCCGCCGCCGACAAGAAGCCGCGCACGCCCAACGCGGCGTTCATGAAAGCGCTGACGCCGAGTCCGGCGCTCGCCGAGGTCGTCGGCGATGGCACGCTGCCGCGCACCGAGGCGATCAAGAAGCTGTGGGAATACATCAAGAAGCACGACCTGCAGGACAGCGTGAACAAGCGGAACATCAACGCCGACGCCAAGCTCCAGCCGATCTTCGGCAAGGCGCAGGTGACGATGTTCGAGATGACCAAGCTCGTCAACGCGCATCTGTCCTGACGCGAGAAGGGGCGCCGGTCGGTGATCCGACCGGGCGCGATGTCCGGAAGGCCGCCTCGCGCGGCCTTTTTCGATCGGCGGGCTCGCGCCGGATCCGACGGCCTGCGCGCCGTCCGGAATGATCGCGCCGCCGGCCGTCGGGGCTCTGGCCAGGGGCCGCGGGATTGGCGGGATCATCAGCCGATTCGCGTAAGGCATCGTGTGTTCCGCAATTCCCTGACTACCCGGATCGTCCTGCTCGTGCTGGCGATCGCTTGCGCCGGCCAATTGATCCTCGGGCTGATCTTCGTTCGCGGCATGCAGCAGCGGGCGTCGGCGGCCGGGCAGGGCCAGCTCGATCTGGCCGAACGCGTCGTGATCGCCCGGGTCGCTCAGAGCCGTGCCGATGCGCAGGGCCAGGCCGACCAACTCGCGCGCGATCCGGTGATCGCGCGCGCGTACGCGCAGAACCTCGGCGACGCGCTGGTCGCGCAGATCCAGGCCGCGCTGCGCCGCGCCGGCCCGTCCCGCGCGCTGCTCGCGCGGGCCAACGGCGTGGTCGTCGCCGACGTTCCCGGGCCGGCGGCGATCGCGCCGGTGCGCAGCGACTACTGGCGGGGCGCGACGCTCGCGCAGGCGTTCGCGGCCGGACGGGCATCGGGCTTCGTCGCGGCCGGCGGATCGACGGTGATGTGGACGGCCGTGCCGGCGCAGTTCGATCCGAACCTGGCGATCGTCATCGTCCAGCCGATCGAGGTCTTCATCGTCGCCGAGTTCGCCCGCGTGTCGGTGGGCGCGCAACTCGGCCTGATCGACGCCGGCGCGGCGGCTTCGCCGGCGAGCGCCGAGCCGCACGTGCGGCGCGTGTTCCTGGACGGCTCCCCGGCCGGACCGATCGCCGTCGAGCTGCGCGTGCCGACGATGTCGATGGTGGCGCTGCTGCGCGAGTCGCTGCGCCTGTGGCTGCCCGCGTTCGTCATCGTCGACCTGCTGTCGGTGCTGGCCGCGTTCGCGCTGTGCCGGCTCACGTTGCGCCCGGTGGCGGCCTTGCGCGAGGCGATCGTCGCGCAGACGCCGGACAAGCTTCGCCCGCTCGAGGGCCCGTTCGCCAAGGGGCCGCTGGGCGAGCTCGTCGCCGCGTTGAACGCGCTGATCGGGCAGGTGCGCGAGCGCGACCAGTCGCTGTTGCGCACGGCGTTTCGCGATCCGCTGACCTCTCTGCCCAACCGCGCGCTGCTGCACGAACGCCTGACGCTGGCGCTGCGCGAGGCGCGCAAGACGCATCGCGTGCTGGCCTTGCTGCTGATCGACATCGAGCGCTTCGACGCGATCAGCGATTCGCTGGGCGCGCAGGTGGCCGACGCGGTCGTCGCGGCGGTGGCCGCCCGGCTAAAGTCGACGCTGCGGCCGGCCGACAAGTTGATGGACGTCAGCGCCGGCCGCGAATCGCATCCAGCGCTGGCGCGCGTGGCTGGCAACCGGTTCGCGATCGTCCTGCCCGGCTGCAACGGCGAGCAGGCGCTGCAGGTCGCGCAGCGGATCGGCGACGTGCTCCGTTCGCCGATCGAGCACGAGCACCAGGAGATCGAGTGCTCGATCTCGATCGGCGCGTCCGCGTTCCCGGTCCATGCCCAGGACGCGGCGGGCCTGGTTCGCGCGGCCGACATCGCGCTGCGCTGGGCGAGGCGTTCGGGCGAGCGGATCAAGACGTTCAGCCCCGAGCAGGAGCGCGAACGCGAATTTCACACGTCGATGGCGATCGACCTGCAGAAGGCGATGGCCAACGGATCGCTGTCGCTGCGATACCAGCCGAAGATCGCGCTCGGCGCGGGGCGCTCGGCGATGGTCGAGGCGCTGGCGCGATGGCAGCATCCGGAGCGCGGCGTCGTCGATCCTCGCGAGTTCGTGCCGTTCGCCGAGCGCATGGGCCTGATCGGCCATCTTTCGCGCTGGGCGGTCGAGCAGGGCCTGACGCAGCTCGTCGCCTGGCGCTCGGCGGAGGTGCCGGTCCAGTTGTCGATCAACGTGTCGCGGTACGACGTCTCGTCGCCGCAGTTCGCGTCGTTCGTGATCGAGCGCCTGCAGCATCACGGCCTGCCGCCCGGCGCGCTGACGATCGAGATCAACGAACGGGCGCTGACCCGGCATTCGAAAGAAGCGCTCGCCTGCTTGCAGCGCCTGGATCAGGCCGGCATCAAGCTCGGCATCGACGATTTCGGCGCCGGCTACGCGGCGCTGGCCTCGCTACGCGAGCTGCCGGTCCAGCACGTCAAGATCGACAAGCGTTTCGTGACGCAGATGGCGCGCGACCGCAGCGCGTACGTGATCGTCGCCGCCGCGATCCGGCTCGCGCACTCGCTGCAGTGGGAGGCGGTGGCCGAAGGCGTCGAGGACGCCGAGACGATGCGGATGCTGCGCGAGCTCGACTGCGACTACGCGCAGGGCTTCTATCTGGGCAAGCCCTTGCAGGCCGACGACTATCTGGCCTGGCTGCGCCACCAGTCGCGGCGTTTCGCGTACGAGGCGCCGCAGGTGGCGCCCCAGGCGGTGCCGGGCGTCAGCCGCTGACGGCCTCGGGCACGCGGATCCGCACGCCGAGATCGCGCTCGGCCCGCCGCGCCAGCGCCAGCAGCGCCTTGTCACGGGACAGCAGGTAAGCGGCCCGGTGGTGGGCGGCCAGATCGATGAAGACCTGATCGTCGGGATCGCGGCTGCGCAGCGCGCAGGCCGGCGGGTCGTCGTGGACGCGGGCCCAGCGATCGAAGCCGGCCAGGCAGGCCGCGGCGTCGACGCGGCGGGTGCCGAAGCGCCGCCAGTTCAGCACGTCGGCCAACTCGGCGCGGCCGCGGCGGCAGGCCAGGATCCGGCAGTCGCCGCGCTCGGCGGCCGCGCGGATCGGCGCGCTGCTCGGATCGTCGAAGACCAGCCAGTCGAGCCAGACGTTGGTGTCGAGGATCACGTCGCCGCGCAGTGCGGCGACCGGCGTGCGGACCAGCGCGGGGGCGCGCATCGGCGGCGTGGGCGCGACGCGCGCCGGCGTCGGAGACGACGGGCTCTCGGCTTCTCAGCCTTTTTCGGCGGTGACCTCGACGCGGCGGGCTTCGCGATCGTTGCTGCCGCCGGTCGTCTCCTGCGGTTTGCGCAGGTCGATCTGCGCGTCGCTCAGGCCGGCGGCGCGCAGCGCGGCGGCCACGGCCAGCGCGCGGGCCTTGGAGAGCTCGGCGTTGACGTCGGCCGAGCCGGTCTTGTCGTGGAAGCCCGACACGGCCGCGCGGTCGGCACGGCCGGCCTTGATCGCTTCGACGATCGGCGCCAGCTCCGACGCCGCGTTGGCCGGCAGGTCGTTGCGGCCGGTGTCGAAGTACAGCTTGACCGGCCCGGCGATCGCCGCCGTCATCGCTGCCCCGGTCGCGGGGGTGGACGCGGCAGCGGCCGTGGCTCCGGCGGCAGCAGTGGCCCCGGCGCCAGCCGTTCCCGCGGCGGCCGATCCAGTGGTCGTAGCCCCAGTGGTGGCCGACCCGGCGGAGGCAGATCCAGCGGAGGCGGACTCGGCAGTCGCAGCCCCGGTGGTAGTAGCACCAGCGGAGGCGGATCCCGCAGTGGCGGCCCCGGCCGTGGCCGGCGCCGCGACCGCAGCGGTGGCGCCGGAAGCCGAAGCGCTCACCGCCGACGCGGTGGCGGGCTTGCCGCTGAGCGAGATCGCGCCGAACGCGGCCCAGAACGATACGGCGATCGCCACGACGACGGCCAAGCCTAGGATGAGCACCAATACCGCGTTGTCTTCGTTACTCTCGTCTTTGTCACTCATCTGTGGGATTCTCCGTGGTGCGCTGCAGGCGACGGTGGGTCAGCGCGGCATTATACGAGAGGCCGCGAAGCGGCCGGCGCAAATCGGCTTGGAATCTGGGAACGAATCGCACGCGACGAGCGGCCGTCGCTGGTTCGTTCACAGATTCTCAGATCACGCGCGGTTCGGGCTCGATCGCCACGCCGAAGCGCCGTTGGACCGAATCCTGGATGCGCCGCGCCAGCGCGAGCAACTCGTCGCCGCGAGCGCGGCCGTGGTTGACCAGGACGAGCGCGTGCCGAGGGTGCACGCCTGCGTCGCCTTCGCGGAACCCCTTCCAGCCGCATTGCTCGATCAGCCAGGCCGCGGCGATCTTGCGGTGCGCGTCGCCGGCCGGGTAGATCGGCATCGCCGGATGCGCGCGGCGCAGCGCGTCGGCCTGCGCGCGCGGCAGCACCGGGTTCTTGAAGAAGCTGCCGGCGTTGCCGATCCGCGCCGGATCCGGCAGCTTGCGGCGGCGGATCGCGCAGACCGCGTCGGCGATCTGCTGCGGCGTCGCCGCCGCCGCGTCGATGCCGCGCGCCCGCAACTCGGCGCCGATGTCGCCGTAGCCGGGCCGCGGGTCGGCCCGGCGCGACAGCGCGAAGCATACCGACGCGATCAGCCATTGCGCGCCGTCGTCGTGCTTGAAGAGGCTGTCGCGGTAGCCGAAGCGGCACTCGCTCGCATCGAACCGGCGAGTCTGGCCGCTGCGCAGATGGATCGCCCGCAGCGACCGCATGCGCTCGGCCATCTCGACGCCATAGGCGCCGATGTTCTGGATCGGGCTGGCGCCGACCAGCCCCGGGATCAGCGACAGGTTCTCCAGCCCGAACAGTCCGTTCGCCAGCGTCCACTGCACGAACGGATGCCAGGGCTCGCCGGCCGCCGCTTCGACGAGCACGTCGTCGCCTGCCTGCTCGACGACCGCGCGGCCGCGCGTGGCGATCCGCAGCACGGCGCCGTCGACGTCCCGCGTCAGCAGCAGGTTGCTGCCGCCACCGAGCACCAGCGCCGGCCCGTCCGGGCCGCAGGCCGCGAGCGCGGCCGGCAGCGTCCGGACGTCGGTCAGCGTGACCAGGCGGCGCGCGCGCGCGTCGATGCCGAAGGTGTTCAGCGCGCGCAGCGGCGCGTCGTCGACGATCGACGGCGGCGCGGGCGGGAGGGCGTCCGGCGGAGCGGTCACGGGGCGGTCACGGGGCGGTCACGGGGCGGTCACGGGGCGGGAAGCGGTCGGTGGTGGCGGGGGCGGTGGTCGCGGAGCGAAGTCCTAGCTCGGCGTATAGGCGAGCCGCACGTAGATCGGCGCGTAGGCTTCGGCCTGCGTGATCTCGATCAGCGACTCGCGCGCCAGCTCGAGCAGCGCGACGAAGGTGACGATGACGACCGGCGCGCCGCGCCGCACGTCGAACAACTCGTCGAACGCGGCGAAGCGGCGGTTCTGCAGCGAGCGCAGCACCAGCGTCATGTGCTCGCGCACCGACAGCTCCTCGCGCGTGATGTGATGGTGCTGGACCAGCCGCGCGCGGCGCAGGATGTCGGCCCACGCGCGCTTCAGGTCGCCGGGGTCGACGTCGGGCAGGCGCACGGTCGCCGAGCGGTTCAGCTCGACGTCGACGGGCAGGAAGTCCCGGCCGAGAACCGGCAACCGATCGAGCTGCTGCGCGCCGATCTTGATCCGCTCGTATTCGATCAGGCGGCGCGCGAGCTCGGCGCGCGGATCCTCGGCTTCCTCGTCGCTGCCCGACTTCTTGACCGGCAGCAGCATCCGCGACTTGATCGAGATCAGCAGCGCCGCCATCAGCAGGTATTCGCCGGCCAGCTCGAGGTTCGACGAGCGGATCTCGTCGATGTACGCGAGGTACTGCCGCGTGACCTCGGCCATCGGGATGTCGAGGATGTTGAAGTTCTGCTTGCGGATCAGGTACAGCAGCAGGTCGAGCGGCCCTTCGAACGAATCGAGGATGACCTCGAGCGCGTCGGGCGGGATGTACAGGTCATTGGGCAGCTTGAGCAGCGGCTCGCCGTACAGCCGGGCGAAGATCTTCAACTCGAGCTGCCGGCCGGCGTCGCCGAACTCGACGCCCGGATCGGGCTCCGGGCCGGCGGCATCCGGCATCGTCCGAGACGAGGCCGGCCCGGCCCTACCGCTCAACGTCAGCCCTTGATCTGGTAGACGTACGGTTGCTGCGGGACCTTGGACGCCTTGTCGCGCGCATTGGTGTCCAGGTCTTGCGGGCGGTCCCACCACAGCGCCCGTCCTTCGCGCTGCGCTTGTTCGAGGTGCGGGCGCTGCTGCTTCAGCTCGCGCAGGAAAACGGTGATTTCGGATTCGTACAGGGCCATGGCGCGTCAGGGATCGTGAGGTCGGTTGACCCGGTAGGGCAATGACCGGATATTTTATGCGATCGGCGCCGAGGGCGCGACGGACCGCGGACGACGAACAACGGAACGGACGAGCACGATGACATCGACACGCATCAAGCGACTGCTGTGGGGAGGCCTGATGATCTGGGGGTTGTTCGGATGCGACTATTTCGCGCAGAAGGAGCTCAAGCCGGGCGTCTCGACGGTCGAGGACGTGCGCCGCCTGATGGGCGAGCCGGAGCGGATCTGGGACGAGAACGACGGCTCTCGGACCTACGAATACGTCCGCGGTCCGGCCGGGCACGAGACCTACATGATCGCCGTCGGCGCCGACGGCCGTTTCCGCAGCATGCGCAACGTGCTGGTGCCGGAGTTCTTCGAACGGGTCAAGCCGGGCATGAGCGAGGAGCAGGTGCGGCGGCTGCTGGGCAAGCCGACCGAGACCGTGTTCTTCCGGCTCAAGCAGGAGGACGTCTGGAGCTGGCGCCACTACGGCGACCAGCGGCAGCCGATGATGTTCAACGTCCACTTCGACCAGGACCACACGGTCAAGTCGACCAGCATGTCGCCCGACCCGCTGCGGATCAACGGCTGAGAGGCTGAGAGTCTTTCGTCCATGCCCGCCTTGCACGTCCAAACGCCCCGGCTCGTCGTTGCAAATGCTCGCCATAGCCCGAGCTATGGCTGCGCTTTGCGCCTAGATCCGGGGCGTTTGGACGCGCCTTTCGGGCACGGCCGAAAAACTCTCAGCCTCTGAGCGCGCTCGCGGATTCCGAGCCCGGCGCGCTCGCCGCCCGCGCCAGCGCCGCGTCCAGGTCGGGCTCGACGCCGCCGTCGCCCAGGCGGTCGATGAAGCCCGAGCGGCGCAGCAGCGACAGCGGCTGCTCGTTGACGTCGCACAGGATCAGCCGCGCGCCTCGCTTGTCGAGCATCCGCCGCAGCGACTCCAGCACGTCGAGGCCGCTGGTATCCAGGTTGACGAGCTGGTGCATCTCCAGGATCAGCACGTCGGGGCGCTCGGCCCGGGGATCGAACAGCGGCTCGAGCTTGGTCACCGCGCCGAAGAACAGCGAGCCGAAGATCCGCCAGGCGTGCACGCCGCGGCCGTCGGCGGTGCGGGCCCGCTCGGGCGGCAGCGCGATCGGTTCGAGCCGCGTCAGCGTCGACATCCGGTGGATGAAGAACAGGCAGGCCAGCCCGAGCCCGATCTGCACGGCGACCGTCAGGTCGAAGACCACCGTCAGCCCGAACGCGCTGAGCAGGATCGTCCGGTAGCTGACCGTGTAGTGGCGCAGGTGCGCGAACGCGCGCCACTCGCCCATGTTCCACGCGACGACGAGCAGGATCGCCGCCAGCGAGGCCAGCGGGATGTGCCGCGCCAGCGGCGCGAGCAGCAGCATCGTCAGCAGCAGCGTCAGCGCGTGGATGACGCCGGCCACCGGCGTGCGGGCGCCGGCGCGCACGTTGGTGACGGTCCGCGCGATCGTGCCGGTGGCGGCGATGCCGCCGAAGAACGGCGTGATGAAGTTGGCCAGCCCCTGCGCCATCAGCTCCTGGTTCGGGTCGTGGCGGTCGTCGATCAGCGAGTCGGCGACCCGCGCGCACAGCAGCGATTCGATGGCGCCCAGCAGCGCGATCGAGATCGTCGGCGCGACCAGTTGCTGGACGCCGTCCCAGTCGAAGGTCGGCAGCCGCGGCGCCGGAAGCTGCTGCGGAATGCCGCCGAAGCGCGTGCCGATCGTCTCGACCGGCAGGTTCAGGACGGTGACGGCCAGCACGCCGACCGACAGGACGACGATCGTCGGCGGCACGCGGCCGATCCGCGACCACCACGATGCCCATCGGCCGGCACCGGGTCGCGCGGACCCCTTCGGCCAGCACAGCATCATCAGCAGCGACGCGCCGCCGATGCCCAGCGCGGCCGGATTGATCGTGCCCAGCTCGTTCCACAGCACCGCCACCTGCGACAGGAAGTTGGCCGGCATCTTGTCGACCTGCAGGCCCAGGAAGTCGCGGATCTGCGAAAAGCCGATGACGACGGCGATGCCGTTGGTGAAGCCGATGACGACCGACACCGGAACGAAGCGCACGAGGTTGCCGAACTTCAGCAGGCCCATGGTGAACAGCAGCACGCCGGCCAGGATCACCGAGATCAGCAGGTTGGCCAGGCCGTAGCGCTCGACGATCCCGTACAGCAGCACGACGAACGCGCCGGCCGGGCCGCCGATCTGCACGCGCGAGCCGCCGAGCAGCGAGATCAGCAGCCCGCCGACGATCGCGGTGATCAGCCCCTGTTCGGGCTTGACGCCGCTGGCGATCGCGAAGGCCATCGCCAGCGGCAGCGCGACGAAGCCGACGGTGACGCCGGCCACCGTGTCGGCGCGCAGGTCGTCGCGGCCGTAGCCGCGAAGATGATCGATCAGCCGGGGATGGAAGCCGATTCGATCGAGCAGGTCGCGTGGTCGCATCGCGTCGGGCCGTCTAACGGACCTGCATGCCGGGGCGGGCGCCCTCGTCGGCGTCGACGAGGAAGATGCCGGCGGCATCCTCATCGCCGGAGGCGGCCAGCACCATGCCCGACGAGACGCCGAACTTCATCTTGCGCGGCGCGAGGTTGGCGACGACGACCGTCAGGCGGCCGACGAGCTGCTCGGGGCGGTAGGCGGACTTGATGCCGGAGAAGACGATGCGCGGCTCGGCTTCGCCGCAGTCGAGCGTCAGCTTCAGTAGCTTGTCCGAGCCTTCGACCGCCTCGGCCGCCGTGACGCGGGCGATGCGCAGATCGATCTTCGCGAAGTCGTCGATCGTGACGATGCCGGCGCCGGCGCTCGCCGCCGGGGTCGCGGCGGCGGGCTTGGCGGGTTTCGCGGCCTTCGCGGGCTTGCCGGACGCCGTCGCCGCAGTTCCCGTCGCCGCGGCGCCCGCCGTCGATCGGCCGGCCTCGGCCGGCGCCGGCGAGGCGGCGGCGCTTTCGAACAGCGCGTCGAGCTGACGGGCCTCGACGCGGCTCATCAGGTGCGAGTACGGCCGGACCTGGTGTCCGTCCGGCAGCGGCCGCGCCGCGTCCTGCCAGGTCAGCGGCGCCACGTTCAGGAAGGCCTCGGCCTGGGCCGCCGTGGCGGGCAGGATCGGCTTCAGGCAGACGGTCAGCAGCTTGAACGCGTTCAGCGCCTGCGTGCACACGCGGTGAGCGAGGGCCTGGCCCTCCGGCCCCGCCTTGACCGCCTTCCACGGCGCTTGCGCGTCGAAATGCTGGTTGACCTCGTCGGCGAAGGCCATGATCTCGCGCAGCGCCTTGCCGTACTCGCGCGCCTCGAACAGCTCGGCGACCGAATCGGCCAGTTGCGCGGCGTCGGTCTGGTACGGCCACGGGCCCGAGGCCGCGAGCCGGCCGTCGAACGGCGCGGCCAGCGTGAAGCGGGCCGCGCGGCTGGCGATGTTCACGTACTTGCCGACCAGGTCGCTGTTGACCCTCGCGACGAAGTCGTCGGGGTTGAAGTCGATGTCCTCGACGCGGCCGTTGAGCTTGGCGGCCAGGTAGTAGCGCAGCCACTCGGCGTTCATGCCGATCTGCAGGTAGCGCAGCGGCGACAGGCCGGTGCCGCGCGACTTGCTCATCTTCTCGCCGCTGACGGTCACGAAGCCGTGGACGAAGACCGAGTTCGGCACCTTGCGGCCCGAGAACTTCAGCATCGCCGGCCAGAACAGCGTATGGAAGGTGATGATGTCCTTGCCGATGAAGTGGATCTGCTCGACGGCCGGATCGTCGAGGAAGGTCTCGAAGCTCAGCGTCGTCTGGCCGGCCGCGCGCCGCTTGTCGAAATGGTTCTTCAGGCTCGCCAGATAGCCGACCGGCGCATCGAGCCAGACGTAGAAGTACTTGTCCCGCAGGTCCGGAATCGGGATGCCGAAGTACGGCGCGTCGCGCGAGATGTCCCAGTCGCCGAGGCCCTGCTCGCCGTCCAGCCATTCGCGCGCCTTGTTGGCGACCTCGGGCTGCAGGCGGCCGTCCTGGGTCCAGCCGCGCAGGTAGTCGACGCAGCGCGGATCGGACAGCTTGAAGAAGTGGTGCTGCGAACGCTTGAGCACCGGCACGGCGCCGGTCAGCGCCGAGTACGGGTCCTTCAACTCGGTCGGCGCGTAGACCGATCCGCAGACCTCGCACGAGTCACCGTACTGGTCGGCGGCGCCGCATTTGGGACAGGTGCCCTTGATGTAGCGATCGGCCAGGAACATGCCCTTGACCGGGTCGAAGAACTGGTCGATCGACTTCTCGACGATCAGGCCCTGCTCGCGCAAGGCCCGGTAGATCGACTGCGACAGCTCGGTGTTCTCGGGCGAATGCGTCGAGTACCAGTTGTCGAACGAGATGTGGAAGCCGTTCAGGTACTGCGGACGCTCGGCGGCGACGCGCGCGACGAGCTGCTCGGGCGTGATGCCCTCGGCCTCGGCCTTCAGCATGATCGGCGCGCCGTGGGCGTCGTCGGCGCCGACGAAATGCACCTCGTGGCCGCGCATCCGCTGGAACCGGACCCAGATGTCCGCCTGGATGTACTCCATGATGTGGCCGATGTGGAACGAGCCGTTGGCGTAGGGCAGGGCGGTGGTGACGAACAGGCGGCGCTTCATGGAGTGGGCGGACGGAAGGATCGATTCAGCCGGACAGTTTACCCGCCGGCCCGAGGCGGCGAACAGGGGCGTTGCGGTGCGGCGGCACCGGATCGTCTAGACTGATACGTTTCGCGCGGTTCGCGCGCACTCGCCTCGCCGATCGGCGCCCAGCAAGATGAGCGTTACCCAGGAATCCCTTCAGCAGGCCTTGGCCGGCATCGTCGATCCGAACACCGGCAAGGACCTCGTCGCCAGCCGCTCGGCGCGCAACCTGCGGATCGATCCGGCCGGCGACGGCCGGGCCGACGTGTCGGTCGACGTCGAGCTCGGTTACCCGGCGCGCACGCAGATCGCCGCGATCCGCCGCCAAGTCGTCGACGCGCTGCGCGCGCAGCCGGGCGTTCGCAACGTCAGCGCCAACGTGTTCCAGCGCATCGTCGCGCATGCGGTGCAGCGCGGCCTGAAAGTGCTGCCCAACGTCAAGAACATCATCGCCGTCGCGTCGGGCAAGGGGGGCGTCGGCAAGAGCACGACGGCCGTCAACCTCGCGCTGGCGCTGGCCGACGAGGGCGCCAGCGTCGGCATGCTCGACGCCGACATCTATGGGCCATCGCAGCCGATGATGCTCGGCATCGGCGGGCGGCCGCACAGCCCGGACGGCAAGTCGATGGAGCCGATGACCGGCCACGGCATCCAGGCGATGTCGATCGGCTTCCTGATCGATCCGGACACGCCGATGGTCTGGCGCGGGCCGATGGTCACGCAGGCGCTCGAGCAGCTGCTGAAGCAGACCGACTGGCGCGACCTCGACTATCTGATCATCGACATGCCGCCCGGCACCGGCGACATCCACCTGACGCTGTCGCAGAAGATCCCGGTCACCGGCGCCGTCATCGTCACGACGCCGCAGGACATCGCGCTGCTCGACGCCCGCAAGGGCCTGAAGATGTTCGAGAAGGTCGGCGTGCCGATCCTGGGCATCGTCGAGAACATGGCGATGCACCGCTGCTCGAGCTGCGGCCACGTCGAGCACATCTTCGGCCAGGGCGGCGGCGAGAAGATCGCGGCCGAATACGGCATCGAATACCTGGGCGGCCTGCCGCTGGACATCCGGATCCGCGAGCAGACCGATTCCGGGCGCCCGACGATGGTCGCCGAGCCGCAGGGCGAGCTGGCCGACCGCTACCGCGAGATCGCTCGCCGCGTCGCCGTCCAGGTCGCCGTGCGCTCGCGCGACATGTCGCTGAAGATGCCGCCGATCGTCGTGCAGAACACCTGAGGGAAACACGATGAGCATCAAGTCCGACCGATGGATCCGCCGGATGGCGGCGCAGCAGGGGATGATCGAGCCGTTCGAGCCGAACCAGGTCCGCGCGGCCGGCGGCCAGAAGATCGTCTCGTACGGAACGTCGAGCTACGGGTACGACCTGCGCTGCGCCGACGAATTCAAGATCTTCACCAACATCAACAGCACGATCGTCGACCCCAAGTCCTTCGACGAGAAGTCGTTCGTCGATTTCAAGGGCGACGTGTGCATCATTCCGCCCAATTCGTTCGCGCTGGCGCGAACCGTCGAGTACTTCCGGATTCCGCGCAACGTGCTGACGATCTGCCTGGGCAAATCCACGTACGCGCGCTGCGGCATCATCGTCAACGTGACGCCGCTCGAGCCCGAGTGGGAGGGCTACGTGACGCTGGAATTCTCGAACACCACCCCGCTGCCGGCCCGGATCTACGCCGGCGAGGGCTGCGCGCAGGTGATCTTCCTCGAGAGCGACGAGGTCTGCGAGACCTCTTACCGTGATCGCGGCGGCAAGTACCAGGGGCAGACCGGCGTCACGCTGCCCAAGGCCTGAGAGAACGCCCGAATCGATCGGATCCGTCCGATCGATTCACCGATGCCGGGCGGGCCGCGTCGCCCGCGGCCGCCGTCGATCGCCGTCAATAGGTCGAGTCGGACGTGTCCTCGAGGATCTCGGTCTCGCGCGGCATCTTGTCGGCCTGGCTGCGCGGCAGCGCGCGATTCAATTCCGAGAAGAAGCGGATGCCGTTCTGGTTGCTCGCGTACAGGCGCTCGGCGGCGGCCAGCGCGGCCTGCGAATCGATCAGCGAGGTCAGCGAGAAGACGTGGCTGGTGTCGGGCAGCGTCGCGTTGGCCTCGTCCAGGCTCATCCGTTCGGTGAGCGCTTCATCCAGATCCAGGTCCGGGTCGATGTCGTGGATCACTTCGTTCATGGCGGGGCTCGCAACTTCTGTGTGGGCGTGGGAAAGCTGATGGAACCAGCCTAGCCGTCCGCCGTTCGCGCGGTGTGACGGGTTTGGCGCTCACCGGATGCGGGGCGTGAAATCGGTCACGAACGGCGGCCGGGCTGTCGCTGTGCCGCGACAGACGGTCGAAAGGAGCCGAACTTGGAGCACGGGCGGCGAGCGGATATAATCGACAGGCTTTACAGCATCAACTCGCACGGCCCGCCGCCCAGCGGTGCCGCAAGTCAGACCGTCATGCCCTCCAAGGGCGCAAGGGAAAACATGTCCGTAGCCGATATCGACAAGGCGAAGATCGTCGCCGATTACCAGCGCGCCGCCAGCGACACGGGTTCGCCCGAAGTGCAGGTGGCGTTGCTGACCGCCCGTATCAACGAACTGCGCGCGCATTTCGATGCGCACAGCAAGGATCACCACTCGCGCCGCGGCCTGCTCAAGATGGTCAGCCGTCGCCGCAAGCTGCTCGATTACCTGAAGTCGCGCAACCCGGACAGCTACAGGAAGCTGATCGAGCGTCTGGGTCTGCGCAACTGATCCGGCCCCCGCGACCGTGAAGCTGGGGTAGAGCCGATTCATCGAAGAGCCCGCAGGCATCTTGCGGGCTCTTTTGCTTTACTCCGAAGAAAGATCACATAAGGAAAGACAAGCGTGTTTCAAATTGCCAAGAAGACCTTCCAGTGGGGCCAGAACACGGTCACGCTGGAAACCGGGGAAATCGCCCGGCAGGCGGGCGGAGCCGTCGTCATCAACGTCGACGACACCGTCGTGCTGGCGAGCGTCGTTGCCGCCAAGAACCCGAAGCCGGGCCAGGATTTCTTCCCGCTGACCGTCGACTACGTCGAGAAGTTCTATGCCGCCGGCCGCATCCCCGGCGGTTTCTTCAAGCGTGAAGGCCGCGCCACCGAGCGCGAGACGCTGATCTGCCGCCTGGTCGACCGCCCGATCCGCCCGCTGTTCCCCGACGGCTTCATTGTAGAAGCCGTCGGGGA
>JASGFT010000081.1:0-21615 GCA_047605425.1 Burkholderiaceae bacterium | reverse complement strand
ACACCGGTCGCCTGCAGCACCAGTGGCACACGCTGACCAAGACCGGCAAGATCCCGACGCTGGTCAAGCTCAATCCCGGCCCCTTCGTCGAGATCCACCCGCAGGACGCGGCGGCATTGGGCATTCGGGACGAGGACCGCGTCGAGATCCGCTCGCGCCGTGGCCGCGCCGTGCTGCCGGCCGTGGTCACCGACCGGGTGCGCGCGGGCAACTGCTTCGCGCCGTTCCACTGGAACGACGTGTACGGCGAGAACCTCGCGATCAACGCGGTCACCAGCGACGCCGTCGACCCGCTGTCGCAGCAGCCCGAATTCAAGTTCAGCGCCGTGGCGCTGTGCCGCCTGGCGCCGGAGCCTTCCGCGACGCTCGATGCCGGAACGTCCGCGCCGGCGCGGGCGGCCGTGCCGCAGCGCACCGTGGCGGCGACGGCCGCCTCGTCCGGTGAAGCCGCGAGTCCATCGGTCCACCATGCAACGGAGCACCACGTCATGCAACTCACCGCGCTGGCCCGGCTGCTGGGCATCGAGGCGGCTCCGGCACCCACGCTGGAGCCGCACGAGCGGCTATACCTGCAAGGCTTTCTCACCGGCCTGCACAGCGATGAAGCTCGAAGGATCGGCGGCGTGCCGGCCCTGCCGCCCACCGCGCCGATAGCGCCGGCCAAACGGGCCCTGGTGGACGGCATCCTGGCGGGGCTGTTCTCGCGGACCTGGCTTCCGTCGGATATCCCGGCTGTCGGCGACGTTGCCGACGTCGCCGATGGTGTCGACGACCGCTCACCGGCGGCGCCGCAGCCGGCGGCGGCGACTACGGCCGAGTCCGCCGCGGTGACCGTGTTGTGGGCGTCGCAGACCGGCAACGCGGAAGGCTTCGCGGCCCGATGCGCCGAACGCCTCGTGCATGAAGGCCGTCGGGTCACGCTGGCCGGCATGGATGGCTGCGAGCTCGGTGACATCGGCTCCGATGCGCCGCTGCTGCTGATCGCCAGCACCTTCGGCGATGGCGATCCGCCCGACAACGGCGCGGCCTTCTGGCAGGCGCTGCAAGGCGAAGCGGCGGGGCGGCTCGAGAACGTCAGCTTCTCGGTGCTGGCGTTCGGCGATTCCAACTACGACCAGTTCTGCGGCTTCGGTCGCAAGCTCGACGCACGCCTGGAAGCCCTGGGCGCGCGCCGCCTGGTGCCGCGGGCCGACTGCGAGCCGGACGACGAGGAAACCGCCGCCGTCTGGCTCGATGGCGTCTGCCTGGCGCTGAGCGCATCGGCCTGCGTCAGCACCCGACCGGTGTCGGAGAGGCAGCCCGAATCTGCGGCCGTGGGCAACGGTGAGGCCATCGCGCCCGATACGCCCGATGCGGCCGCGCAGGCCGGGGCCTTGCCGGCCTTCAGCAGGCAGACGCCGTTGCTCACCCGGTTGCTGGTGAACCGCAGGCTCAATGCCGAAGGCTCGAGCAAGGAGACCCGACAGTTCGTCTTCGATCTGCGGGAGTCCGGCCTGCGCTACGAGGTCGGCGATGCGCTGGGCGTATGGCCGACGAACTGCCCGGAACTGGTCGCCGACATGCTGACCGCCTTGAAGTTGCCGGCCTCCGCACCGGTCTCGATCAAGGGGGCGGGCGACATGCCGATCGCCGAGGCCCTGCTGCGCTATCTGGACATCTCGAGGATCACGACCGACGTGCTCGACTTCATCCGCGAGCGCTCCGGCAGTCCGGTTCTGGCCGATCTGCTCCAGCCCGCGCGCGCGCAGGATCTGCATCGGTGGTCGTGGGGCCGGCAAATCGTCGATCTGCTCGAGGAGTTCCCCATCCGGGTCACGGCCCAGGAATGGGTGATGGCCCTGAAACGGCTGCAACCGCGGCTGTACTCGATTTCCTCCAGTCCCAACGCGCAGATCGGCGAAGCGCATCTGACCGTCGCCGCCGTGCGCTACGCTCACAACGGCAAGCCCCGGCGCGGCGTGTGTTCGACTTTCCTGGCCGATCGGGCCGGCGAGATCGACGTGCCCATCTTCGTCCAGCGGTCGGCGCACTTCCGCCCCCCCGCGGACAAGGACACGCCGATGATCATGGTGGGGCCCGGCACCGGCGTCGCGCCGTTTCGGGGTTTCCTGCACGAGCGGCGCGCGCGCGGCGACACCGGCCGCAACTGGCTGTTCTTCGGCGAGCAGCATGCGGCCACCGACTTCTACTATCGCGACGAAATCGAAGGCATGCACGGTGACGGCTTGCTCACCCGGCTCAGTCTCGCTTTTTCCCGCGACCAGGACGAGAAGGTCTACGTCCAGGATCGCATGCGTGAGCAAGGCGCGCAGTTGTGGGCCTGGCTACAGGACGGCGCCCACTTCTACGTCTGCGGCGACGCCGGCCGCATGGCCAGGGACGTCGATGCCGCGCTCAGGCAGGTGGTGCAACGGCATGGCGGCCTGAGCGCCGAGGCCGCGGCCGACTACGTGGCCCGGTTGTCGAAGGAAAAGCGCTACGTCCGCGATGTCTATTGACGAAGACGGGGGGCGGGACGGACACGGGCGGCGAGCCTCTGGGCGACCAGCTTTTCGCCCTCAGCTTCCGAAGCGTCGGGCCTGCGCGTCCACGGCCGCCAGGCCTTGCAGCACCTCGCCCAGCACGAGCACGGCCGGGCTGCCCAGTGTCGATGCGGCCAGGTCGTCGGCCAGACGGTCCAGCGTGCTCAGCAGTTGCCGCTGCCGCGGCAGGCTGGCGTTTTGCACCACCGCGGCCGGCGTGCCGGGCGGCAGTCCACCGGCCAGCAACTGCTGCCGGATGTGCGCCGCGCCGGCCACGCCCATGTAGATGACCAGCGTGAGCCGCGCGTCGCGCGCGGTGGCGGCCAGCAGGCGCCAATCGATCGGGTCGTGCGCCGTGCCGCCGCCGGCCCGTGCGTGGCCGGTGACCAGCATCACGCCCTGCGCATGGTCGCGGTGCGTCAGCGGCACGCCCAGCGAGGCGCCGGCGGCCAGCGCGGCGGTGATGCCGCTGATCACCGTGCAGGCGATGCCGGCGGCCCGCAGGCGCTCCACTTCTTCGCCGCCGCGGCCGAACACGAACGGATCACCGCCCTTGAGCCGCACCACGTGTTCACCGTCGCGCACGGCAGCGAGCATCAGCGCCTCGATGAAGGCCTGCGGCGTGCTGCGGCAGCCGCCGCGCTTGCCCACGCGCACGATGCGCGCGCCGGGCCGGGCGTGCACGAGCACGCCTTCGTCGACCAGGTCGTCCACCAACAGCACGGTGGCCGCGGCGATCGCTTTCACCGCCTTGAGCGTCAACAGTTCCGGGTCGCCGGGACCGGCGCCGACCAGCGTGCAACTGCCCGGCCGGCTCATCGCGCCGCCGGGCCTTCGATCGACGGTATCCGTCATGGCCGGGCTCACGTCTTCCGGGACGCGCACGGACCGGCGGCGGGGCGCTGCAGCTCGGTGGCGTGCGCGGCGAGTTCGCCCGCGTCCAGGTGCACGACGCCGTCTTCGACCTTGACCGCGAAGCGGGGCGTGCAGCCCTCGTCGGGCGCCGCGGCCCGGCCGTCGCCGAGCGCGATCGTCCAGTTGTGCAGCGGGCACGCGACCTGGGCGCCGAAGACGATGCCCTGCGACAGCGGGCCGCCCTTGTGCGGGCATCGGTCGAGCAGCGCGAAGACCTCGTCGGCGGCGGTGCGGAACACCGCGACGTCCAGCCCGCTGGCGCGCGCCACGCGGCGCGCGCCGAGCCGGGGGATGTCGTCGAGGCGGCAGATCGGGGTCCAGTCGACCATCACCATGTTCGGCTCCTTCAGGAAATGGGCAGCGGCGCGAACTGCCGCAGATCGACCTGCGCCTGCGTCGAGGCCAGCCACGGGTCGGGAATTCCTTTCAGCGCGTGCTGCAGCCGCTGCCACAGCGCGCGACGCCCCGCGGCGTCGTCGACGATCCGCTTCTTCACATGCTCCAGCCCGACGCGGCCGATGTAGTGCACGGTGCGCTCCAGGTACCAGCCCTCGCTGCGGTACAGCTCCAGGAACGCGCCGGCGTACTCGAGCACTTCTTCGGCCGTCTTCACCTTGGCCAGGAATTGCGCGACCTCGGTCTTGATGCCGCCGTTGCCGCCGATGTAGATCTCCCAGCCCGAATCGACGCCGATCACGCCGACGTCCTTGATGCCAGCCTCCGCGCAGTTGCGCGGGCAGCCGCTGACCGCCAGCTTGACCTTGTGCGGCGAGTACATCGCCCATAGCGCCTTTTCCAGCGCGATGCCCAGGCCGGTGCTGTCCTGCGTGCCGAAGCGGCACCACTCGCTGCCGACGCAGGTCTTCACGGTGCGCGTGGACTTGCCGTACGCGAAGCCGCTGGGCATGTCCAGCTCGGTCCAGACGGCCTGCAGGTCCTCCTTGCGCACGCCCAGCAGGTCGATGCGCTGGCCGCCGGTCACCTTGACGGTGGGCACCTTGTACTTCTCGGCCACGTCGGCGATGCGGCGCAGCGCCGCCGGCGTGGTCGTGCCGCCCCACATGCGCGGCACCACCGAGTAGGTGCCGTCCTTCTGGATGTTGGCGTGGCTGCGCTCGTTGATGAAGCGGCTCTGCGGGTCGTCCTTCGCTTCCTTGGGCCAGGTGCTGATCAGGTAGTAGTTGACCGCCGGGCGGCAGCTCGCGCAGCCGTCGGGCGTGCGCCAGCCGAGGTGGCCGTACACGTCGGCGTGCGTCAGCAGCCTGTGCTCGCGGATCGCGTCGCGCACGTCCTGGTGGCTGGCGTCGGTGCAGCCGCACACGGCCTTGAGCTTGGGCGTGGCCGAGTAGTCGCCGCCCGCGGTGAACATCAGCAACTGTTCGACCAGGCCGGTGCACGAGCCGCAGCTCGCGCTGGCCTTCGTGTGCTTGCGCACCTCCTCGATCGTGAACAGGCTCTTATCGCGGATCGCCTTGCAGATCGCGCCCTTGGTCACGCCGTTGCAGCCGCAGACCTCGGCGGCGTCGGGCATCGCGGCGGCCTTGCTGTGGCCTTCGTGACCGACGTCGCCGATGTTCGATTCGCCGAACAGCAGCTTGTCGCGGATGTCGGCGACGCTGCGGCCCTCGCGCAGCAGCTTGAAGTACCAGCTTCCGTCGACGGTGTCGCCGTACAGACAGGCGCCAACCAGCCTGTCGTCGCGGATCACCAGCTTCTTGTAGACGCCGCCGACGGGATCGCTGAGGACGATTTCCTCGCTTCCATCGGCGCCGATGAAGTCACCGGCCGAGAACAGGTCGATGCCGGTGACCTTCAGCTTGGTCGACGTGACCGAGCCCTGGTAGCGCCCGATGCCGAACTGCGCCAGATGGTTGGCCGCGACCTTGCCCTGCTCGAACAACGGCGCGACCAGGCCGTAGGCGATGCCGCGGTGCTGCGCGCACTCGCCGACCGCGTAGACGCGGGCGTCGGTCACGGTCTGCAGCGTGTCGTTGACGACGATGCCGCGTTCGCAGTGCAGCCGCATCGTCTGCGCGAGCTCGATGTTCGGGCGGATGCCGACCGCCATCACCACCAGGTCGGCGGGCAGCTCGCGGCCGTCCCGGAAGCGGATCGCGCGGACCCGTCCGCGGTCGCCGTTCTCGCCGTCCCCGCCGTTATCGGTGTCGCCGAGCAGCGCCTGCGTGTGCGCCTGCAGCTCGAACTTCAGCCCGCGCGATTCCAGCGAGCGGCGCAGCAGCCCGCCGGCGACCGGGTCGAGCTGGCGCTCCATCAGCCAGTCGTTCACGTGCACGACGGTCACGTCCATGCCGCGCAGCACCAGCCCGTTGGCCGCCTCCAGGCCGAGCAGGCCGCCGCCGATGACGACCGCGTGCCGGTAAGTCTTCGCCGCCTCGATCATCGCCTGCGTGTCGGCGATGTCGCGGTAGGCGATCACGCCCGCCAGCTCGCGCCCGGGCACCGGCAGCATGAAGGGGACGGAGCCGGTGGCCAGCAGCAGGCGGTCGTAGCCGGCCTCGATGACGCCGTCGTCGGGCCCCGAGGCACGCACGACACGGCGCACGCGGTCGACCTCGGTCACCTTGCTGCCGACGTGCAGCGTGATGCCGTGCTCGTCGTACCAGGCCATCGGGTTCAGCACGATCTGCTCGAGGGTCTGCTCGCCGGCGAGCACCGGCGACAGCAGGATGCGGTTGTAGTTCGGGTGCGGCTCGGCCCCGAAGACCGTGATGTCGTACAGATCGGGCGCGAGCTGCAGCAGTTCCTCGACCGCACGCATGCCGGCCATGCCGTTGCCGACGACGACGAGTTTCATCTTGTTCGTCATTGGTCGAAGTCCAGTGTCAATACCGAGCGCAGGCGGCCTTGCGGCGCCACCGGGATCGCGATCGTCGCGTCCCGCGCCGCCGGCCGGCCGCTGGCCAGCGCCTGCGCTGCCGGCGAGTCCGGTTCGGCGACGGCCGGGGCGTCGAGCACGCCATCGGTCTCCGAGAAGCCGAAGCGTCGCTGTCCTCCCGGCGCCTCCCAGATCTCGACCGCGCGCGCGATCGGTGTCGCCAGCGCCGACAGGAAGGCGATCACGCAGGTGCTGCCGTCCAGCGTCGAGCACGGCAGCGCGAAACCGCGGTTGATACCGACCTTGATCGCGCTGTCGGCGCGCAGGAAGCCAGAACCCTTGCCCAGGTCGGGCAGGAAGACCGGGGCGTTGCGCTCCCAGGCCAGGCCCGGCAGCCCGGTGCCGCGGCGAAACGCGGTCGCGCGCGAGATGAACTCGAAGGTGTCGCCGGTCGTGCCGTAGTAGCCGTCGACCAACTGCATGTCCACGCTGTCGGGAGGACAGCGCCACAGCTCGATCGCGCCGGCGTGCTCGGCGTCATCGCCGCAGAACAGGATCACCACCGCGGCCAGCGCGTCGCCGTCGTAGACCGGCATCGCGATGCCGCAGGTCAGCCCGTCGGCGCGCGCGGCGGCACCGCGGCGGAAGTACGAGTGCTCGAGGTCCTTCAGCACGATGGGCAGGCCGGTCTCCCAGACCTGCCCGGGCAGGCCTTCGCCCTTGCCGAAGCACAGCTTGCGCGTGGCCGCGGCGAAGCGCGTCGCGCCGCCGAAGCAACCGCCGCCGAACTCCAGCAGGCTGCCGTCGCTCGACGGCAACCAGTACTCGACGACGCGGATGAAGGTGTTTCGCGGCATGTTCAGGCTGCCTTCTCGACGTGACGCTGGCGCGTGTACAGGAAGTCGATCACGGCCTTGCGGTACTGCACGTAGTGCCGGTCCTCGGCCAGTTCGACGCGATGGCGCGGGCGAGGCAGCCTGACGGACAGCACCTCGCCGATCGTCGCCGCCGGGCCGTTGGTCATCATCACGATCTTGTCCGACAGCAGCACCGCCTCGTCGACGTCGTGCGTGACCATCACGACCGTGCTCCGGGTCTGTTGAACGATCGCGAGCAACTCGTCCTGCAGCTTGGCGCGCGTCAGCGCGTCCAGCGCGCCGAAGGGCTCGTCCATCAGCAGCACCTGCGGCTGCATCGCCAACGCGCGGGCGATGCCCACGCGCTGCTTCATGCCGCCCGAGATCTCGCCCGGGCGTTTCTGCGCGGCATGGCCCAGGCCGACCAGCGCCAGCGCTTCCTCGGTGCGCTGCTTGAGCTGCGCCTTGCGCTCGTTGGCGCCGAACACGCGCTCGACGCCGAGGTAGACGTTCTCGAAGCAGGTCAGCCACGGCAGCAGCGAGTGGTTCTGGAACACCACCGCGCGGTCTGGGCCGGGGCCGGCGATCTCGCGGTTGGCGCACAGCAGCACGCCCTGGGTCGGACGCGTCAGGCCGGCGATCAGGTTCAGCAGCGTGCTCTTGCCGCAGCCCGAGTGGCCGATCAGCGCGACGAACTCGCCTCGCGCTACGTCGAGATCGATGTCGCGCAGCGCGACGAAACGACCCTTCGGCGTCTTGAATGCCTGCTCGACACCCTGGATCTGGATGAAACGTTCGTTCATGACTTGACGTCCTCGAAGGTGAACGCGCTCGCCAGCTTCACCAGCACCAATTCGAGTACCAGCCCGACGATGCCGATGACGAAGATCGCGATGATGATGTTCTTGACGTTGAGGTTGTTCCACTCGTCCCAGACCCAGAAGCCGATGCCCACGCCGCCGGTCAGCATCTCGGCCGCGACGATCACCAGCCAGGCGGTGCCCACGGCCAGGCGCACGCCGGTCAGCATGTAGGGCAGCACGGCGGGGAACAGGATGCGCGTGACGATCTTCCATTCGGAGAGGTCGAGCACGCGCGCCACGTTCAGGTAGTCCTGCGGCACGCGCTGCACGCCGACCGCGGTGTTGATGACCATCGGCCAGATCGAGCAGATGAAGATCGTCCAGATGGCGGCCGGGTTGGCGCCCTTGAAGACCAGCAGGCCGATCGGCAGCCAGGCCAGCGGCGAGACCGGGCGCAGCAGGCTGATCAAGGGGCTGAACATGCGGTTCAGGAACTCGAAGCGACCGATCGCGAAGCCGGCGGGGATGCCCACCAGCGCTGCCAGCCCGAAGCCCAGGCCCACGCGCTGCAGCGAGCTGAGCACGTTCCAGCCCACGCCCTGGTCGTTGGGGCCGTTGCGGTAGAACGGGTCGCCGAAGACCTCCAACGCCTGCCGCCAGGTGTCGCCGGGCGTCGGGAAGCCGGTGTCGCTGCGCGCGGCGATGGCCTGCCATACCAGCAGCAGCAATGCGATGCCCAGCAGCGGCGGCAGCGTGCGTCGGGTGATGGCGCCGAGGTCGATGGCGGCGCGGGCGGACACGCCGGGCTCGGTGGCGGCGGGCGAAGAGGCGGCGGGCGCGTCCTGTGCGGCGGGCATCGCCACGGGCGAGGGCGACGCGCAAGCGTCGGGCGGGGAATGGATGATGGCTGAGGTCATGTTCGCTCCCGCGCTCACGCGCGCACCTTGAATGCATCGGCGTATTTCGCCGGGTCTTTGCCGTCCCAGGCCACGCCGTCGATCAGCTTGCTGCTGCGCAGCTCGGCGTTAGGCACCGGGGCGCCGGCGGCCGAGGCGGCCAGCTTGTAGAGGTCGAGGCGGTTGACCTGCCGGGCCAGCGCGGCGTAGTCGGGATGCTCCTTCAGCAGGCCCCAGCGCTTGTGCTGGGTCAGGAACCAGGTTGCATCGGACTGCCACGGGTAGTTGACCTGGCCGTCGTCGTAGAACTTCATGTGGTCGGCGTCGTCCCAGGTCTTGCCCAGGCCGTTGTCGTAGCGGCCCAGGATGCGGTCGATGATCGCCGCCCGATCGGTGTTGACGTAGGCGCGCGCGGCGATCGTCTCGGCCATCTTCTGCTTGTTGGACAGCGAGGCGTCTATCCAGCGGCCGGCCTCGATGACGGCGGCGGCCACCGCGCGGCAGGTGTTGGGGTTCGCCTTCGCGAACGCGGCCGTCGTGGCCAGCGCCTTCTCGGGGTGGTCCTTCCAGATCGCCTGGCTGGTTTCGGCGGTGACGCCGACGCCGTCGAGGATCGCGCGCTGGTTCCACGGCTCGCCGACGCAGAAGCCGTCCATGTTGCCGACGCGCATGTTGGCCACCATCTGCGGCGGCGGCACCGTGATGACCTTGACGTCCTGCATCGGATTGACGCCGCCGGCGGCCAGCCAGTAGTACAGCCACATCGCGTGGGTGCCGGTCGGGTAAGTCTGGGCGAACGTGTACTCGCGCGGCTGCCGCTTCATCAGCGCGACCAGCGACGCAAGGTCGCCCGCGCCGGTCTCGGCCAGCTTCTTCGACAGCGTGATGCCTTGGCCGTTGCGGTTCAGCGTCAGCAGGTTGACGACGTCGGTACGCGACCCGCCGATGCCGACCTGCAGGCCCATCAACTGGCCGTACAGGATGTGGGTGAAGTCGTTCTCGCCGTTGACCAGCTTGTCGCGCACGGTCGCCCAGCTCGCCTCCTTGCTCAGCTTGATCGTCACGCCGTACTTCTTGTCGAAGCCCAGCACCGAGGCCATCACGATGCTGGCGCAGTCGGTCAGCGGGATGAAGCCGATCTTGACCTCGGTCTTTTCCGGCTTGTCGGAACCCTGTGCCCAGACGGCCGCGCGCATCGCCGGGGCGATGCTCAGGGCGCCGGCGGCGGCGGTGCGGAGCACGCGACGGCGGCCGGGGGCGGCGGGGGGTGGATCTTGAGTCATCGGCTGGCTCCAGGCGTGCATCGGCGAATCCGCGAAAAACAAAAAGGCGTACTTGTCGTGCACCGGAACCGCTGCTGCGGGACCGGCGCGCGCAAGGACGCCTTTATCCTGTCGGGTACCGGACCCCCGCCGTTGGAAGCCGCTGACCCGAAGACCGTCTTTGGTCTGTACCGGGTCTCTAAGCAACCCTCATGCCAATGAGGCTTTGATCAGCCCGTGGGCGGGTGTTCGCCTGCGAGATCAGAGGGAATCGGCGTTGGTCGGCGTCGAGCGGCGGTATGGGTCGGCGTCACGACGGTCATCCGGCGCCGCACGTTTGTTGTGCATTGCATCAAATCGGCTGCGCCGCGGTGCATCGGCGACCGATAGCAGGTCGGACGTCGTCAGCACCGATTCGGCCACTTCGACCAGCCGCCGGTTCTGGTTCATGGCCGTCTGACGGAGCAGCTTGTGCGCCTCGGCCTCGCTGATACGACGGTGCGCCATCAGCAGGCCCTTGGCGCGTTCGACCAGCTTGCGCTCGTTGAGCGAGGCGCGCACGGTATCGAGCTCGGCGCTGATGGCCTGCAGGCGGTTCGACTGCTCGCGCATGATGTCCATGATCGCCCGCTCCAACTGCCGACCGTAGGGCGCGGCCGTCGGCGGCGGCTCATCGGGCAGCGGGGCGGACGAGCGCTCGAAGAAGGCCCTGGCGTCCAGGTCCCCGGTCTCGCCTTCGCCCTCGCCCTCGCGATCCAGCCGTTCGAACAGTTGCTGCAGGCCCTCGATCTCCTCCCGGGTCTGCGCGATCTTGCGCGCGCACAGCGCGTGCAGATCGGCTACCAGGCGCTCCTCGACCGGCCGCATCGCATCGATCAGACGCGAGCAGCACTCGAACCAGAGCGTGCTGCGATCGGCGCCCAGGTTCGCGCCCGGGGTCGCGGCGCAGGCGATGCGGCGCAACCGTTCGAGCTCGGCCAACTGGTCGGCCGGGCGCCCCTGCCGCCATAGCGCGGCCACCGGCGCGCTGCCGAATTCGGTGAACACCTGCAGGCAACGGTCCTGCTGTTCGATCAGGTGCATCCATTGCTGCTGCCGCTCGGCATCGATGCAGCCCGCCGCGAACGCGGCGGCGCCCATCGCCCGTTCCTGACCGGTGAACTCCTTGCCCTGCATGAAATTGAACAAGGCCACCAGCAGGCGGGAGATTTCCGGGTCCACGGCACCGTCGGCCGCCTCGAACACCACGGCCAGCAGGCCGGCGATCAGCTTGACGAAGGCGGCCGTCACCTCGGGCGCCGACATCCGTCGTGCGGCGATGCGCTGGCGCAGCGCCGGCAAGGCGTCCAGCCCCAGCAATACCCAGGCGACGCGGCTGAACAGCCGCGTGCCGTTGCCGGCGCGGCGCGGCTCGGCGTCCAGGTTCTCGAAGGCGGCACGCGCCTCGGCCTCGATCACCAGGCACTCGGCGACCTGTCGTTCGCGCTCGTGCGCGTGGCGCGCCAGCCCCGAGCCGAGCAGCAGGTTCGACAGGCCGCGCTCCTTCTGCAACGCATGCACGAGACGGCCGATCACGCCCACGAGTTCGCTGGTGCGCGCGAGCTGGTCGAACTCCTGGATCTCGTGGCGGCGCGCCGCGATCAGGAAACGCAGACCGGGTTTCATGGTGCAGGCATCAAGCAACATCCGTACCCTGATCGCTCAGCGCCGACCGCCGACCGCCGACCGCCGACCGCCGACCGCCGACCGCCGATCGCCGATCGCCGATCGCCGATCGCCGACCGCCGACCGCTGCCGAGCCGGAGAGCCGTGCCCGCATCCGTCGACGCATCGGTGAGCCGACCCGAGGCCGATGGTGATCCCGCCCGGCACCGAGGGCGATCCGGTCCGAGACCGATCGCGGAGGCGGAGCGCCATCGACCGATGTCGCCCGGGCTAAGTATAGTTTTCGACACTATATGCAGAATATGTGCGTTCTTACGTAGATCGACGATAACGGCAAGAATGGCGCGCATTGTTCGTTGAACGGAGTACGTCATGAAAGCCATCGGTTTCGATCAACCACTGCCCGTTTCGGATCCGCGAGCCCTGCTCGATCTGGACCTGCCCGCGCCCGAGCCAGCCGAGCACGATCTGCTGGTCGAGGTGCGAGCGATCGCCGTCAACCCGGCGGACGCGAAGGTGCGTGCATCCGCCAGGCCCGCCGCCGGGACTTGGCGGATCCCAGGCTGGGATGCCGTCGGGCGCGTGCGCGCGGTCGGCGCGCGCGTCGACGGTTTCCGGCCCGGCGACCGGGTGTTCTACGCGGGCGCGATCGACCGGCCGGGCTGCTATGCCGAGCTGCAGTTGGTGGATGCGCGCATCGCCGCTCGCGCGCCGGCTTCGCTCGGCGACGAGGAAGCGGCGGCCTTGCCGCTGACCTCGCTGACCGCATGGGAAACCCTGTTCGATCGCCTGCGCGTCGAGCAGGAGGTGGCGGGTGCGGCCCGTGCGATCGTGGTGATCGGGGGCGCGGGTGGCGTGGGGTCGATGGCGATCCAGTTGGCGCGTGCGCTGACGGACCTGACCGTCATCGCTACCGCTTCGCGGCCGGAGACGGTGGCATGGGTCAAGAAGATGGGGGCCCATCACGTGATCGACCACCGCCGGTCGTTGGCCGCGCAGGTGGCGGCGCTGGGCTCGGGGGCGCCGGCATTCGTCTTTTCGACCACTCATACCGACGGCTAGCTGGCCGACATCGTCGAATTGATCGCGCCGCAGGGGCGCATCGCGTTGATCGACGATCCTCCGGCGCTCGACGTCGTCTCGCTCAAGCGCAAGAGCCTGTCGATCCATTGGGAGTTCATGTTCACGCGTCCGTTGCTAGGGACGGCCGACATCGCCCGCCAGCAGGAGATCCTGACGAAAGTGGCCGAGCTCGCCGACCTGGGGCGGATCGCGACGACCCGCACGCAGTCGATCGGGACGATCGACGCCGCCGGGCTTCGAAAGGCTCATGCGCTGCTGGAGAGCGGACGGACGATCGGCAAGATCACGCTGGCGGGTTTCGCGCCGTAGGAGCAGGGCGGATCCTCTGGCGTCCAAGGGAAACGCGGGCCGGAGCAGCCCTTCGATCAATCGGCGTCGATGACGACCTTCTCGACCAGAAAATCCAGGAACGCACGCACCCTCAGCGGCAGGTAACCGCCCTGGCCGACATAGACGGCGTGGACCTCTTCCACGTCGCCCGGGTTGCAGTCTTCGAGTACCGGCAGCAATCGGCCGGCGGCGACGTCCTCGCGCACCTGGAAGGCGGCCAGCCGCGCTAACCCGAGGCCGCCCAGGGTCAGGCGATGCAGCGCCTCGCCGTCGCTCGCCTGCGCGTTGCCGGTTACCGGCACGACGATGTCGCGGCCGTCATGCCGCAGCGGCCATCCGGGCTGGGCGCGCGCGTAGTTCGCGCCCAGCCGGTTGTGTGCGAGCAGCTCGCCGGGTGCGGCGGGCGTACCGTGGCGTGCCAGGTAAGCGGGCGCGCCGACGATCATCATCCGCGTCGCGCCCAGCTTGCGCGCGACCAGGTTCGAGCTCTTCAGCGGGCCGGCGCGCACGGCCACGTCGGTCCGTTGCTCGAGGATGTCGATGACCTCGTCGGTCAGCACGATGTCCAGCGTGACGTCGGGGTGGCGGGCCAGGAACTCGGGCGCCAGCGGCAGCAGGAAGCGATGGCCGAACGGGACGTTGGCATTGACGCGCAGCCGGCCGCTAGGTGCCGTGTGCGCACTCGCGCAACGCTCGGCTTCGTCCAGATCGGCCAGGATGCGCACGCCGCGTTCGTAGAACGCGCAGCCTTCGGGGGTGAGCTGCAGTTGCCGCGTCGAACGGTTGACGAGCCGCGCGCCCAGGCGCTGTTCCAGGCGCGCGACCAGCTTGCTGACGGCCGACGGCGTCATGCCGCAGGCACGCGCGGCGGCGGAGAAGCCGCCCAGCTCGATGACGCGGACGAAGACCTCGAGTTCGCCGGATCGATTGACTTCCAGACGGGCCAAGCGCGCCTCCTCGGTGAGTCGAATTCACAAGTGATGTGCGTAGCATCAGTCTATTCCGGATTGGTCTTTGAATTCATGATTCGTTGTCGAATCAATCTTGAATTCACTGATATGAGAAGAAGCGTTGCCGGATCCTTTCGTTCCGCCAAGTTCATCGCGATGCGGGCGGCGATGCTCGCATCGGCACTCGCCACGGGCGTCACGGCCGCCGCGCCTGCATCGGCGGCGCAATCGCCGGCTGCGACGCCGGTCGCACGAGCACCGGTCGCACGAGCACCTGTTGCGGGAGCGCCGGTTGCTCGAGCGCCGGCCATGACGGCATGGGTCGCGAGCTGGCAGGCGAGCCCGCAACCGGTCTGGGGGGCGGACTTCCTGTTTCCTGCCAACGTTCCGTCCGAGCTGCACGACCAGACCGTGCGCCAGGTGGCGCGTCTCAGCCTGGGCGGGCCGCGCCTGCGGATCGTGTTGTCCAACGCGTACGGCAGGCAGCCGCTCGAGGTGGGCGGGGCCACGGTGGCTCGTCCTCGGCGGGATGGCGAGGACGGGAACGACGGGGAGGGCAGGAAGGACAGGAAGGACGGGGAGAGTGGGGAGAGTGGGGAGAGTGGGGGGAACGGCGCGGTGGTCGAGGGCAGCCTGCGCACGGTGACCTTCGGCGGCCGGGAAACGGCGACCATCCTGCCCGGCGCTTCGCTGATCAGCGATCCGGTGGCCTTGCCGGTTTCCGCGCTGTCGCGGCTGGCGGTAAGCGTCTACCTGCCGAATGCCGCGCCGATCGACACCTTTCATTGGGATGGCCGACAGACGAGTTGGATCGTTTCCGGCGACCAGACCCGCGCCTCGCCGCTGAGGCTGACGGATCCGGCCCGGCAGCGCACGACCGCGCGCCCTCTGCTGACCGGCATCCAGATCGAAACCGGGTCGGCGGCGGCCGCGGTCGTCGTGATCGGCGATTCCATCACCGATGGCGCGATGGCCAGCGTGGACCGGGACCGCCGCTGGCCGGACTTCCTGGCCGAGCGTCTGGCGCCGCGCGGCGTGGCCGTCGTCAACGCCGGCATCTCCGGCGCGCGGTTGCTGGCCGACGGCATGGGCGTCAACGCGCCGGCGCGGCTCGAGCGCGACGTGCTCGCGCAGCCGGGCGTGCGCAGCGTCATCGTGATGCTCGGCATCAACGACATCGCCTGGCCGGGCACCGCTTTCGCGCGCGATGCACGGCGGCCCGCGCTGGATGCGTTGACGGCCGGTTATCGCCAGTTGATCGAACAGGCCCGCAGCCGGGGTCTTCGCGTCGTCGGCGCGACGCTCGCTCCATTCGAGGGCGCGCTGCCCGGCACTCCGCTGGACGACTACTACGACCCGGACAAGGACGCGTTGCGCCGGCAGGTCAACGACTGGATCCGTCACGGCGGCGCGTTCGACGCCGTCATCGACTTCGATGCGGTCCTGCGCGACCCCGCGCATCCGGCGCGCATCGCCGCGCGCTTCGATTCGGGCGACCGGCTCCATCCGGGCGATGAGGGCAACCGGGCGATGGCCGACGCGGTCGATCTCGACGCCTTGCTGCCCGGTCTCGGCGCGAGGCCCGCGGCCGCCGCGACGCCGCTTACCCCTTCTTCTTCCACGGAGCCTTGAATCATGCTGTTCACGCCTCACCGCCTGGGCGAGCTCGAACTGCCCAACCGCATCGTCATGCCGCCGATGACGCGCTCGCGCGCGGCCAGCGGAAACGTCCCGACCCCGTTGATGGCCGAGTACTACGCGCAGCGCGCCGGCGCCGGGCTGATCATCAGCGAAGGCACGCAGATCAGCCGGCAAGGCCAGGGTTATGCGTGGACGCCGGGGATCCACAGCGCCGAGCAGGTGGCTGGCTGGCGCGGCGTGACCGAGGCCGTGCGTGCGGCCGGCGGCCGCATCTTCGCGCAGCTCTGGCACGTCGGTCGCGTCTCGCACGTGTCGCTGCAGCCCGGCGGTCAGGCGCCGGTATCGTCGTCGCCGCTGGTGGCCGAAGGCGTCAAGGTCTTCATCGACCCGGAAGGCAGGGGGCCGCACGCCGGCGTCGGCCGGATGGTCCAGCACTCGGCGCCGCGCGCGTTGTCCGAAGCCGGGATCGCCGACGTGGTTCGCGACTTCGCCGTCGCCGCGCGCAATGCGATGGCCGCGGGCTTCGACGGTGTCGAACTGCATGGCGCCAACGGTTATCTGATCAATCAGTTCATCGATTCGCGGGCCAATGCCCGCACCGACGGCTATGGCGGGTCGTTGTCCAGGCGCCTGCGCTTTCTGCGCGAAGTCGTCGAGGCGGTGATCGCCGTGGCCGGCGCCGCGCGGGTCGGCGTAAGGCTGGCGCCGTTGACGACGCTGCAAGGCGCTGTGGACGACACGCCCCAGGCCACTTATCTCGGCGCGGCCAGGCTGCTGGACGATCTCGGCGTCGCTCATGTCCACATTGCCGAGGCCGACTGGGAGGACGCACCCGAGATGCCGGTCGCCTTCAAGGAAGCGCTGCGGCTCGTCTATCGCGGCACCCTGATCTACGCCGGCCGGTACACGCGGGAGCGCGCCGAGGCCGCGCTGCGCGACGGCTGGGCCGACCTGATCGGGTTCGGCCGACCCTTCGTCGCCAATCCGGACCTGCCCGAGCGCCTGCGCCACGGCTGGTCGCTGGCGGTGCCCGACGCGAGCCGTTTCTTCGGTGGCGGAGCCGCCGGTTACACCGACTATCCGTTGCATGTAACGCTCAGAGGCGTATAGTGTTACATGTAACGAGTCGGAGGCATTCATGGCTCACGTCAATTCCCGCGTACAGAAGCACCGCGACGCCCTGCGCCAGGCGGGGCTGCGCCCGGTACAGATTTGGGTGCCTGACACCCGGCGGCCGGACTTTGCGCAGGAATGTCGGCGCCAAGCCCAACTGGTGGCCCAGGTTGATCATGCCGACACCGACCTGCAGCAGTGGATGGACGATGCCCTCTCTGACGTGGACGGCTGGACCGAATGATGCGCGGCGATTTGGTGACCATCGCCATGCAGGGCGACTTCGGTAAACCGCGCCCGGCGTTGGTGATCCAGGCTGACCATTTCAGCGAGAGCGCGACGGTCACGGTGCTGCCCGTGACCAGCACGCTGGTGGCGGCGCCGCTGCTACGGATCAAAGTCCAGCCGGATGCGGAAAACGGCCTGCAAGAGCCGTCTCAGGTGATGATCGACAAGACCATGACGGTCAAGCGCGACAAGGTCGGCCCGACCTTCGGGCGGCTCGGCGCCGATGCGTTGGTCGAGGTGGAGCGGTGTCTGGCGCTGTTTCTCGGGATCGCGAAATAAGGGATGCGGCCATCCGGCAATCCACTCGGCATCAGCGCGGCATCGATCTCGGCCAGATCGTCCTAGACCAGCACCCCGGCGTAAGCATTGCTGATCCGGGCACTCTCGGCGTGCTGATGATCACTCGTTCTTGCCCAGAAACTCCCGGTCGACCACCTGCCATCTCCCGTCCCGCATTTCCAGCGTGTATCGATAGCTGTCGCTAGGGAAGTTGTTCGGATCGTTTTCGGCATGCTCCGATGAGACGATGACGAAGCGGCCGTCGCGCGTCTTTTCCAGCTTGCGGATGAACCGGGGATTGACGACCTGACCCAGCACCTCGCCGAATGCGTGGTTGCTGCGCACCATGAACGGTCTCGAATCCGAATAGCGTCCGACCTCGCTGACGAAATACGAGGACGTGCCCGAGCCGCGGTTGCATCCCATGTCACCGCCCCACAGGATGAAGTAGGTGGCGCTGCCGATGGTCTCGCCGCGTTCGACGGCGTGGACGTTCTCGAGCAGCTCGGCGGAGGGCTCGCGGCCTTCGAGCGTGGTGTCGCAGGCCACGGTGGCGGCATGGCGGATCAGCACGTCCAGGGCCTGGCGCCTTTCAGGCGTGTCGGCGCCAGCGTGGGACTGGGAGGCTGCAGCGAGCAGCGCGGCGGTCAGCAGGATCTTTTTCATGGCGGACAGAGTATCCACCGCGAGTCAGCGTCGGGCCTCGATCAGATGGCGAGTCGCGTGCGCGACGAAAGGCTCGCCCCGGCGCATGCGATCGTCCAGAGCGAGCAATGCCTGACGGTACTTCTGCACCGAGAAATCCGGCACCCACCACACGCATTTGCGCAGGATCCAGACGATGGCGCCCACGTCGTGGAACACCATGCGGCAGCGCGCGGTGCGCAGATCCGTGACGGTCAGGCCGGCAGCCTTGGCCGCCGCGGCTTCATCCTGCGGGTCGCGCAGGCGCCGTTCCCGCGGCAGCGGTCCCAGGAAATGCTCGATAAGCTCGAAGGCCGAGGCCGGCCCGACGTGCTGAGCGAAGTAGCGTCCGCCCGGTTCGAGGACCCGGTGGATCTCGGTCCAATACGGACGCACCGGGTGCCGTGACGTGACCAGCTCGAACGATGCATCGGCGAAAGGCAGCGGGTCGCCGATCGCCGTCATCACGATCCGCACGCCTCGCGCGCTCAGGCGCTGGCGAGCCCTTTGCACATTGGGCGGCCAGCTTTCGGTGGCGCACATCAGCGGTGGAAGGCGAGGCGCCTCGTCCAACACCTCGCCGCCGCCGGTGTCCAGGTCCAGTGCGGACCGCACGCCGGCCAGCCGCTGCGCCAGCAAACGGGCATAGCCCCAGGGCGGACGCTCTTCGGACGCGCGCCCCGTCAGCCAATCGAATCCCCATCCGTCGACATCGGCGGTTTGCGCTTCGGCGACCAGATCATCGAAGGGTTTCATTCCCGCATCCGTCAGCAGTTGCACATCCGTACGGCTTAACCACATCGTCAGCGGCCGGCGCTGACTCGAGCGGCTCAGCGGTTCAGCGCGCCGAGCCGGAGGCTCAGCCGGGCGGCAGGTTCCGCGCGGTGGTTTCCTGCGTCAGCGGATCCTTCCGCACCGCGCCCAGCAGCGCGTCGAGCAGACCCGGAAAGCGCGCGTCCAGATCCTCGCGGCGCAGCGACAGCAGGTTCTCCCGCCCGTACGGGCGCTGCCAGATCACGCCGCTGTCGCGCAGCACGCGCCAGTGATGGGTCAGCGTCGACTTGGGGATGCCTTGCAGCACCGCGCTGCACGGGTGCTCGCCGCCGCCGGCCAGCACGCGGACCACGGTCAGGCGCAGCGGGTTGCCCAGCGCGGTCAGCACGTTCTCCAGGCGGATCTGCTCACGGTCCGGATGATTGGGCGTCATCCCGGCAGTTTATTCCATGGTACGCGTACCTTCAAACCATCCAGGCGATCAGGAGCCTTCGCTATTTATTGTTCGACTGTCCTCGTACTGTTATAGTTCGTATGTATTCGTACTAACGAACATCATTCCAGGAGAGTCGTCGATGTCTTCCTTTCCTTCCGCCGCTCGTTCCCACCGTTCGTCGGGCTGGAGTCTGGCGCTGCTCGCGTTCGCGCAGTTGATCTACTCGCTGGACATCAACATCGTGTTCGTCGCGCTGCCGCAGATCGGCGCCGGCCTGGGTTTTTCCGAGCAAACGCTGCAATGGGTAGTCAGCGCCTATACGGTGTTCTGCGGCGGCTTCCTGCTGCTGGGCGGCCGTGCCGCCGATCTGTTGGGCCAGCGCCGCATGTTCATCTTCGCGCTGTGGCTGTACGCGCTGTCGTCGCTGGTCGGCGGGCTGGCCTGGAGTCCGGCGGTGATCGTCATCGCAAGGGCCGTGCAGGGCATCGGTGCGGCGCTGCTGTTCCCGGCCACGCTGTCGCTGATCAACCGGTTGTTCGACGAGGGGCCGGCCCGCAACCGCGCGCTGGCGATCTGGGGCGGTGCCGGCGCAAGCGGCCTGACGCTGGGCTCGCTGGCCGGCGGCGTGCTGACCAGCACCTACGGCTGGCCGTCGGTGTTCTTCGTCAACGTCGTGCTGGCGGGCATCGCCATCGTCGCCGCCTTCTTCGTGATTCCCAAGGATGCGCGCCGAACCGAGCGTCGCGACTTCGACCTGCCGGGCGCCCTGACGGCGACCGCGGGCGCGACGCTGCTGGTCTACGCGTTGGTGCAAGGGCCGGAGGAAGGATGGCGGGCCGCGCCGGTCCTGGGGGCCCTGGTGCTGTCGGCCGTGTTGCTGTCGGCCTTCATGCTGATCGAGTCGCGCAGCCGCGATCCGTTGATGCCGCTGCGGCTGTTCGGCAACCGCAGCCTGGTGTCGGGGATGGCGATCACCTTCCTGTACATGGGCACGTTCGGTGCGCTGCCGTACTTCCTGACCGTGCTGTTCCAGAGCGTGCAGGGCTACAGCGCGCTGCAGACGGGGCTGGCCTTCATCGTGCCGTCACTGGCGATCTTCATGGGCACGCAACTCGGCGCCCGGCTGGCCGACCGGCTGTCCACCCGTGCCACGCTGGTGGCGGGATTCGTGATCGGCATCGCCGGTACGCTGGCGCTGGCCCCGGCCGCCTTCGTCGGTGCGCCGTATGCGCTGATCGTGCCGGGTCTGGTGGTGTCGGGCATCGGCCAGGGCATCGTCTGGACCGCGATGTGGATCGCCGCGGCGTCCGGCGTCGCGCATCACGAGCAGGGCATCGCTTCGGGCATGGCCTCGACGACGCTCAATGTCGGCAATGCGATCGGCATCGCGGTGCTGGTGGCCTTCGCCAATCGCGGCATCGTCGGCCTGCACGGCGAGGCATTGCGCGAGGGGCTGGCCGTCGGTGCGCGGCACGCGTTCTACCTGGCCGCCGCGGGCCTGGTGATCGGCCTGCTGGTGTCCTGGGCGTCGTCGGCCGGGACCCGTGCCGCAGGCGCGCGGGCCGGGGCGGCTTGATTACGTCAGACGGCTTCGCGTCTGGGCGGAAAACCTCACGGCGCCGCGACGGTTCCCGCGGCTAAGCTTTCGACGTGGGCCAATGCAATCAGTGGCCCGGAATCGGAAACGACGACGGGCCGACGCATCATGCCGCATTGAAGGCAGCGAGTTCCTGCTCCAGTTCAGCCGGATCGTAATCGACTACAGGGATACCTCGTGCGCTCAGGTGTGCCAGAAACTGCGGCAGGCTCATCCGTGCCAGCTTGGCAGCACGCGCCGGGGTCAGCTCGCCGCTCTTGAACAGGGTGACGGCCAGCGCCGTGTGGACGCCAGCTTCGAGCAGATCGTCAGTGAAGGGTACGCTGATGAACAAGGGCCGTCCGTGGCGAGTGACGAGCGCCAAACGGCCTTCCTCAGCCTCTCGGCTGAGATCGCCAGAGCGTTCTCGCAGTTCGCGGATCGTGAAGGTTTGCATAGCAGACACCAGAATTGTTCCCCTATATTGGGGCACAAAACGGTGCGCGTCAATCCTCCAACTCGTAGTTCGTGCTGCGCCCGCCGGCTGACGATTTCCTGTTCCCTCCCGGCACGCGCTACGACGTCGACTGCCTCAGCGTCCGAACGGCGATATCCGCGATCGCCAGCAACTCCTGCCTCGTCGCGCCGTCCTGGGCCTGTACGGACATGCCCTGGACAATGGCTCCCAGGTAGCGCGCCAGCGCC